>CAKKRD010000065.1 GCA_919902515.1 Nitrosomonadaceae bacterium | reverse complement strand
CCAAGTTGAAAAACCAGCTACAATTACCCACTGATTCTACCGACGAAGCAAAAAACAAACAGCTTGATGTTGCCGGACGCTTTAGCAAAACGGAGCCGGTAAACGAATCTGCGTCGATTGAGGAAAGCTCGGAGTTTGACGATAGTCAACTGCTGGATAAACTGCAGGTTGAGTGCGAGAAAGTTTTGCTCAAGACTGGATCAAGGTGTAATGTCACTCAACAGTTGACACATGAGCTGCAAAATCACCAGGTAGAGTTAGAAATGCAGAACCGTGAACTCAGGGAAGCGCAGCAGAAATTGGAGGAAACCCGCGATCGTTACGCCGCTCTGTATGACTATGCTCCGGTGGGTTACTTTACCCTGGACAAAGCCGGACGTGTGCTGGAAATCAACCTGACCGGTTCCACCATGCTGGGGATAGAGCGTGCCTACCTTGTCGGCCAGCCTTTTATAACGCATGTGGCCGAAGGTGATATCCACGCATTTCTGCAGCATCTGCACGATATTTTCCACACCTCCGGCAATATTGTTACTAGGTTGAGAATTAAAGTCCGTGGCAAGGAGCCCTGCTTCGTCCGCTTGGAATCTTCCGCCGTGAGTGGCGGAGAGGCTGGGGGCACGGTGATGATCGACATCAGCCAGCTCAAAGATGCGGCGCGCCACAATCTTGAGTTGTTGCGCGAGAACCGGCTGTTGACGCAAAGCCTGTTCAAGGTGCAGGAAGAGGAACGCCGCCATCTTGCACGCGAGTTGCATGACGAACTGGGACAGTGGCTGACTGCCATTTTTGCCGAAGCCAAGGCGATTGCCAACAGCGTCAGCCAAGACTCCGCCATCTATACCGGCGCCCAGGCTATCAGCGACAGCGTCGGTAAAATGCATGATGCGGTTCATGACCTGCTGCATCAATTACGTCCCGCGCTGCTGGATATGCTGGGGCTGGCAGATAGCCTGCGCGAGCTGAAGAAGCAGTGGTGTTCGCACCATCCCGAGACCCGTTGCGAACTGGTGCTGGAAGGCGAGTTTGAGGGCCTCGGCGAGACGGTTAACATCACCGTATACCGCATTGTGCAGGAAGCGCTCAACAATATCTCCAGTCATGCCCACGCTTCCCGGGCGCAGGTGCGGCTGAGCCGTAAGCGGGACGAGACTGCCGCGATCGATACCTTGTTGCTGAGTGTGGAGGATAACGGCAGAGGCTACAATCCCGACCAGCAATCAGGCGGATTGGGACTGTTGGGAATGCGTGAGCGGGCGATCGCGGCGGGCGGCGAACTTACTTCGCGCAGCGCGCTGGGTCATGGCACACATATCGACGTCAGATTGCCGCTTAAGCAGCCGGGGCAGCCGGAGAACAGGAGGAAAGATGACCTTAAGCACGACATCTAGCCCCATCACCGTGCTGCTGGTGGATGATCACCCGGTGGTGCGCGCCGGTTACCGCCGCCTGTTCGAAAGCACCACGGACATTCGCGTGGTGGCGGAAGCCGAGGATGGTGAAACCGGCTACGCTCTTTACCGCGAGTGCAAACCCGATGTGGTGGTTCTCGACCTCAACATGGCAGGTACCGGCGGCCTGGAAACTCTGCGCCGTATCAGGGCGCGCGACCCGGACGCGCGCATTCTGGTATTCAGCATGTACAGCAATGAAACCATGATCCAGCGTGCACTGCAGATGGGTGCAACCGGCTACCTCACCAAGCAGGGCAGCCCGGGGCAAATGATTGATGCGGTCCGTCAGGTAAAGCGGGGGCGATTGTATGTCGACCCGGAACTGGTCTCGGGCATGGTTGCCGACATGACCCTCCACGATATCCCGGCAGACCCCCTGAGTGTTCTTTCCAAGCGTGAGTTCCAGTTATTCAGACTGCTGGCGGAAGGAAACTCAGTAGTACAAATTGCCACCCTGCTTTCCATCAGCCCCAAGACGGTCGGTGTGCACCATACCAACATCATGCGCAAGCTGAAATTGGAGAATGCAGCCCAACTGGTTCGCCTGGCGATACTGTGTAACGTTATCCAGGTATAACTTCCCGCAGTCGGCACACGCCGTTGCGTCTCCCGCACGCTGCGGTTCCCTAGTATCTGCTGCGACCGATTCTATCCCTGCCGCATAGTATTTATTGCCGATCCCATCAGCATTACGTAAAAGTCATAATTATAAGAATTATCCTTAGTCTGGAATAGGCCATTTGCTTATCCCATTGTCACGGCGGCTGCTCTATTGTGCGTCTGTCATAGACAAACAGGGGCAGAGCAGATGGACAATACGATCAGTGAAGAATGCGAAGCCGCGCCCATCAGTGGCGAGACATATTGGCCATCGCGAGTGGATGATGCATCTGCGGAAGAACCTGAAGCCGCGCCAGCCAGAGCCGAGGCCGCGGTCTTCGCTGAGGCCCAGCAGACCGACGTCACCCAGATCTATTTCAAAGAGATCGGCCTTAACGCGCTGTTGAGCGCGCAGGAGGAGGCGGCGCTGGCGCGGCGGGTCAGGCAGGGAGATTTCGCTGCCCGGCAGAAAATGATCGAGTGCAATCTGCGGCTGGTGGTGAATATCGCCAAACGCTACACTAACCCCAACCATGGCGTTGCCTTATTGGATCTGATCGAAGAAGGCAACATGGGGATGATGCATGCGCTGGACAAATTTGATCCGGAGCGCGGATTCCGTTTCTCCACTTATGCCACCTGGTGGATCCGCCAGAACATCGAGCGTGCCATCATGAATCAGTCACGCACCATCCGTCTGCCGGTGCATGTCATCAAGGATTTGAATAGCGTTCTGCGGGCATTTCGCCACCTGGAGGCGCATCTTGGCAGAGAGCCCAAAGCGGAAGATGTGGCGTATCTGCTGGGACGCCCGGTGGAAGAAGTGCGCTGGGTGCTGTCGCTGAACAATGGCGCGATTTCATTGGATGCGCCGCTCGACATCGACCCGCTGCTGTCCATCGGCGATGGCATCGTGGATGATCACACCCCTACCCCTGACCTGATGCTGGAGCAATCTGAAATGCAGCATCAGGTACAGGCATGGCTAAACCGCTTAAGCGACAGGCAGCGCTGCGTAATCGAGCAGCGCTACGGTCTCAACGGTTACGAAACTCAAACGCTCGAACAACTGGCTGAGGGTCTTGAGCTTACCCGCGAACGGGTGCGCCAGATTCAGTTGGAAGCACTGCAAATATTACGCAAGATGTTGAAGCATGATGGCGTATCACGGGATGGGTTGCTGTAGCGGGGAACTGGCGCGGGCAGGATGCAGCTGATTCTGCCAGATACCGTCGATCCCGCACAGTGCTACCGGTACAACTTTCAGCACCTCCATTTTTAAGGGTTTTTCCTACAAGTGAATAGGCCGCTTGCTTATTCACTTGTCACGGCTCGCACCTTATTCTGTAATAAATAAATTAGGGAACTTCTACGTAAGTCCCATGCGGGTACAAGGGTAACTGCGTGCTATCAGGTTTTGGTTGCCAGGATGCTGCTGCCAGCCTGCTCCAGAAATGAAATTGCAACAATTGGCAGATATGCTGTACGACTGCTTCATTCCCTATATTCAGGAGGTAGAAATGCTTAAGTCAAGTAAACCTGGCCTAACAGAGAAGAGCAAGCCTGCCGTGGCAATCAAAAAAGTTGCTGCCAAGCCGGTCACAAACCCAGCTAAGACTAAGAGTGCGCCTGCCGTAGCAACCAATAAAACTGATGTCAGAGCGTCCGAGAGCACGGGCAAGAGCAAGCCTGCGGCAGCAACCGGGAAAATCGCTGCGAGACCGGCCAGCAACAGCGTGCCGGCCAGTCAGGCACGCGGCACGGGAAATGGGGAGAATCGTCAAGAGATGATCGCTATCGCCGCTTATTACCGTGCCGAGCGGCGCAGTTTCGATGGCAGCGATCCAATGCTGGATTGGCTGGAGGCTGAAGCCGAGATAGACGCTGCGGTGTATCACTGAAATTTGACGCACAGGCTGTCAGCAATTGGTTGAGTGAGGTGACGGTCTGGGAAGTATTACTTGGGGTTGTTGCAAATGTAACCGGAAGAGTTGGGAAAACCAATACGTGTAGAACCTGCGGAGTAACCACTATGAGAAAATCAGGCCATTTCAAAGCATCCGCCGGTAGCAAGCGCGATCCTCTGTTCTATCTGGACGGGAATGGGCGAGTGGCCTATGCAGACGAGCGTTGCTGCAGCAATCTTGGCTATGCCAGAGAAGAACTGGTTGCGCATGCCATGGCGGATCTTGACGTGCTGACTGATCCTGACAAGTTCATGACCATGGTCGAATTGCACCTGCGCAGCCAGGAATCGCGGTTCGAGTCGGTCGCCCGGCGCAAAGACGGAACGACCTTCCCCGTCGAAATCAACATAACCGATGAGTCCCATGGCAATCGCATGTTGTTGAGGTGCGAGTTGCATGACATGAGCGAGGCAGGTTAAGTAACCGTTGCCGGGTAAGAGTAAGTCTGCAATAGCAAGCAAGCAGAGATGGGCGCACACCTCATGCAGTTGGGCAATTACCAGCTTGGCTGCAATTGCGTGCAATACTGGTAGTTAAGGAAATTTTTTTACTTTTCATACAGGAGCAATATCATGGCAAATATCATTCAGCGTTCCCCTTGCCCTCGGTGCGGCGATATCGTTCGCTTCGACCCATTCGCCGATGTGGATGACTGGTTCAGGGGTTTCGGCATGCGTCCATTTTCCATGGATATGGAAACTGCCCCCCGGATCAAGATTGATTTAACCGAAAACGACAATGCCTATACCGTGCGCGCACAAATCCCTGGGCTAAAGAAAGAAGACGTCAAGGTGCAAGTGGATGGCAACCGGGTTTCCATCAGTGCTGAGAGCAAACAGGAAAAAGAGGAAAAGGAAGGCGAAAGAGTCATTTTTCGCGAGTGCCGCCAAGGCTCGAGCTACCGCAGCTTTACGCTGGATAGCGCGGTGGATGAGACCCAAGCCCAGGCCAAGTATGAGAACGGCATACTGGAGCTGACGCTGCCGAAGAAAAACGGGAGCACCACCAAGCAGCTGGAGATTAAATAACGCGGGCTATCCCCGTGCGGGAAGCCGGCATTCAGGCCGTGGTGCAAGCCTGACCAGGGCCGCACCACATTTGTTCTGGAGGTTTTTTTGCCGGCAAAACAGGTCCTGTTTCATGACGCTGCCCGTGCCAGGATCGTCGCTGGCGTGAACATTCTGGCGGATGCGGTCAAGGTGACTCTCGGCCCGCGCGGCCGCAACGTTATTCTGGAGCGTGCCTATGGCCCGCCTCTGGTCGCCAACTCTGGTGTCATTGTGGCGAAGGAGATCGAGCTTGAAGACAAGTTCGAGAACATGGGCGCGCAAATGGCGCGGGAGGTCGCCAGCAAGACCTCCGACGTGGCGGGGGATGGCACCACCACCGCGACCATCCTGGCACAGGCAATCGTGCGTGAAGGGATGAAGTTCGTCGCGGCCGGAATGAACCCGATGGATTTGAAGCGTGGCATCGATCTGGCGGTTGCCGCGATCATTGAAGAGCTCAAGAAAGTTTCCAGACCCTGCACCACCAGTAAAGAAATTTCCCAGGTCGGCGCCATTTCTGCCAACGCCGACGCTGCTGTCGGCGAGATCATCGCTGAGGCGATGGAAAAAGTCGGCAAGGAAGGCGTGATCACGATCGAAGATGGCAGGGGTCTGCAAAACGAGTTGGAAGTGGTGGAAGGAATGCAGTTTGACCGTGGCTACCTGTCCCCTTATTTCATCAACAACCCGGATAAGCAGATCGTCGCACTGGATGAACCCTACATTCTCCTGTATGACAAAAAGATCAGCAATGTGCAGGAGTTGCTGCCGCTGCTGGAGCAGGTCGCCAAGTCCGGGCAGCCGTTGCTCGTTATCGCGGAGGAGGTTGAGGGCGAGGCACTGGCGACCCTGGTGGTCAACAACATCCGTGGCATTCTGAAAGCTGCTGCCGTCAAGGCACCTGGTTTTGGCGACCGGCGCAAGGCCATGCTGGAAGACATCGCCATCCTCACCGGTGGCACAGTAGTCAGCGAGGAGACCGGGCTAACCCTGGAGAAGATCACGCTGGCAGATCTCGGCCAAGCTAGGCGCGTTGAAGTGGACAAGGAAAATACCACACTTATCAGTGGCGCAGGAGATGCCGCAAAGATTCAGAATCGCATCAAACAAATTCGCAAGCTGATTGAGGAAGCAACTAGCGACTACGACAAAGAAAAGCTGCAGGAGCGTGCCGCCAAGCTTGGCGGCGGTGTCGCGGTGATCAGGGTCGGCGCCGCCACCGAAACGGGGATGAAAGAGAAAAAGACCCGGATCGAAGACGCGATGCATGCGACCCGGGCCGCAGTTGAAGAAGGCATCCTGCCGGGCGGCGGCGTGGCGTTGCTGCGCGCGCGAGCGGCGATCAGCACGCTGAAGGCTGGCAACAGCGAGCAGGAAGCCGGCATCAAGATCGTGCTGCGGGCATTGGAAGAGCCTTTGCGACAGATTGTTGCCAACGCCGGTGGCGAGTCCTCAGTGGTGCTCGCCAAAGTGCTGGAGGGCAAGGGCAGCTTCGGCTACAATGCAGCCACCGAAGCATACGGCGATCTCATTGAAATGGGCATCCTCGACCCCACCAAGGTAACACGCTCTGCCTTGCAAAATGCTGCTTCGATAGCCAGCCTGATACTCACCGCCGACGTCACGATCGCGGAATTGCCTAGAAAGCAACAGATGCTACCCGGCG
Organism: Nitrosomonadaceae bacterium; assembly: GCA_919902515.1. Lineage (GTDB taxonomy): Bacteria > Pseudomonadota > Gammaproteobacteria > Burkholderiales > Nitrosomonadaceae > VFJL01. The sequence continues at coordinate 2,165 of CAKKRD010000065.1, read as the reverse complement.
AGATGGGCGGGATGGGAATGTAGCAAAAACCGACTGACCTGACAGATTCTGCTAACTATTATTAAAGGATACTTACCATGGGAACTCAAGGCATCCCCCCCAGCTTCCGCCAAATTCCCCGGCACGACGGCATTTTCCAGGAGCGCGTGCATGACGCCTACAAAGCCAAGGGCAAGCTGCCGGAGCCGACCGTTTGCCCACAATGCAGCGCGGTATTTCATGAAGGGCGCTGGCAGTGGCGCCAGGCGCCGGCAGACGCACACCGGGAAACCTGTCCCGCCTGTCATCGGCTACACGACCATTATCCTGCCGGTTTTGTAACCCTGCAGGGGGAATTCTTCCACGCCCATCGCGACGAAATCATGCATCTCGTACACAACGAGGAAAAACGCGCACGGGCAGAACATCCGCTCAAACGCATCATGGCAGTGGAAGAAAAAGATGCCGCCACACTGGTAACAACCACCGACATTCATCTCGCCCGCGGCATCGGCGAAGCTTTGCATCATGCTTATCAGGGCGAGCTGAAGTATCACTATAACCCGGAGGAGAATCTGTTGCGCGTGAGCTGGACGCATTAGCGCAAAAGTATGTTCCATTAATCATGGCATTTAATTACGCGATCAAATAAGGAGGGCATCATGCCTGTCGGTGAAATTTGTACCCGAGAAGTTATTGTCATGCAACGTGATCAAACTGTCATGGAAGCGGCCAAGCTGATGCGGCAGCATCATGTTGGCGATGTGCTAGTGGTTGAGGATCGCAACGGCATCCGGGTTCCGGTGGGGATAGTCACCGACCGTGATCTGGTAGTGGAAATCATGGCGCCGGAACTCGATCAAATGGTCATCACCGTGGGCGATATCATGGCGCAAGAACTGTTCACGGTAAAAGACAGCATGGATACATTCGAGGCTATTCAATATATGCGCAGCAAGACGGTAAGGCGCTTGCCGATCGTGGATGAGCACGGTGGTCTGGTGGGTATCCTTACTTTGGATGACGTATTGGAACTGCTGGCGGAAGAAATGCTCGATCTCTCCAAGCTGGTGGGGTACGAACGGAAAAAAGAAATGCGGCACCGCCGCTAGTCAGACCGAATTTCAAGGAGCAGCCATGCAGATCCCATTGCAAATTACCATCCGTGATATGGAACATTCAGACGCGCTGGAAGCGCACATTCGCGACAAAGCGCAGAAACTCGACGAATTTTTCGACCACATCATGTCCTGCCGGGTGGTGGTTGAGACGCCGCATAAACACCATCATCAGGGCAAACAGTTCAATGTGCGCATCGACATTGGCGTGCCGGGCAGCGAGATTGTGGTCAACCACGATCACCACGAAGATGTTTATGTGGCCCTGCGCGATGCCTTCGATGCCGCCAAACGCCAGCTTGAGGACTACGCCCGCAAAATTCGCGGCGATATCAAGACCCACGAACCGAAGCGCCCGAACGAACGCATCGGTATCAATGACGAAGAAGAATGACCATGCTGGATTTCTTGAAACAGGCTGGAAAAAATATTGACTGAGTCCGTAAACTGCTGTAAATAATTTTCGGGTAATCCTGAAGAACGTTCCAAGAAACTTTTTTCCAGATACTCTGCAACTGGATTATCCAGCTTTTTTCTCAGCACCTTTTACTCCAGTCGTCGTTGGTCATCATCGAATTGGCCACATTCTCTTTTGCACTGTTTTTCTGGGTCATTGCATCGGCCACGCGGGAATCGCTGCATCGATCTGGGCTTGCAGGCAGATGGTTTTGGCAAGTGCGGCGATGACGCGCTGGTAGTGCTGCAAATCATCGAACGACAACAGCCGCCCCTTGCGGTCTTTCAACCATTTCGCGGCGACCTGATAACCGCCGATGTGATAATCCCACACCGCTTGCGGCACGCCGTCGAAATACTGCTCGGCATTGATATACACGCGGCCTTCACGAAATTCCACCTTGTCCATGCGATTGCTGCCCGCCACCGGATAACGGCAAATCGCAGCCGCATGGCGGCGCATCAGGTGCAACTCGATCAACTGCTGCCCTAACTCAACCAGCCGTTTGAATAGCGCGTGGTCTGAAGTCAGCGGTATGCGCGGAAAATCTCGCTTCAACCCAAATAATCCATTAGCCAAATTGAGGTATGCTGAGCGTGCTGGATTGCTGC
>CAKKRD010000064.1 GCA_919902515.1 Nitrosomonadaceae bacterium | reverse complement strand
AGGATGAGGGCGATGGCGAGTGAGGCACCCCAGTTGTCCAGTGTCCCCGCTGCCCACCCCGGGCAGTGGTCTTGCCTGTAAGTGTTCCCGTTTGTTGAACGACTATCGTCCGCTCAGCGCACCAGAGGCTGAGCTCATAGCTACTGATGTCTCAGGTAAGAAATCAGTAGCATCGCTGCCCTGATCGCTCAGCCCCAAGAAATTCCGCAATGGCAGCCACACCTAACCGGTTGGCATAGCCGCTGAACGCCAACCTGGCCGAATTTCTCATTTCAGATCCATTGAGATAGAGATAGAAAATGCTACGCAATTTTCCGCATGCTGATATTCCGCACCCTCACAGAATACGTGATTACTTTATAGCGACACTTACATTTCTTTGTGTAGCAATCAGCTTGGTCATCGATGCCAGCGGAACCCTGGAACAGCAAAACACCATGGGGATTATCGCCTGGACATTTTTGTTTGCATTGCTGTTCGGTGAAAATAAGGAAGTACGGACGCAGGTTATCATTGCTGTTGCTTTCGCCACGGCTGGCGAGCACTTTGCATCTATCTACATGGGTGGATATACCTACCGCTTTGTAAACGTGCCGGCTTATGTACCGCCCGGTCACGGAATGGTTTACTTAACCGCTGTAGCGCTTGCGCGTTCTGGTTTCTTCTTGAAATATGCCAGAAAAATTGCTGCATTTGTGGTGGTGGTATGTGGAGTGTGGTCACTCTGGGGAATCAGCGGCTATCCAGAACAGGGCGATCAGGTTGGTGCCTTACTGTTCTGCGTTTTCCTGATTTACCTGTTTAAAGGCCGCTCGCCGATGGTTTATCTTGCAGCCTTCTTCATTACCACCTGGCTGGAATTAATTGGTACAGCAGCCGGGACTTGGCAATGGGCGACGATAGAACCTGTTCTGGGGCTATCCCAAGGAAACCCGCCGAGCGGTGTTGCCGCTTGGTATTGCCTGGTCGATGCAGTAGCCATCGGTGGGGCGCCGCTGGTATTAAACACTCTGAGAAAAAGTAGGGGCTGGTTTAAATCACGAAAAGCACGCAAGGATATCCGTCAGGGAGCAGGAAACGAATAGCCGTGCTTTTGAGCGAGTCCGTTTTGTGGCCATGCTGCCCCCAGCCAAGCGCTTTGCCCCTTGTTGCCTAACGCCAGACTCGAAATTCGGCGCATATGATTTTCTCGGTTAATGCTGTATCATGCCTACCCATGGTTGCTTGGCGTTACTGTCCGGTCACAGCCGCAACCAGTCGTGTCTTTTGTTTGTATGCGATTTCCTACAATAATTGCCCTGCCTAGACCGGTCCCAACAATCGTTGGTAGGTGGTTTAGGAGTAATGCAAATGTCGTTTGATCAACTCGGCCTATCGGCTGAAATTCTGCGTGCCATCGTCGATCAAGGCTACACAGAACCCACCCCTATCCAGGCACAGGCAATTCCGCCGATCCTCGAGGGCAAAGACATCATGGGCGGAGCGCAAACCGGTACTGGCAAGACTGCCGGTTTTACCCTGCCTATGCTGCATCGGTTGCAACCTCATGCCAACACCAGCGTGTCGCCTGCCAGACATCCGATTCGTGCGCTGGTTCTGGTACCAACACGCGAACTGGCAGCACAGGTATATGAGAGCGTCAAGGCTTACGGAAAATATTTACCGCTCAGATGCGCAGTAGTTTACGGTGGCGTCAACATGGATCCCCAAGTCTTTGACTTGCGCGCTGGGGTAGAAATCCTGGTGGCGACGCCTGGACGGCTGCTGGATCACGTGCAACAGAAAACCATGAATCTTTCCAAGGTGGAAATCCTGGTACTGGATGAAGCCGACCGCATGCTGGACATGGGTTTTCTGCCCGACATCAAGCGGATCCTCGCACTGATGCCGGAACAGCGCCAGAGCCTGATGTTCTCCGCCACCTTTTCTGAAGAGATCAAGAAACTCGCGGATAAGCTGCTGAAACAACCGATATTAATCGAAGTAGCAAGACGCAACTCTATTAGCGAACTGGTAACGCATGTAGTGCATCCGGTCGAACGCGACCGCAAACGTGAACTACTGGCGCATCTCATCAAATCGCACGATCTGAAACAGGTATTGGTATTTGTCCGAACCAAGCATGGTGCCAGCCGCCTGGCTCAGCAACTGGAGCGGGATGGCATCACCGCCACTTCAATCCATGGCGACAAAAGTCAGCCTCAACGCACTCAGGCGCTGGCGGAATTCAAACAAGGCACGGTACGTGCACTGGTGGCCACCGACGTTGCGGCACGTGGACTCGACATCGAGGATTTGCCGCATGTGGTCAATTTCGAATTGCCCACTACACCAGAAGACTACATCCATCGCATCGGGCGCACCGGGCGCGCCGGCACCAAAGGAGACGCGATTTCTCTGGTGTGTGAAGACGAAAATGAATTGCTTGAAGGTATCGAGAAGCTTCTGAAATTCAAACTCAAGGTAGAGATAGCTGCCGGGTTTGAGCCGGGAACAACGCATCGAAAGGCAGAATCGGTGCATGCTGCTCCCGCACACAAACGCCATGAACAGGCCAAACCGGAATCGAAACAACGCACTGAGTCACACTCCGGGCGTAGCAATGAAACGCGCCCCATACCTCGTTCGGAAGGGCCTGCGCACGGGCAGGCAGGGCGCTCCAGAGCGCCACAAGATCCGCTCTTCACCCAACCTTATACACCTTCGTCACGCCCAGCTGCCGGCACAACAACATTACCCGCCGCAACGCAGGAACAGCCTGCCCATTCCCGTCACGGACACCAGAAAAAACCGCTGCCGGCACTGTTCATGCCACCCCTCCTTGACAAGTCCAAGCAGAATGAGTGAAGCAAGGTTGCTGCCAGCGCCCGCTGCCGCATAATCCGGCCATCACCGCACGACATGGCTAACCGCCTGACAAAGATCTACACCCGCACCGGCGATGACGGCACTACCGGCCTGGGGGACGGTGCGCGATCCGGCAAGGAAAGCGTGCGCATCGAGGTTATCGGCAGCGTGGACGAACTCAACAGCTGCATCGGTGTTCTGCTGGCAGAGAATCTTGAGGAAGGGATGCGCAGTAAACTGGAAAATATCCAGCATGATTTGTTTGATCTGGGCGGCGATCTGAGCATTCCCGGCCGCGTCAGCATAAGTGAAATACAAGTCACGCGCCTGGAGCAACAACTCGACCAATACAACGCCACCCTGCCTGCACTGAAGGAATTCATACTTCCCGGCGGAACGCGGGCAGCAGCTCTTTGCCACGTCGCCCGTGCCGTATGCCGACGCGCGGAAAGATGCGTGGTCAGACTGTCCCGTACCGAAACAGTGGCGCCGTTCAACATCCAGTACCTCAACCGCCTGTCGGATTTTCTGTTCGTGCTATGCCGGGTGTTGAATCGCCAGCAAGGTGTGGGAGATGTGCTGTGGCAACCGGGCAAGAATCGCGATTCTGACGCCGAGTAATAATTTCCCATTATTCCTTCTTATGCCGGAAGCTTTCTACTATCAGCAACATGGCGCCGACAAAAATAGCGGAATCGGCCACGTTGAACGCAGGCCAGTGGTAACCGCTGATATGAAAATCGAGAAAATCGACCACATGGCCCAGAGTAATGCGGTCCCATAAATTACCCAGCGCACCACCCAACACCAGACTCAGCGACATGCAGAACAGCTTCTCCGCCGCATGCTTGCGTAGCAGATAAACGATCAGGACCGAAGCGCTTGCCGCAATCCCGCTGAAAAACCAGCGCTGCCAACCGGAGGCATCACTCAGGAAGCTGAACGCCGCCCCGGCGTTATACGTCAGCACCAGATTGAAAAACGAAGTTATGGTCATGTGCTCGCCGTAAGCAAGCGCTGACTGAACAAGGTGTTTTGTAAAGAGATCAAGCGCAACGATTACCGTGCTGATCATCAGCCACCTACGCATAGGTTCTGGATTCGCCGTCACCATACAGATTGCTCACGCAACGCCCACAAATGTGTGGATGATTGGCATCGGTGCCGACATCGGCACGGTAATGCCAGCAGCGCTCGCATTTGGCATGTACAGAAGGATGCGCTTCCACTCTAATATTTTCAAAATCCGAAAGCCGAAGCGCGCTTTGCTCCTGCTCTGAAAGGGTGTTCCACGAAGATGAATTTTTCATATCGCGTTCTCGCTCACTCCACTCTTGGCTTAATGACGCATCAGAATGCAGTGTGGCTTTGGATGTAATCATTACAAATTTAAGATCATCGCCGATTTGTTGCAACATCTGGAAAGTGCTAGGGCCAACATAAATTTCCACTTCCGCTTGTAAAGAAGAACCGATTTTTCCATCGGACCGTAGCTCCTCCAGGCGCTTCATTACACCTGCTCGAATAGCGCGCAAGTTGTGCCAGCGGGTAAACAACTCAACTTGATTCTCAATTTCCGGAAACTCATGCCAGGTATGCAGCAACACGCTGTCATCCGCAATACCTGTCAGGTGCACCCAGGCTTCTTCAGCAGTGAAACTCAGGATCGGTGCAAACAACCGCACCAGGCTATGCGCAATGTGGTACAACGCGCTCTGTGCCGAGCGGCGCGGGATGCCTTGGGCAGCAGCGGTATAAAGCCGGTCCTTGAGAATGTCCAGATAGAACCCACCCAAATCTTCCGAACAGAAATTGTGCAGCTTGTGCATCGCCAGATGGAATTCGTAACGTGTATAGCTTTGCGTCAAATCATCCTGCAGTTCTTTGGTGAGTGCCAGCATGTAGCAATCAATTTCCAACCACTGCTCCACCGGCAGCATATCTTTGACAGCGTTAAAATCCGCCGTATTCGCCAACAGAAAACGCAGGGTGTTACGGATGCGGCGATAGCTTTCCACCACGCGTTTGAGGATTTCGTCGGAGATGGTCAATTCACCAGAATAATCCGTCGAGGCCGCCCACAGGCGCAGGATGTCAGCACCGTAGGTGTCCATCACCTTCTGCGGCGCGATCACGTTGCCTTTGGACTTGCTCATCTTGTGGCCGGAACCATCGACCACGAAGCCATGCGTCAGCAGTGCCTTGTAAGGCGCATGTCCATCCATGGCGCAACCGGTCAGCAGAGACGACTGGAACCAGCCGCGATGCTGGTCGGAGCCTTCCAGGTAGAGGTCGGCGGGGTAAGTTAGCTCATCGCGTCGCTTGAGCACGGAGAAATGCGTGACGCCGGAGTCGAACCATACATCCAGTGTATCGGTGATTTTTTTGTACTGTGTCGCGTTCACCTCGGGGAAAGCCGCAATATCCAGGCTGAACCATGCCTCAATGCCGCGCTCTTCCACTTGTAGTGCGACTTTTTCCAGCAATGCCGAAGTGTCGGGGTGTGGCTCGCCGGTTTCCTTGTGGACGAACAAAGGCATGGGCACACCCCAATTGCGTTGGCGCGACACACACCAATCGGGGCGGTTCTTGATCATGGCTTCCAGACGGGCGTGGCCCCAAGCCGGAAAGAACTGCGTCTGCTCCACCGCCACGTTGGCGATGCCGCGCAGTGTCTGTCCATCCTTGCCATGCTGGCCCATGCCAATGAACCATTGGTGAGTAGCACGAAAGATCACCGGCGTCTTGTGCCGCCAGCAGTGGGGGTAGCTGTGGTTCAGGCGAGCTGAGGCCAGTAGGTTGCCACTAGCCACCAGTGTCTCGATCACCATCTTGTTCGCATCCCACACGCTCATGCCGCCGACTAGTGGGATTTTTGCGAAGAATTTGCCGTTATCGTCCACCGGGTTGTCCACTGGCAGGTCATAGCGCATACCCACCGCGTAGTCTTCCAGACCGTGTGCCGGTGCGGTATGCACCAGCCCGGTACCGGCATCGGTAGTCACATGATCACCGCAGATCACAGGCACTTGGCGGTCGTAGAATGGGTGCTGTAAAAATATGTGCTCTAATTTGTCACCATTGCACTCACCAAGCACCTGCTCGACCTTAAGACCATATTTCTCAAGAATTTTTAGATAAAGAGGCTTTAATTCAATTTCAGGAGCATGCGGCCTCCCATCCGCAGGCGTTGATCGGATGTATTGTGTCGAGGTATCCGGCTCAGCATTTAAAATCAGACAGCCCTTAGCTGTTTTAATCAGAGCATATTTCATGTCTGGATTAACACACACTGCTTGGTTAGCCGGCAGTGTCCATGGCGTGGTGGTCCAGATCACGGCAAATGCCGGCTCGTTGAGGTGCGCCACGCCGAAGGCCTTGGCCAACACTACGTTATCCAGCACCCGGAACGCCACGTCGATGGCGGGTGAATTCTTGTCCTCGTACTCGACTTCCGCTTCCGCCAGTGCCGAGCCGCAGTCCACGCACCAGTGCACCGGCTTGGAGCCTTGGTACAGATAGCCGTTTTTATAAATCTCGCCCAAGGCACGCATGATGTCGGCCTCGGTTTTGAAGTCCATGGTCAGGTAAGGATTGTCCCACTCACCCAGCACACCCAGGCGAATGAAATCGGCTTTCTGCCGCTCGACCTGTACTGTTGCATATTCGCGGCACAGTTCGCGGAACTTGGCGGGCTCGATATTCTTGCCGTGGTTTTTTTCCACCTGCAATTCGATGGGCAACCCGTGACAATCCCAACCGGGTACGTAAGGCGCGTCAAAACCCGCCAGGGTTTTGCTCTTGACGATGATGTCCTTGAGAATTTTATTGACTGCGTGGCCGATGTGAATGTCGCCGTTGGCATACGGTGGGCCATCGTGCAATACGAACTTGGGGCGGCCTTGGCAAACTTCGCGAATCTTCTGATAGAGTTTTTTTTCCTGCCAGGCTTTAAGCATGACCGGCTCGCGCTTGGCAAGATCGCCGCGCATCGGAAAGGGCGTGTCGGGCAGATTAAGGGTTTTTTTATAATCAGTCATGAAATATTAGTTCGGTTTATGTGACAGACTGCTTGCAGTGCTCCTGCACAGGATATGAAGTCAAAAAATAATTCTTTGCATTTTCCACATCGCGCTCGATCTGTCTGGTGAGTGTATCCAGATCGGAATACTTTTCCTCGTCACGCAGCTTGTGCAAAAAATCCATCCGCAAGTGGCGGCCATAGATTTCCTGATCGAAATCGAACAAGTGCACTTCCAGCACCGGTTTGCCGCTTTTATGTACGGTGGGCCGCACCCCTAGGCTGGCTACACCGCGCGTCGCCAGCTGTGAAGATGATTCCGCCGCACCATGTACTTCTACCGCAAAAATTCCCGACAGCGGCGGCCGATTGTGCCGCAATTGCATGTTGGCGGTGGGAAAACCGATCTTCTTGCCCAGCTTGTCGCCATCGACTACCCGCCCGCTGATACTGTAAGGCCGCCCCAGCAGGCGGCGGGCAAGATCCAGGTCACTGCTTGCCAACGCTTCCCGCACTGCGGTACTCGAAACTCGCAGGCCGTTCACGGTAAAGCTTGGCATTTCCGCCACTTCAAAACCATGCCGCGCCGAACACGCTTGCAACATGGCAAAATCGCCGGCGCGGCGGGCGCCGAAGCGAAAATCATCTCCTACCAGTATCCAGCGCACACCAAGTCCGCGCTGCAGAATGCGGGCAATAAAATCCTCCGCGCTGATTTTTGCGAAATTGAAATTAAAGCGGCATACCTGCACTCGCTCCACGCCCGATTCGGCCAGCAGCTCCAGCTTCTCCCGCAGGCTGGTGAGCCGCGTGGGCGCCTGGTCCGGCGCAAAAAACTCGCGCGGGTGCGGCTCGAAAGTCATGACGCAAGAAACGAGTCCCAGCTGGTCAGCGGCTTCTTTCAACCGCGCAAGCATGGCTTGATGGCCCAGATGCACGCCATCGAAATTGCCTATGGTGAGCGCAACTGGAGCTTCGGCTTGAACGGGAATTCCACGAGAAACATGCATGACACAAGGCTGCTTAAAAGCCTGAATTGTAGCCTGTTTCCGGCAGGTGGGTCTAGGCAGCCCAAGACATATTGGGTATGCTGAGCAAAATGATAATTACGTATTCTATTTGGCGTGATGCCGGGAGCTGGCCCTGTGCCCGCCGCCAGTAAGCTCTAAGATCCTGTGCTTGATAACATGGCGGCGAGGGGAGACTTACTGCATCTTTAGAGACTGAGTTCTCCTTTCTGGGATTAGAATGAAACTTCCGCAATCAAGGTTTCCTTTGAATGATTAATTTCAGCAACGTCTCCAAGCGTTACCCCAACAGCTATGATGCGTTGAAGAATATTACCTTCACCGTTGAAACGGGTGAAATGGTTTTTATTACCGGCCATTCCGGCGCGGGCAAGAGCACGCTGTTGAAGCTCATTGCCGCGATCGAACGTCCCACTTCCGGCAGCATTATCGTTAATGGTCAGAATATTGGCACGCTTAAGGGCACAGCGATTTCCATTCTGCGGCGCAATCTTGGTCTGGTTTTTCAGGATCAAAAAATTCTGTTTGACCGCAGCGTGTTCGATAACGTGCTATTGCCGCTGCAAATCAGTGGTTTTGATCTCAAGGCGGCAGCCGGGCGGGTGCGTGCCGCGCTCGACAAGGTCGGGCTGCTGGACAAGGAGAAAGCGCGCCCCATTACGCTCTCCGGTGGCGAGCAGCAACGCTTATGCATCGCCCGTGCAGTGGTCAATCGCCCCTCCATTCTGATCGCCGATGAACCGACCGGCAACCTCGACACCGATTACGCGCGCGATATCATGGATATGTTCAGATCGTTTCATCAGGTGGGCGTGACTGTGCTGATCGCCACCCATGACGCGGAATTGCTGGGCGGTGCCCAGCAACGCATTCTGACACTTGATCACGGGAAATTGGCGGCATGAGCGCGTGGCTTTCACATCACTCCTACGCTCTTGCCCTGGCACTGAAACGACTCGTGCGCACGCCGTTCTCCAGTCTGCTCAGCATCGCCGTAATTGGCATTGCCCTGAGTCTGCCCGCAGGGGGCTACATGCTGCTGGGAAACTTGCAAACCTTTTCCGGGCACATATCCGGCGCACCGCAGCTGAGCCTGTTCCTGGCGCTGGATGCAGGCCAGGATGAGGCTGCGCAGATCGGATCACGCTTGAAGCAACACCCGCAGGTAGCAAGCTTTCAGTTCATTCCCAAGGATAGTGCCCTACAGCAACTCAAGCAGGGCAGTAGTCTGGCCGATGTGGTGGATAGCCTTGCGCAAAACCCGCTACCCGATGCTTTCGTGATCAACGCCAAGAATACTACTCCCGAAGCGCTGGAATCCTTGCGTGCCGAAATGCAGAAGTGGCCCAAGGCTGAATATGTGCAGCTTGACTCCACCTGGGCCAGGCGGCTGGATGCGCTGCTGAGCCTGGGGCAGTTGGCGGTGCTGATGCTTGCTGCATTGCTGAGTTTCGCGCTGGTGACGGTAACCTTCAACACCATACGTCTACAAATCCTTACCAGGCGGGACGAAATCGAGGTATCGAAGTTGATCGGCGCAACCAACGGCTTCATCCGCCGCCCTTTTCTTTATTTTGGTGCAATCCAAGGAATGGCAGGGGGAGTCGCGGCATGGCTCATCATCGCTCTAGGGATCTACTTGATCAATGGCGCGCTGGCCGATCTGGCACTGCTTTATGCGTTCGACTTCCGTCTGCACCATCTTTCCTCGGAAGACAGTATGAGCCTATTATTATTCTCAACCTGGCTGGGCTGGCTGGGGGCATGGTTGTCGGTCGCGAGCCATCTTTGGCAAATAGAACCAAGATAATTCAAAAGGTTATAGTACTTTCGCCGGGAACTTTTTAAAAAACTGGCACTCTTAGTGACAGAGTGCTAATATTTTAGCAAGAAACCAAAAGACCCAAGGAGAATACGATGACTTTTGCTTTGGCCATACCTTCGACTAGCGGTAGCATCGAAAGCTATATCCAGTCTGTCAACCGCTTTCCCATTCTTTCCCAGGAAGAAGAAACTCGCTTGGCGCGTTGTCTGCGGGACGAGGACGACATCGATGCTGCTCGCCAACTGGTGCTGTCACACTTGCGCGTGGTGGTCTCCATCGCCCGTGGCTACAGAGGCTATGGTCTGCCGCAAGCCGATCTGATTCAGGAAGGTAACATTGGTTTGATGAAAGCAGTCAAACACTATGATCCAGAACGCGGCGTACGGCTGATATCATTTGCAGTCTACTGGATCAAGGCGGAAATTCATGAATTCGTTCTGCGAAACTGGCGGCTGGTAAAAATCGCCACCACCAAAGCGCAACGCAAGCTGTTCTTCAGCCTGCGCAGCATGAGGCAAGGGCTGGATACCATGAGCCCGGAAGAAGTCCATGCCATGGCGAAGCAGTTGAGCGTCAAGCCTGAAGAAGTGGTGGAAATGGAAACCCGCTTCAGTGGACGCGATATTTCACTCGAGCCCCTGTCCGAAGACGAGGATGAGGCATACAGCCCCATTGCTTATCTCACCGATGGCTCCGAGCCTTCACAATTGCTGGAGACCAAACAAACCAATCGCCTGCACGGCGAGGGGCTGGAACGAGCGCTGGCCAGTCTGGACGCACGCAGCCGCCATATTATCGAAGCCCGCTGGCTGCGGGAAAAAGACACCGCAACACTGCATGATCTCGCAACCGAGCTGGGCGTATCCGCTGAACGGGTCCGCCAGATCGAAGTCAAGGCAATGCAGAAGATGCGGGGCGCGTTGGCGCCGTCTACATAAGATGCTCTCGCTTAATAATTTCAGCCAGGCCAATTGGCTTGGCTGAAAAGCTCCAGCACTAACTCCGGTTGCTGTCCGCCCATTGTTCCGGCGTCAGCGTCTTCATGGATAGTGCGTGGATCTCCTGCTTCATCCTGTCGCCGAGCGCGCGATAAACCAGCTGATGTTGCTGCACCATGTTTTTCCCCCGGAATTCAGCGCTGACAATGATGGCATTGAAATGATGCCCATCACCTTCCACTTGCACCAATTCGCACGGCAAAGCAGTTTCGATATGAGTCTGTATGCTTTCTGCTGTAACCATTCCGCAGTTTCCTTTTTTAGGTGAATACTCCTCGACACGCAATCACATCTGCCTTGTGCCGATTCGCAAAAAACGCAAAGATTAATGCCGAAGCTTGTAGCCTGTTTTCAGCATTTGCAATGTCAGCCATGATACTGCCAGAAAGCACGTCACCACAATTGCAAAACTGAAGTAAGGTGAAACATCCGACACGCCAAAGAAACCGTAGCGAAACCCGTCGATCATGTAGAAAAACGGATTGAAATGGGACAGGCTTTGCCAGAACGGTGGCAGCGAGTGGATTGAATAGAATACGCCGGACAGAAACGTCAGTGGCAGAATGATGAAGTTCTGGAATACGGCAAGCTGGTCGAATTTTTCCGCCCATATACCGGCGATAACACCCAGTGCACCCAGCAAGGCACTGCCCAGCAGGGTAAACAGAAGTACCCACGGAAGCGAGCGTAACGGCACCTCGAAAAATCCCAGCGTCACCAGGTAAACCCCCATCCCCACCACCAATCCGCGCGCTACCGATGCCAGTACATAGGCCAGAAATATTTCGCGGTAGGACAGCGGCGACAGCAGCACAAACACGATGTTGCCAGTGACTCTCGATTGAATCAGGCTGGATGACGAGTTGGCGAAAGCATTTTGCAGCACCGCCATCATCACCAAACCGGGAATCAGGAAAACCGTGTAAGCCACACCGGGATACGCCTGCACGTGGCCCTCCAACACGTGGGAAAAAATCAGTAAATAAAGCAGGGTGGTCAGTACCGGTGCGAGGACAGTCTGGAAGCTCACTTTCCAGAATCGCAGCAATTCCTTGTGAAACAGGGTGTAAAACCCGGTCATGCCGCTTCCTGGCTTTCCGTACTGCCCATGATTTTCACGAAAACCTCTTCCAGGTCTGGCTGCAGCAGCTGCATTTCCAGCACCTGCACCTGTGCCCCGCGCAACGCTGCTAGCACGTCCTCGATCTCGGAATATTCTTTGACTGTCAGAACGTAATAGCCTTCATCGTGACTACTTAGCAACGGCTGTAGCGCCGCAGGCAGAGTATCGGGTGATAGCCGCAGTCGCACTGAGGCGCCGGAAATGCTGTTGATGAGATTCTGGGTGCTGTCGAGTGCGACGACTTTGCCCTGTTTCAGCATCGCTACGCGATTGCACAGTGCTTCCGCTTCATCCAGATAATGCGTGGTCAGCACTATGGTGTGGCCATCGCGGTTCAATTGTTTGACGAATCGCCAAAGTGCCTGACGTAACTCCACATCCACCCCAGCGGTGGGTTCGTCCAGCACGATTACCGGCGGCTTGTGCACTAGCGCCTGGGCCACCAGTACGCGCCGCTTCATGCCGCCGGACAAGGCGCGCATGTTGGTATTGGCTTTGTCGGCGAGGTCCAGATGATGAATTATTTCGTCTATCCAGGAATCATTATTCCTCAGGCCATAATAACCGGATTGAATAACCAGAGTTTCACGCACGGTGAAAAATGGGTCGAACACCAGTTCCTGTGGCACCACGCCGAGCAGACGGCGGGCTTCGCGGTAGCCAGTCACGACATCGTATCCCATTACTCTGGCGCTGCCGCTGCTGGCCAGGGTCAACCCCGCAAGTATGTGAATGAGGGTGGTCTTGCCCGCGCCGTTGGGGCCGAGCAAAGCAAAGAATTCGCCGGGGTTGATCTCAAGATCGATACCCTCCAAGGCAGTGACTGCCCCAAAGCGCTTGTGCATCTGTTTAATTTCAATTGCCGGAGTCATTGAGGAGGCGGTTCTAATTCAAATACTGCTTTGGGCATGGCAGCCACAGAGGCATCCCGAATGGTGGCGCCCGGATGCATCGGATATCGCGGCATTTTTCCCCATGATGTAATTAGCGCAATGAATAAGCCCGCTCCTAAGTCCCCATGCGAGGCGGCTCGAATCCCGATCATGTTCTCTCGTGTCAGGCGGCGTGATTCAAGTTTGAAGTGCAACGCCTGTTTACATGCAGAATACCTGATTAGATGCCAGGTATCCACGCCGTTTTCTGAGCCGGTGCCCGGCAGCATCCACCGGCGCCAGCTTGAAACTACTGTTGTGCGAATTGCAAATCTGGATAATATTTGGCCTTGATCCGGTCAACGTAATTGATCAGATTGTCTTTTGACAAGCCATGTTCCTTGAGCGGCGATTCGATCGGGCATCCAAAGGTGTTAATCAAAAAACCGAAAGCGCTCGCATCCAGGGTAGTCGGCCGATCGCCCAGGAAATACTTCTTGTCACCAAGGCACGTCGATAACGCATTGATATCCTGCTTACCGAGCGCAAAGATTTCTTCAGCTTCGTGCCGGCCGGTGCCATGCCCATAAATCTGCTGTTTGATCTTGTGGCGATAGTAAGCAGCCGCCATGTCGCGAATGACGGGCGGCATTACTCCAAAAATAGCTTGCTTAGTGACTTGCCAATTTGCGTCGCTGTACTGCCACCGCGAATACATCGTAGCCCAAAATAAGTGCTCTTCAAGTAAGCGCTGCAGCGCCAGAGACAGCGCCAATTCTTCTTCATTTAACCCCTTATCCAAGTCTTTATATTTTGTTTTCAGATAGAGTACGATAAAACGCGAGTCCCCCAAAATTTCGCCGCCATCTTCAATATAGGGCAGCTTGCCCTTTGGCGCACCCAAGGGAAGTGTTGGCTTGATTTCATATTCAATGCCTGCCATCCGCAAGTAGGTTTCCGTCTTACAACAAAAATGACTTAAGTTCGGAATACCCCAGGTGCGTTCAAATTGATAGAGTTGCAACATAACAAAAAGTCTCCATATCGGGCTGGTTAAAATACCTAACTCTATTACTTGCGATACGCAAGTAACAACAGCTTAGCCCAGTCACTTGCAATGTACAAGTGACTGTATTACAGTATTCCACGTGACTCAGCTATCCTTGAATAGGTAGGAAGTGAGCAATGACGGATGACCTTGAGACAATGGATGACAAACTGACATTTGAGCGGTCATGCTGCCCGATCACCAATGTACTGGATACCCTTGGTGATAAGTGGACGCTGTTGGTGATTCGGGATCTGGTATTGGGCAAAAGACGCTACCAGGAATTGATGTCCTCTCCGGAAAGAATCGCCTCAAACATCCTTGCGGACAGACTGAAAAAGTTGGAAGCTGCCGGCCTTGTCATCCGGCAGGCCTACCAGCAGAAACCCGCACGCTATGAATACCTTCTAACAGAGAAGGGTGAGGGTCTAAGGCTGGTGTTGGGGGCCATAATTACTTGGGGGCAGGAGCATTACCCCGGCACTATGGTGTTCCCTGCCGTCGAGCGACGCTGAGTGAGCGGTCACTCTCCATGTCTCAGCAGGTGCGGCAAATGAGCGGCTTATTGCTATATTGAACGTCCGCTCAAGGTTGTTTCCAAAGGCCGGTATTGTAAAGGCTTCGACAGGTCAGAATCAGGATGCAACCGCTTTACGGCTTACACCAGAGGAATCAACTCGGAAACGCCGTACAATTGAGCAAGGCTTTTCAGAGTCTTGGGCAAGTTGGTAAAATGGAGTTGCCGGTTATGGCTGCGTGCTTTACGCTGCCATTCCAGCAGCATGCTGACGGTAGAAGAATCCGCTTCCGTCACTTGTGCCAAATCAATTACCAGATCGTCTCGATCAAACAAGGCAACACCCTGCTCGGTCACCGTGACGACATTGTCTATGGTTACAGCCCCCTGGACGGTCAGCCTGTTGCCATCACGCAGAATCATGTCTTGTCGTCACAGATTATTAATTTGCTGCAGTCTTGCTCTCTTTATCTTTGGCTTCCAGTGACCGGTTCTTGTCCTGCAGCGTCTTGAGCAGTTTGCTGACGCCTCCATCACGAATCTGGGTATTGAAAGAACCGCGATAATTGGTAACCAAACTTACTCCAGCCACTGTTACATCGTATACCTTCCAGCTATCGGCGGATTTCTCCATGCTGTAATCGATCGGTACAGGCACTTGACCGTGATCCTCCATTACTTGAGTTTTGACCGTGACATCGGTGTCGCCCGGCTTGACTCTCGTCGGCTCCACTTTGATCTGGTGGTCACGATAGCTAGCCAGTGCATTGGAATAAGTACGTACCAGCAGGGTACGAAATTCCTTCACCAACTCCTGCTGCTGGTCAGGCGTGGCCATATTCCAATTCTTGCCCATTGATAGCCGGGTCATACGAGTGAAGTTGAAATGGGGCAGCACCTTGGCTTCCACCAGATTAAGAATCTTGCCTGTATTGCCCGCCCGAATATCTTTATCCTGCCTGATAATGGTGAGCACCTCCTGTGCGGTATTATCGACCAGCGTGTCAGGGCTGATCTCAATCGCCTGGACGGGAGACACCAGCAACCATGCGGCTAAAAATGCAGAAATACCTAAATATGTCTTCATGCTTTCCTCGTTAATATAAATTATTACCGTACAGCAGACTCCGAACGGACATCATGCTGGCGAAATGCGTTAATTCTTGTCACCATTACTTTCTGATGCCTTGTTGAATAAAAACCGTCCGATCATTTCCTCCAGCACCATCGCCGAATTGGTTTTCATGATTTTATCACCACTTTTCAGCATGACCTCATCGCCACCAGCTGCCAAGCCGATATATTGCTCGCCCAAAAGTCCGGAAGTAAGAATGCTGGCAAAAGTATCCTTGGGAAACTGATAGCGGCTGTCTATGCTCATAGTAACTATGGCATCGAAAGTCTCCGAATTAAACTGGATATCCACCACCCGTCCTACCACCACACCCGCGCTTTTCACCGGCGCTCTAGGCTTCAAACCACCAATATTCTCAAAATTTCCCATTAGTGTATAGCTCTGTGCCGCACTGTAAGTGCCCATGTTCCCCACTTTCAACGCCAGCACCAATAATGCACCTATCCCTGCGGTGACAAATAGCCCCACCCACAAGTCCATTGTTGTCCGCTGCATCAGCTCATTCCTCTAAACATGAATGCGGTCAAAACAAAATCCAGCCCAAGAATCGCCAGTGACGAAGTCACCACCGTGCGAGTAGTAGCGCCGGATACTCCCTCTGCCGTGGGTGGCGCATCGTAACCTTCAAACACCGCAATCGCCGTCACCGCCACGCCAAAGACACAAGTCTTAATAACCCCGTTAACGATGTCGTAGCGAAAATCCACCGCGTTTTGCATTTGTGACCAGAATGACCCTTCGTCTACGCCGATAAGCACCACTGTCACCAAATAACCACCGAATATGCCGACTGCGGAAAACATCGCTGCCAGAAATGGCATCGAAATTACTCCTGCCCAGAAGCGCGGTGCGACTACCCGCGCTATTGGATCCACTGCCATCATTTCCATCGCCGCCAGTTGCTCGGTAGCTTTCATCAAGCCGATTTCAGCGGTAATGGCGGAACCTGCGCGACTGGCAAACAACAGCGCTGCCACCACCGGCCCCAGCTCGCGCACCAGTGACAGCGCCACTAGCGTCCCCACGGCCGACTCGGAACCGTATTTTTGCAGCGTCTCGTAGCCCTGTAAACCCAGCACCATGCCAACAAACAGCCCCGATACCACGATGATGATCAGCGACAGCACGCCGGTAAAATAAATCTCCCGGATGATAAGATTAAAGCGCCGCAGGCTGATACCCGATTTCAACAGCGTCAGCATGAAGAAGCGGCTGGCACGACCCAGCCGCCAAACACTCTCTATCACTCGATGACCAACGCCCCGGATGCCGAGAACAATGCGCCTAGGCAAGGCTGCTCCCCAGTCTCAAATCACTTGCGTACGTCTCGGCAGGGTAGTGAAACGGCACTGGGCCGTCTTCTTCGCCATGTACAAATTGATGCACAAAGGGCGCAACCGATCCACGCACTTCTGCCGGCGTGCCATGTGCTGCGATCACGCCTTCTGAAATGAAATAAACATAGTCAACAATTTTCAGCGACTCCTGCACATCGTGAGTCACGACTATCGAGGTCATGCCCAATGCGTCGGTCAAGCGACGGATCAAATTTCCGATCACACTCAGCGAAATTGGGTCAAGGCCTGTAAACGGTTCATCATACATGATGAGCAGCGGGTCAAGCGCAATCGACCGGGCCAGCGCTACCCGGCGCGCCATCCCACCCGAGAGCTCCGCCGGCATCAGTTTATGTGCGCCACGCAGACCAACCGCATGTAGTTTCATCAGCACCAGATCGCGAATCACGGCTTCCGGCAAGTTGGTATGCTCTCGCATCTGAAATGCTACGTTATCAAACACCGACAGATCGGTGAATAGCGCACCAAACTGGAACAGCATGCTCATTTTTCGCCGCATCTGAAACAGCTCGTCTCTGCTGAGTTCATGCACTGCCTGGCCGGCAACCTTGACATACCCCGAGGAGGGCGCAACTGCACCGCCGATCAGCCGCAACAATGTGGTCTTGCCGCAACCACTGCCACCCATGATGGCGATGACCTTGCCACGCGGCATGGTCATATTGATGCCCTTCAAGATGGCACGCTTATCGTAAGAGAAATTCAGGTCATTAATTTCAATCAGGGTTTCAGATGTCATTCTGCTAAAAGAATCGGTACTTGATTTGACAGGATGTCGATTCTAATCTAAATGCGCTCTCCGCACAGCTCCATAATTGAGCTCCCAGTCTTCAACCCAGATAATCCATTAGCCGGTTTTTGCCTGAACCGGCAACACGGGCGGA
>CAKKRD010000063.1 GCA_919902515.1 Nitrosomonadaceae bacterium | reverse complement strand
TCATGGTGTTCGGCGACAGTATGTCGTCCGGTTATGGACTGCCGCCGGAAGCCGGATGGGTAAATTTGCTGAAAAAACGGCTGCAAACGCAATCGCTGGCTTACCGGGTGGTCAATGCCAGCATCAGTGGCGAAACCACGCTGAGCGGACGCAATCGGATCGAACAGGCACTCAAGACCCACCGCCCTGATATCATCATCGTCGAACTCGGCGGCAATGATGGGTTGCGTGGCTCCTCCATCGAATCCATCCGCGACAACCTGGGGGCCATCATTGAGGCTTGCCAGCGAAACCAGGCAACGGTGTTGCTGGCGGGGATGCACCTGCCGCCCAATTATGGCATAAGCTACACGCAGAAATTTCAGGATGTCTATCCGCAACTGGCGCAACGCCACCAGCTCAGACTGCTGCCGTTCCTGCTGGACGGTTTTGGCGACAAGCGTGAATTCTTTATGACCGATGGGATACATCCGAACGCGCAGGCGCAAGAGAAAATTCTGGAGAATGTGTGGGGAGTGCTGCGGATGATGCTTAAACAAGCCACTGCCAAGAGAAGCGCATGAAATTTCACATTGACCTTGCTCGCTATCGGGCTATACTCGCCAAGCAAGGCGGCGTTTTCCCGGATGCAGCACTCATGATGGAGTCGGCTCGCGTTGTTATGGAACCGGTAACGATTAAAATGAACGAAAAATAGAATTTATCGACAGAGAATCAGATAGTTCCAGCCATAATACCAACAGCCACTTATCAACAAATAACCATTAACTCTAATTCCCAACTTATATCATGATGACTCCTTTTCTCGGCGAATTGATTGGCACCTGCCTGTTAGTCTTATTGGGCAATGGCGTAGTAGCCAATGTAGTGTTAAATAAATCAAAGGGCAACAGCAGCGGCTGGCTTACTATCGCAGCAGGTTGGGGCGTTGCGCTATTCGTTAGCGTTTATGCAGTCGCTGCTGTCAGCGGCGCGCATTTAAACCCGGCAGCAAGCATTGGCCTAGCGGCGGCTGGCAAATTTCCATGGGGCGACGTGCCGGTTTATATTATTGGACAAATGCTGGGCGCCATGCTCGGTGCGTTCATCGTATGGATTACTTACCGCCAGCACTTTGAGCAAACACAGGATGCAGACGCGAAGTTGGCTGCATTTTGTACCGGGCCAGCGATAAGAAGCCCACTTAATAATTTAATTACCGAGGCTGTTGGCACATTCGTACTGGTGTTCGGCATTATGAGCATCGTTTCGCCACAGGCTAGCCTCGGTGCACTGGATGCGCTGCCGGTGGCTTTGCTGTTGTTCGGTATTGGTTTGTCATTGGGTGGGCCGACAGGCTTTGCGGTTAACCCTGCGCGTGATCTAGGGCCGCGCATTATGCACGCCATTCTGCCCATACCCAATAAGAGGGATAGCGATTGGGGCTATGCCTATATTCCGGTTGTCGGCCCCATCATCGGCGGCCTTCTTGCTGCGCTTGTTTATGGCTTATTGTGATATAGGTCTCCGGTAACAGACCGGGTGCTGTGGGACTCTTCGCCCGGTGCTCGGGAAATAATGATGAATGACTATCAGCATATTCTACTGGCAGCGGATTTCTCGGCGCACGGCGATTATGTCGCCAGCAGAGCCCAACGTCTGGCAGAAATATGCGGCGCCAGACTGAGCATCATTCATGTGGTGGACAATATTCCCATGCCCGACACAGCCTATGGAACGGTGATACCACTGAATGAAGACTCATCCTATGAATTGCTTGAGGCAAAAAAGTCCAGGCTGATGCAACTTGGTGATCAGTTGGGCATAGACGCATCCAGCCGCCGGATGGTCTGGGGTGTACCCGGGCAGGAGATTGTGCAGATGGCCGGGCAGGAACAGATCGATTTAATTATTGTCGGCTCGCATGGACGCCATGGTCTTGCGTTATTGTTGGGCTCAACGGCAAATGGCGTGTTGCATCATGCCAAATGCGATGTCCTGGCCATCCGCTTGCAAGAAGGCGGCGCGTAAACATATCTGGCTGGCGGCAGTGCCCAGTAACTCTCCCGGCTACCACAATAGCCTCCACCATGGCTTGTCATCGGTCACGGGCGAATCGGCGAGATAACGACTATTGGGGAAATTCTTTCTCATCACACGATCAGCATCATCGCGCAGGTCATTCATCTCCAGCGCATCGTATGCCTGCACCATGATGGCTAAGGCTTCTTCCGTAGCCGGAGTCTGCGGATAATCCTTCAACGCAACCTGAGCGCGATTAACCGCCGCAACATAGGCCCCCCGTCTCATGTAATAGCGCGCCACATGCACTTCCAGCATGGCCACCATATTGACCAGATACTTCATGCGCAGCACCGCATCGGGGGTGTACTTGCTGTTGGGAAAACGCGTGACCAATTCTTTGAAGTTCTCAAATGATTCGCGCGACGCTTTCGGGTCACGCTCGCTCATATCCTGTCCACTAATCATTTCCGTGACGATACCCATCATCCCCAGGTCATCGTTGAAATTCGCCAACCCCCTGAGATAATAGGCATAATCCACATTAGCATGGTTCGGATGCAGCTTGATGAAACGGTCGGCGGCAGCGATGGCCGAAGCTTTCTCGTTATCTTTATAATGAGCGTAGGCGACCTCAAGCTGTGTCTGCTGCGCATAGCGTCCGTAAGGATAGCGCGCCTCCAGGGACTCAAACAGTTTGATGGCAGCCGCATAGTTGCCGTCGTTTAATTCCGTTTTGGCCTCAGAATAGAACTTGCTCGCCGACCAATTTTTCTGGTCTTCGCGATCAGTATTCTTTGGCAGCAAGCCGCATGCCGATAACAGCAATACCAGGAATAAAGCTAAACTACGCGACATGATGAACTCTGTGGAAAACGAAAATAAATCTGCCCGTTATTATAACGCAAAGCCCACACTAGCTGAATCGGCTGAAACCATCATCGCACTGACGATCCCCCAGGACTGCGCTGGTCTGCGGCTTGATCAGGCTCTGGCGAGGTTGCTGCCGGATTGGTCCCGCAGCCGCTTGCAGGCGTGGATATTGGGGAAACAGGTAAGTGTAGATGGGGTGGAGGCTAGTCCCAAGCAAAAAGTTTGGGGTGGTGAGAGGATTCAGGTCAAACCGCAACCCCATCCCGCCGAGAACACTCATGCTGCCGAAGCCATTCCGCTTGACATCATTTACGAAGACCACTCGCTCATAATCATCAACAAACCTGCCGGACTGGTGGTGCATCCCGGTAGCGGCAACTGGCAGGGCACCATGCTGAATGCTCTGCTACACCATGCACCGCAGTTGAACGGTGTGCCGCGCGCGGGTATCGTTCACCGACTGGATAAAGACACCAGCGGCCTGCTGGTAGTAGCGAAAACCCTGGAAGCGCAAACCAGTCTGGTACGGCAACTGCAAAAACACACTGTGAAACGTGATTATCTGGCACTGGTGCAGGGCCATGTTTCCCATGACGGATCGGTGGATGCACCGGTGGGACGGCATCCAATACAACGTACCAAAATGGCAGTATCCAGCAGCGGCAAAGAGGCGCGTACCCACTATCGGGTATTGGAGCACCTCGACGGCTGCACCCTGCTTCTATGCAGCCTGGAAACCGGACGCACCCATCAGATTCGGGTACACATGCACTCCATCGACCATCCGCTGGTGGGCGACCCGGTTTATGGTGGCAAGCCGAAGAAAATTGCGCAAGAAATCGGGCAACTGATCAATCGGTTCCCAAGACAAGCATTGCATGCACAAAAACTGGAGCTGACGCACCCGCAAAGCGGAAAGACTATGACATGGGAAGCCGTGTTGCCCGAGGATATGGAGAAACTTTTGCAAGCGTTACGGCAGCATCGTGGCATCAATTCGTGACAAATATTCTACTCGCACAAATTCACCGCCATGAATGACTGGATCACTCCCGACTGGCCTGCGCCGCGCAATGTCAGAGCGCTGTTTACCACACGCACTGGCGGCATGAGCAGCGGACCCTACGCCAGCCTCAACCTGGGGGACCATGTGGGTGACGACCCCGCGGCCGTCAAACAGAATCGCGCCCTGCTGCGCAGCATTCTGCCAGGCGAACCCCGCTGGCTGAAACAAGTACATGGCACGCTGCCGGTCTGCGCGGATGATTATGATTGCGCCACCGGCAGCGATGCCGCATTCAGCCAGCGTCCTGACACTGTCTGTGCGGTGCTTACTGCAGACTGCCTGCCGGTATTTCTGTGCGATGCCACCGGATCGACGGTGGGGATTGCTCATGCCGGCTGGCGTGGACTGGCTGCGGGGGTGATTGAGCGCACCATAGCGGAGATGGGCGGGGAGAGCTCCCGAATCATGGCATGGCTCGGCCCGGCAATCGGTCCCGCTTATTTTGAAGTCGACGAAGAGGTGCGCCAAGCCTTTATCAAGCATGACAAAAAATCCGCTCTCGCCTTCACTGCACGCGATAACGGGAAGTGGTCTGCCGATATTTTTCTGCTGGCGCAACAGCGCTTGACAGAAGCGGGCGTGACGGAGGTTTACGGCGGCGGCGTATGCACTTTCAGCGACCCGGCAAGATTCTTTTCCTATCGTCGTGATGGCAGCACCGGACGGATGGCAGGGCTCATCTGGCTAACTGCGTAACAACTATCAGCTGAATTTCGAATCCTGCAACAGCGTATAATCCCGCATTTTTCCGCGAATCGTTTTCATGTCCACTCTCGCCTGGATCATTACCACCAGCCTGCTGGGGGGGCTATTGAGCGTGTTGTTTGCCGCCGCACTGACGCTCAATACACGCGTCTCGTGGGTGCAAATGCTGATCTCCTACGCTATCGGCGCACTGCTGGGAGCTGCTTTTCTCAATGCCCTGCCGGAAGCACTGGAGCTTTCGGGAAATCCAGCACAAATGACCGCCACCGTGCTGTTCGGCATCCTGTTGTTTTTCATTCTGGAGAAACTGGTGTTGTGGCGCCACTGCCACATAGAGGAATGCGAAGCCCACGATCCTCTGCATGGCGTTACCACCGCCACTGCTGAGCATAGTCACGACCATGGCCGTAGCGGCATGCTGATCATGCTGGGCGATACGTTTCATAATTTCGTCGACGGCATACTCATCGCTGCGGCATTCATGGCGGACGTACAACTTGGTATCGTCACCGCTATCGCCATTATTGCCCACGAAATTCCGCAAGAAGCCGGCGATTTTCTGATTCTGCTCAACTCTGGCTATACCCGCCGGCAGGCATTGCTGTTCAATTTACTTTCCAGCGCTGCCACCCTGATCGGCGGGATGTTGACCTACTTCATGCTGCAAGACATGAATCACCTCCTCCCGTCGCTGCTGGGACTGGCTGCGGCCAGCATGATCTACGTAGCGATGTCCGATCTGATTCCCGGCCTGCACCGACGTCCCGAAATCAAGGCTACCGTCCAGCAAGTTGTGCTGATCATGCTGGGTATCAGCTCCATTTGGCTGGCTGGCAGCCTTTTTGGTCACTAGACTGAGCTTTTCAGGATCCCATAAAAAGAAAGCAATCCGATTAACTACGGATAACCTACGGTAACAACACATGCTCTTACAATTCCGCATTCATCCATAACCACAGCTTATTTACCATTCCATGCCCTCTCTCAAACATCCGGTTCCCAAGGTCGGCTTCGTCTCGCTCGGCTGCCCCAAAGCATTGGTGGACTCCGAGCAAATCCTTACCCAGCTACGCGCCGAAGGCTATGACATCTCGCCCACTTACGCAGACGCCGACCTGGTGGTGATCAACACCTGCGGCTTCATCGACAGCGCGGTGGAAGAATCGCTGGACGCCATCGGCGAAGCACTGGCGGAAAACGGCAAGGTCATCGTCACCGGTTGTCTCGGCGCAAAAAACGACGTGGTCAAACAAGCTCATCCGCAAGTGCTGGCGGTCACCGGCCCGCATGCTTTGCCGGAAGTCATGGCAGCGATACATGCGCATCTGCCGCAGCCGCATGACCCCTACACCAGCCTGATCCCACCGCAGGGAATCCGGCTCACGCCCAGGCATTACGCTTATGTGAAAATTTCCGAAGGCTGCAACCATCGCTGCACTTTCTGCATCATTCCCTCCATGCGCGGCGATCTGGTTAGCCGCCCGCTCGATCAAGTCATGCAGGAAGCAGAAAATCTGCTCACAGCCGGTGTCAAGGAGCTGTTGGTGATTTCGCAAGACACCAGCGCCTATGGCGTGGATGTGAAATATCGCACCGGTTTCTGGCAAGGCAGACCAATCAAAACCTGCATGACCGAACTGGTTCGTGCTTTGGGTGAGTTGGCGCATGACGCCAATGCCTGGGTGCGGTTGCATTACGTCTACCCCTATCCGCATGTGGATGAAGTGATCCCGCTGATGGCCGAAGGGAAAATCCTGCCGTATCTTGATGTGCCATTCCAACATGCCAGCTCGCGCATTCTGCATGCAATGAAACGTCCTGCCAGTTCCGAAAACAATCTCGCACGCATCAAACAATGGCGCGCAATATGTCCGGATATCACGCTACGCAGCACTTTCATCGTCGGTTTCCCGGGTGAGACCGAAGCGGAGTTTGAGGAACTGCTGGAATTTCTGCAGGAAGCGCAACTGGACCGCGTTGGCTGTTTCGCCTATTCGCCGGTGGCTGGTGCAACAGCGAATGCGTTATCCGGTCACATCCTGGAAGAAGAAAAGGAGGAGCGTCGTGCCCGTTTCATGGCAGTGCAGGAAGAAATCAGCGCCGCACGCCTTACCCGCAAGATCGGCAAGCGCATGACCGTACTGGTGGACGAAATCCAGAAAAACCAAGTCATTGCCCGTAGCGCCGCCGATGCACCGGAAATCGACGGCGTGGTGTACCTGGCAAATACAGGGAACATAAAAACTGGCGAGTTTATCGAGGTTGAAATTACCGGCTCCGACACGCATGATTTGCAGGCGAGAATCGTGACCGCATAGAGGTGCCTCCTGAAATCAGCGTTAATGATTTTCCCGGAATCTGATCCGTTTCACCCGATTCCTCCGAAAATTCCCCACACCACCCCTTTCGCTTATGGCAGCTTGCTCTTGGGGATCAACTGTTACCAAAGATATCGGCGGAACTTCAGGTAAAAATTGACATTATGGTCTTCAAAAGTAGAATGACGGGTTATTCAAGTGGAGTGGCAGGTTGCTTTTCTGCCCCTATCCAGGCCTGAAAGAGCAAAATACTGCGATTGATACTGTCGCATCAAATAACCCAAATTGGAACGGAACAATGAGTCATACATTATATGCAGCCTCCGTACAACGTGTGCAGCGCTGCGAATTGGCAGTTCCGGGGTCGAATCCAGGCATGTTCGAGAAAGCACTGAAAAGCGGCGTGGATTTCATTTTTCTTGATCTGGAGGATGCAGTCGCTCCAGATGACAAAATACAGGCACGCAAGAATGTTATCGAAGCGATCAATGATCTGGACTGGCAAGGACATGGCGTAACCCTTTCGGTGCGCATCAACGGTCTGGACACTCAATTCATGGTGCGCGATGTGGTGGATTTGATCGAACAGGCCGGACGCAAGCTGGATACCATCCTGATTCCGAAAGTGGGCGTTTATTCCGATGTGTACATGGTTGAAGCCATGCTAAGCCAACTGGAAATGCAACAGGGATTAAAGAATAGAATCGGCATTGAAGCATTGATCGAAACAGCTTTAGGCATGGCCAACGTAGAAGATATCGCCCGTAACGGCGCTTCGGGACGCCTGGAGGCATTGCACTTTGGCGTGGCTGATTATGCCGCCAGCAACCGCGCCCGAACAACCAACATTGGCGGCCTCAACCCTGATTATCCCGGCGATCAATGGCACGCCGCCATCAGCCGCATGACAGTTGCTTGCCGCGCCTACGGTTTGCGTCCGATTGATGGTCCCTTTGGTGACATTAAAGACCCTGACGGTTACAAACTGGCGGCCAGAAGAGCTGCGGCACTGGGTTGTGAAGGCAAATGGGCAATCCATCCATCACAGGTTGCACTCGCAAACGAGGTATTTACCCCGCCGCCTGCGGAAATTGAAAAAGCACAACGTATTCTGGCCGCATTGAAAGAAGCCGCTGCCCAAGGCAAAGGCGCGGCCGCGTTAGACGGCCGCTTGATCGATGCGGCTTCGGAAAGAATGGCTAACAATGTCGTAAGAACAGCGGAAGCGATTGCTGCAAGAGGTTGATAGCAGAAATCTTCGGGGCCGCCTTTAGCGGCCCTTTCTTTATATTTTTATGCAATAGACGAGGGTGAGGCATTGGATATCCACGAATATCAGGCGAAAGAGATTTTAGCGGAATATGGTGTCAAGATCGCAGAGGGTGGCCTGGCTTACAGCCCCGAAGAAGCGGTACAGCGTGCACGGGAAATCGGTGGCAATATCTGGGTAGTAAAAGCACAGATTCACTCGGGAGCGCGCGGTAAAGCCGGCGGCATCAAGATTTGCCGGACTCATGATGAAGTCAAAGCGGCAGGAGAAGAATTGCTGGGTAAAAAGCTGGTCACTCATCAAACTGGGCCCGCAGGCAAGGTTTGCTCCAGAGTGTATGTCGAAGCAGGAACAGACATCGCCAAGGAACTGTATCTCTGTTTTCTGCTTGACCGGAGTCATGAACGCATCGTCATGGTGGGCTCCGCGCAAGGCGGAATGGAAATTGAAAAACTGGCTGAAACCAATCCTGAGGCAATCAAAAAAATCTATATCGAACCTGCTGTCGGTCTGCAGGACTTCCAGGCCCGCAAAATGGCTTTTGCATTGGGTCTGGAAACCGCGCAACTAAACCAAGCGGTCAAAACCATAAAAGGTTGCTACCGTGCCTTGCGTGATCTTGATGCGAATATGCTGGAAATCAATCCGCTGGTTATCACCAGCAGTGGCGAACTGATCGCACTGGATGCAAAAATGGGTTTTGATGACAACGCCCTGTTCCGGCGTCACAAGATTGCCGAGTTACGCGATAAAACACAGGTAGACCCGCGCGAAGTGGCGGCAGCTGAACATGGACTGAGCTACATTGGGCTGGATGGCGATATCGGCTGCATGATCAACGGTGCGGGCCTGGCTATGGCTACCATGGATATGATCCAACTGGCTGGTGGCGAGCCCGCCAATTTCCTTGACGTTGGTGGCGGCGCATCTGCTGAGCGTACAGAAAAAGCATTCCGTCTGGTACTGGCCGATAAAGGTGTTAAAGCAATGCTGGTCAACATCTTTGCCGGCATTAACCGTTGTGACTGGATTGCCGAAGGCGTGGTGCATGCGGTCAAGAATATCGACATGAAAATTCCATTGATTGTGCGTTTATCCGGTACCAATGTTAAAGAAGGCCGCCGGATTATTGCCGAAAGCGGCTTGCCCATCATCATGGCAGAAACGTTGGCAGAAGCGGCTGAAAAAGCTGTTCAGGCGCGTAATGAAATGGTCGCAAAACAAGGGGAACACAGTGGCAATTCTAATTAACGAGGACACGCGCATTATTGTGCAAGGCTTTACCGGTAAAATCGGTACTTTCCATGCCCAGGACATGATCAACTACGGCTCCAATGTCGTGGGCGGCATCACCCCTGGCAAGGGTGGCCAACAACACTTGGGGCTGCCCGTCTTCAATACGGTGAAGGAAGCGGTGCAACAGGTCAGGGCCGAAGCCAGCATCATCTTTGTTCCACCTGCGTTTGCGGCGGATTCGATCATGGAGGCCGCTGATGCAGGCATTAAATACTGCGTGGCGATTACCGATGGCATTCCCACGCAGGACATGATGACCGTTAAAAATTTTCTGCGCCGCTTCCCTGAAAAAGAAAGAATGATACTGACCGGGCCCAACTGTGCCGGCACCATCAGCCCCGGACGTGCGATGCTGGGCATCATGCCAGGGCATATTTATATGCAGGGGCATGTCGGGATTGTCGGCCGTTCTGGTACCTTGGGCTATGAAGCCGCAGACCAGATGAAGGCACTGGGTATTGGCATATCAACCTCGGTAGGTATAGGCGGCGATCCAATCAATGGCAGCTCGCACCGCGATATTCTTAAAATATTTGAAGAAGACAGCGAGACCAGAATAGTGCTCATGATCGGCGAGATAGGCGGGCCACAAGAAGTCGAAGCCGGTATTTTTGCCAAAGAAAACATGAGCAAACCGCTCATTGCTTACATCGCGGGTTTGACCGCACCGGAAGGTCGCCGCATGGGGCATGCCGGTGCCATCATTTCATCAGCGGGTGAGAGTGCCGCAGAAAAGGTGGCCATGCTGAGAGATCTTGGCGTCACAATCTGCCCCACTCCGGCCGCAATGGGTACAACCGTCGCAGAAGTGCTGGGACGTCTTGCATAGAGTGCGTTGCTGACAACATGCCTTGTGCGGGAGTGAGATAGCGCATCCGCACATCCTGATCGATCATTGTCGATGTGATGATCGGCCTCAAAATCACTCTTCAGACTCATGTCCCTGCGGAAATACGTATTTCATTCGAACTCAGGCCACATTGGACAGCGCGATAGCCTTGACATGAGGGGATAAACCCCATAGAATCCGGAGTCTTTTTAGTCGCCCCCAGGGAATGCTTGGCTCGGCGAGAAAATTGACCAATTCATACACGGACGGCGGAATTGTGATATCGCCGTCCCGGTTTTTTTAGGGAACAGGAATGCCGACAATCAGTCAATTAGTACGTAAGCCCCGCGCGGCAAGGCGTGTAAAGAGCAAAGTTCCGGCGTTGGGAAACAGCCCGCAAAAGCGCGGGGTCTGCACCCGGGTGTATACCACAACACCAAAAAAACCGAACTCGGCTCTGCGCAAGGTGGCACGGGTTCGCCTGACCAATGGTTTTGAAGTATCGAGTTACATTGGTGGTGAAGGCCACAATCTGCAGGAACACTCGGTGGTACTGATACGCGGTGGTCGCGTCAAGGATTTGCCGGGGGTTCGTTATCATATGGTGCGCGGCAGTCTGGACACTGCCGGGGTGAAAGACCGTAAACAGAGCCGTTCCAAATACGGCGCCAAAAAACCAAAAGCAGCTTAAGAACAGCTATGAGCTTAGCGTGTGATTGTTTGCCAGATCGAACAAACACCTAAACTATAATTTAATACTGAGGTTAGAGAATGCCAAGACGGAGAGAAGTTCCGAAGCGTGAAATTTTGCCGGATCCCAAGTACCACAATACCGAGGTGGCAAAATTCGTCAATGTCCTGATGACGCGTGGCAAGAAATCGGTGGCAGAGCGGATCATTTACGGTGCTATGGATCAGATCCAGAAGAAAACCGGCAAAGATCCGGTGGAAGTATTCACCCAGGCGTTATCCAATGTTCGACCGATGGTGGAAGTGAAAAGCCGCCGTGTCGGCGGTGCTAACTACCAGGTACCCGTCGAGGTACGTTCGATTCGACGCAATGCGTTAGCCATGCGCTGGCTGCGCGATGCCGCGCGTAAACGTGGCGAAAAGTCCATGGGTGCGCGTCTTGCCGGAGAATTGGCGGAAGCGGCGGAAGGTCGCGGCGGCGCGGTCAAGAAACGCGAGGAAGTGCACCGCATGGCAGAAGCCAACAAGGCATTTGCGCATTACCGGTTTTAACGGCGGTTAACTGACGACACTGCGAGAACGAGCAGCGCAGCAATTTGGTTCTGGCTTGAGGCAATCGCTGCTCCCCGGTTGTTGAAAATATCGTTTCCTTCTACACATACATCCCTTGACGCTGTTGACGTCATGGCAGTTTAAAATTTTAAGGTTGGAATACTGTGGCAAGAAAAACACCCATCGAACGCTACCGGAACATCGGCATCATGGCGCATATAGACGCCGGCAAGACCACGACCACCGAACGGATTCTGTTTTATACCGGTGTATCGCACAAACTTGGTGAAGTGCATGACGGCGCAGCCACCATGGACTGGATGGAGCAAGAGCAGGAACGCGGCATTACCATTACTTCTGCCGCCACCACATGTTTCTGGAAAGGGATGGAAAATAACTATCCTGATCATCGCATCAATATCATTGACACCCCGGGTCACGTTGATTTCACCATTGAGGTCGAACGGTCTCTGCGTGTACTGGATGGTGCTTGTACCGTATTTTGTGCGGTTGGCGGGGTACAGCCCCAGACTGAAACCGTATGGCGCCAGGCCAATAAATACAAGGTTCCGCGCCTTGCCTTCGTCAATAAGATGGACCGTGCAGGCGCCAATTTCATGCGTGTTTACGAACAGATGCAGGCGCGTCTGAAAGCCCATCCGGTACCTGTCCAGTTACCCATCGGTGCAGAAGAGAAATTTGAAGGCGTTGTCGATCTGCTGAAGATGAAAGCCATTTACTGGGACGACTCGACCCAGGGGATGAAATTCGAAGAACGAGAGATCCCCGCCGGCATGCTGGAAAATGCCAAGCTATGGCGTGAGAAAATGCTGGAAACCGCCGCTGAGGCCAATGAAGAACTGATGAACAAATACCTGGAAGAAGGTGATTTGTCCATTGCCGACATTAAGCAAGGGTTGCGCATGCGCACCATCAATAACGAAATCGTACCCATGTTGTGCGGCTCTGCATTCAAGAACAAGGGCGTACAGGCCATGCTGGATGCCGTGATTGACTACCTGCCCTCGCCAGTGGATATCCACGCGATCAATGGAGAGAAGGAAAATGGCGAACCTGATGAGCGTCATGCCAGCGATGAAGAACCATTCGCCGGTCTGGCATTCAAGATTGCCACCGACCCCTATGTCGGCCAGTTGATTTTCTTCCGCGTCTATTCAGGCGTGGTCGCAACTGGCGATACCATCTACAACCCGATCAAGGGTCGGAAGGAGCGTATCGGGCGACTGTTGCAGATGCATGCCAACCAGCGCGAGGAAATCAAGGAAGTGCGTGCTGGCGACATCGCCGCCGCAGTGGGTTTGAAGGAAGCCGTTACCGGCGACACATTGTGTGACCCCACCAAGATTATCACGTTGGAGCGGATGATATTCCCGGAGCCAGTGATCCATGTTGCAGTGGAGCCAAAAACAAAGGTTGATCAGGAAAAAATGGGTATTGCCCTGAATCGTCTGGCGCAGGAGGATCCGTCCTTCCGTGTCCGTACCGACGAGGAATCCGGTCAGACCATCATCTCCGGTATGGGAGAGCTGCATCTGGAGATCATTGTTGACCGCATGAAGCGTGAATTCGGTGTGGAAGCTAACGTTGGCGCACCGCAAGTAGCCTATCGTGAAGCCATCAGAAAATCAGTAGAGGTTGAGGGTAAGTTCATCAAGCAGTCCGGTGGGCGCGGCCAGTATGGTCACGTCTGGCTCAGGATGGCCCCGAATGATGCTGGCAAAGGCTTTGAATTTGTTGATGCGATCAAGGGCGGGACTGTCCCGCGTGAATACATTCCGGCAGTAGAAAAAGGCCTGCGCGAAACCCTGCCCAACGGCGTGCTGGCTGGTTTCCCGGTGGTGGATGTCAAGGTTACGCTATTCGATGGTTCCTACCACGACGTGGACTCCAACGAAAACGCCTTCAAGATGGCCGCCTCAATGGCATTCAAGGATGGCATGCGCAAAGCCAACCCGGTATTATTGGAACCGATGATGTCGGTAGAAGTGGAAACGCCAGCAGATTTTATGGGTAATGTGGTGGGTGATTTATCATCCCGTCGCGGCATGATACAGGGCATGGACGACATGCCCGGTCTTAAGGTGATACGTGCGGAAGTGCCATTAGCGGAGATGTTTGGCTACTCCACGTCACTGCGT
Organism: Nitrosomonadaceae bacterium; assembly: GCA_919902515.1. Taxonomy (GTDB): domain Bacteria; phylum Pseudomonadota; class Gammaproteobacteria; order Burkholderiales; family Nitrosomonadaceae; genus VFJL01. The sequence goes on along the minus strand of CAKKRD010000063.1, from coordinate 173 downwards.
TCTGCCACTCAGGGGCGTGCGACTTACACCATGGAATTCAAGCATTATTCGGAAGCACCGAAAAGTGTAGCCGAAGCGGTCATCAACAAAAAATAACCTTTATCAAGCATAGGAAGCAATTATGGCAAAGAGCAAATTTGAGCGGACGAAGACGCACGTAAACGTAGGCACGA
>CAKKRD010000062.1 GCA_919902515.1 Nitrosomonadaceae bacterium | reverse complement strand
TAGGAGCTATGCATCAAGGTCCCGGAATCAAGCGATTTCGTGCGCCGCGAGCAGTATTAGCCCTCAGTCCATGAAGAAAATAGGCCAGTAGCTCAATTGGCAGAGCGTCGGTCTCCAAAACCGAAGGTTGGGGGTTCGATGCCCTCCTGGCCTGCCAAGATAAGGATTCTCATGGAACGATCAGCTATGTGTTACCGCGCATTTACGATGAATGCAGGACTCATGGGGTCACAAATGCACAGATTTACGGCAACGTTTCGGGCCGGAGCTGTGGTTTGCATAAACGCTCCTGCAGGGTTTCATTTACGCATCAAGGGCAGAGTGGGGTAGAGTGGATAAGATCAAGTTAGGATTCGCCTTTCTGTTACTGGCGGCGGGCATCGCCGGGTTTTATTACCTGCGCGACAGCGCCATGGTGATTCGTGTGATTTCAGTGTTAGCGGGTTTCGTTCTGGCGGCAGTGACAATATGGTTTACCGCTCAAGGCAAACAGTTTTATGCATACAGCAGGGAGTCATCAGAGGAAACCAAGAAGGTAGTATGGCCGAGTCGTAAGGAAACAGTTAAGACCACCGGTATCGTGTTTGCCTTTGTTGTGGTGATGGCCATATTTTTATGGCTGGTAGATGCCAGTTTGATGCTGGCGATGAAATATCTGATGGGCCAGGGGGATTGATGGGTAAGAAATGGTTTGTGGTTCACGCCTACTCTGGTTTTGAGAAAAGCGTACAGCGTGCGTTGCAGGAGCGGATCAACCGCGCTGGCATGCAGGACAAGTTTGGTGAGATACTGGTGCCGGTGGAAGAGGTGGTTGAGTTGAAAACAACCAAAGTCGGGCAACAGAAAGTTCTCAGCGAGCGGAAATTTTTTCCTGGCTATGTGTTGGTAGAGATGGAGATGACCGACGAGACCTGGCATCTGGTCAAGAACACCGCCAAGGTTACCGGTTTTATCGGCGGTTCGGCCATGAAACCAACGCCGATTAGCGAAAAGGAAGTGCAGAATATTCTCCATCAGATTCAGGAAGGGGTGGAGAAACCGAAGCCCAAGATTCTTTTCGAAATAGGCGAGGCAGTGCGGGTCAAAGAAGGTCCCTTCACAGATTTCCACGGCAATGTGGAAGATGTCAATTATGACAAAAGCAAGATTAGGGTATCGGTTTCCATTTTCGGCCGTCCTACTCCGGTGGAGCTGGATTTCAGCCAGATCGAGAAAGCCTGAAATATAAAATGGGGGCGAGTCCCAATTAGCTTCAAAAGCAGCGCTTGGATTATTTGTTAACCGGGGAGAGTGCATCCGCATTCGTTTGTACCCAACAGGAGAATTAGTGTGGCAAAGAAAATAATTGGTTATATCAAGTTGCAAGTGCCGGCGGGCAAGGCTAACCCCAGCCCGCCCATCGGTCCTGCGCTCGGCCAGCGCGGACTCAATATCATGGAGTTTTGCAAGGCATTCAACGCCGCAACCCAGAAAATGGAAGTCGGGCTGCCGGTACCAGTGGTGATTACCGCCTACGCTGACAAGAGCTTCACCTTCATCATGAAGACTACGCCCGCAACGGTGCTGATCAAGAAAGCATCTGGCATAAGCAAGGGGAGTCCCAAACCCCACTCCGATAAAGTGGGCAAGTTGACCCGCAATCAGGCGGAAGAAATCGCCAAGGTAAAAATGCCGGATTTGACTGCAGCGGATATGGATGCGGCAGTTCGCACTATTGCCGGCAGCGCTCGCAGCATGGGCGTAGAAGTGGAGGGCGTATAAACATGGCACATATATCCAAACGTTACAAAGCAATCGCCGGAAAAGTGGACCGTAGCAAGGTCTATCCGCTACCGGACGCACTCGGGATCGTCAAGGAAGCAGCCACTGCAAAATTTGATGAATCAATTGACGTGGCCGTCAATCTTGGCATAGATGCAAGAAAATCAGACCAGACGGTGCGTGGTTCGGTGGTGCTGCCGGCAGGTACTGGCAAAACCGTGCGCGTGGCGGTATTTGCCCAGGGTGACAAGGCCAAGGAAGCGCTTGCTGCTGGCGCTGATATTGTCGGGTTTGAAGACCTGGCAGAGCAGATCAAAGCGGGCAATATTAATTTCGACGTGGCTATTGCCAGTCCTGACGCCATGCGTATCGTTGGGCAGTTGGGACAGATACTTGGCCCGCGCGGCCTGATGCCCAATCCTAAAGTGGGTACGGTGACACCGGATGTTGCGGGCGCGGTCAAGAACGCCAAGGCAGGTCAGGTGCAATATCGTGCCGACAAGGCCGGTATTGTTCAATGCACTATTGGCCGCGCATCGTTTAGCGCCGATGCGTTAAAACAAAACATGCTGGCGCTGGTGGAGGCGCTCAACAAATCCAAACCCGCCACATCCAAGGGTGTCTATCTGAGGAAGATTTCAGTTTCCAGCACGATGGGGATTGGCGTTCGGGTGGATCAGGCTAGTTTGACGCAGTAGAGAATTTGTAAGACTTTGGGCTGCTGGAGAGGCATAACAGGCTAATCCAGCAGGTTGTCAAAGACCGTTGGGGTTTTTTGGATGAACGGCAAGCAGTGAGCTGTAATACCGGCTCCACTGAGTTTGCGCTGTCACTGGAGAACTTAATCGCGGAATGGGAAGGGAAGGGGAGTCAGGGTGGACGTGATTGGCATCCACCGCTTGTGCTCCCGAACTTCCAAGATTCTTAGCGCCCAGCGTAGATGGCGTGCCCGGAAACAGGAACAAATTTATCTCCTGATTTAAGGTCGCCGGTTCGTGGTGTTGAGACCAGGTGGCGAGTTCTATCAGAGCTCGACACTAAAACTCAATACTCTATTCAACTGATGGAGAACGTATCTTGAGTCTAAATCTTGAAGAGAAAAAAGCGGTAGTCACCGAGGTCAGCGCGCAGTTGGCGAAGGCTCAGGCTGTTATCGTTGCGGAGTATCGCGGTCTCGGAGTTGGGCATATGACCCAGTTGCGTGCCAAGGCACGTCAGTCGGGGATATATTTCCGGGTGCTGAAGAATTCGCTGGCACGACGTGCGGTTGCAGATACGCCGTTTGCCGGTCTTTCCTCGCACATGGTGGGACCGCTTGTCTATGGTATTGGCAGTGATCCGGTAGCCGCGGCGAAAGTGCTGCACGACTTTGCCAAGGGTAATGACAAGTTCGTGATCAAGGCTGGTGCAATGGCTAATTTCGTAATGTCGGACAAGGATATTGCGAACCTGGCCACCATGCCGAGCCGCGAGGAACTACTTTCGAAACTGCTCGGCACGATGCAGGCACCGATCGTCAACTTTGTGCGGACACTCAACGAAGTGCCGACCAAATTTGTGCGTGGTCTCGCAGCTGTCCGCGATCAGAAACAAGCCGCTTAATCCGGTTTCGAGATAGTCGAAACTGTAATCAAACCAGAAATTAATTTTATCAGGAGAAAATCATGGCAGTAGCCAAAGCAGAAATTCTAGATGCAATCGCCAATATGACCGTGCTGGAACTCTCTCAGCTGATCAAAGAGATGGAAGAAAAGTTCGGCGTCTCAGCCGCTGCAGCAGCAGTGGTAGCAGCAGCTCCCGCAGCCGGTGCCGCTGCCGCCCCGGCGGAAGAGCAAACTGAATTTTCCGTAATACTGACCGCTGCAGGTGATAGCAAAGTTAACGTGATCAAGGTCGTGCGCGCGGTTACCGGCCTGGGCCTGAAAGAAGCCAAGGATCTGGTGGATGGAGCACCCAAGGCGGTCAAGGAAGGCATTTCCAAAGCCGACGCAGACGCCATTCAGAAGCAACTGACTGAAGCTGGCGCGGCTTGCGAGGTCAAATAAAGAGGTAGTACCAGGAGGCGGGCTGGCAGCGCGAAACGTGCCGCCAGCCTTTGGCCTCTCTAGCGTGTTGATTTTTGCATTATTTGTGACGCAGAACGCATAACACAGCAGGCAGAGAGCACTCTGCTTTCTGTTTTCTGACCCCCGGAGAGATTCCATGAGCTATTCGTTTACCGAGAAAAAACGCATCCGTAAAAGTTTCGCCAAGCGCGCCAGCGTGCTGCCGATCCCTTTTCTTCTCGCCACCCAGCTCGAATCATATGTAGCCTTCCTGCAAGCGCGAGTTGAGCCTGGCCAGCGCGCCAATCAGGGGTTACAGGCAGCATTTACCTCGATCTTCCCAATCGAAAGCCATTCCAAGAATGCACGTCTCGATTTTGTCAGCTACGATCTTGGCACCCCTCCGTTCGATGTCAAGGAATGCCAGCAGCGCGGCCTCACTTATGCTTCCCCTTTGCGCGCCAAGGTGCGGTTGACGCTCATGGACAAAGAAGCTTCCAAGCCGACAATTAAGGAGGTGAAGGAGCAGGAGGTTTACATGGGAGAGATTCCTCTCATGACCAACACGGGCTCGTTCGTCATCAACGGCACCGAACGCGTGATCGTGTCGCAACTGCATCGCTCACCCGGCGTATTCTTCGAGCATGACCGCGGCAAGACACACTCGTCCGGCAAATTGCTGTTTTCCGCAAGAATTATTCCGTATCGCGGCTCCTGGCTCGATTTTGAGTTCGACCCCAAGGATTACCTCTATTTTCGTGTTGACCGCCGCCGGAAAATGCCGGTCACCACGCTGCTGAAAGCAATAGGCTATACGCCGGAACAGATTCTGGCAGGTTTCTTTTCTTTCGACGTTTTCCATCTGTCCAAAAAGGGCATCCAGTTTGAACTGGTGCCGGAGCGTTTGCGTGGCGACATGGCGCGTTTTGACATTACTACCAAAAGCGGCAAGGTAATCGTGCAGAAAGACAAGCGCATCACCGTCAAGCACGTTCGTGAACTGCAACAGGCAGGCATAGACAGACTTGCCGTGCCAGAAGATTTTCTGCTGGGACGGGTATTGGGCCACAACGTGGTAGACAAGGAAACAGGCGAAGTCGTGGCGCTGGCCAACGACGAAATCACCGAGATTGTGCTCGCCAAGCTGCACGAAGCCAATACAGAAAAGATTTACACCATTTATACCAATGACCTTGATCAGGGCGCCTACATATCACAGACCTTGCGGATAGACGAGACTGCCGACCAGATGGCTGCTCAAGTAGCCATATATCGGATGATGCGTCCCGGCGAACCGCCTACCGAGGATGCGGTCAAGTCGCTGTTCAATGGCTTGTTCTATGCACCGGAACGTTATGACCTATCCGTAGTGGGACGGATGAAATTCAATCGCCGCGTGGGCAAGACCGAGTTGACTGGCGCCAATACGCTGTCAAACGAAGACATCATCGCGGTCATCATGATACTGGTAGAGCTGCGCAATGGCCGTGGCGAGATAGACGACATCGATCATCTTGGCAACCGCCGTGTGCGTTCTGTCGGCGAATTGGCGGAAAATCAGTTCCGTTCCGGACTGGTACGGGTGGAACGCGCAGTGAAAGAGCGTTTGAGTCAGGCAGAGTCGGATAATCTGATGCCGCATGATCTGATCAACGCCAAACCGGTATCGGCAGCGGTACGCGAATTTTTCGGCTCCAGTCAACTGTCGCAGTTTATGGATCAGACCAATCCGCTTTCAGAGATTACCCATAAACGGCGTGTATCCGCACTGGGACCAGGTGGCCTGACGCGTGAGCGCGCAGGGTTTGAGGTGCGCGACGTGCATCCCACCCATTATGGCCGGGTGTGTCCGATCGAAACGCCGGAAGGCCCCAACATCGGCCTCATCAATTCACTGGCGCTGTACGCCCGCACCAATGAATATGGTTTCATGGAGACGCCGTACCGCAAAGTGAAGAGTGGCAAGGTCACCGATGAAATTGACTATCTGTCAGCCATCGAGGAAGGTCAGTATGTGATCGCCCAGGCGAATGCGGAACTGGATCGTCACGGCAAGTTTTCCAGTGACATTGTTTCCTGTCGGCACAAAAATGAATTTGCTCTGGCAGCACCGGACCGGATCGAGTATATGGACGTGGCGCCGGCGCAGATCGTGTCGGTGGCAGCCTCACTGATTCCATTTCTGGAACATGATGATGCCAACCGTGCCCTGATGGGTTCCAACATGCAGCGCCAGGCGGTGCCTTGCCTGCGTGCCGAGAAATCACTGGTGGGCACCGGGATTGAGCGTGTGGTCGCAGTGGATTCCGGCACCGCAGTGCAGGCGGTGCGCGGTGGCGTGGTGGACTATGTGGATGCGGGCCGTATCGTGGTACGGGTGCATGACACTGAGACACGTGCCGGTGAAGTGGGTGTGGATATTTATAACCTGATCAAATACACCCGTTCCAACCAGAACACCAATATCAATCAGCGTCCGCTGGTGCAAGTAGGGGATGTGATTGCGCGCGGTGATGTGGTGGCAGATGGCGCTTCCACCGACTTGGGTGAGCTGGCATTGGGGCAGAATATGCTGGTTGCATTCATGCCGTGGAATGGCTACAACTTCGAGGACTCGATACTCATTTCTGAGCGCGTTGTTGCCGAAGACCGTTTTACTTCGATTCATATCGAGGAGCTATCGGTGGTGAGTCGCGACACCAAACTGGGGACGGAAGAAATCACCGGTGATATTTCCAACCTGTCGGAGGTGCAACTCGGGCGTCTGGATGAATCCGGCATCGTCCATATTGGCGCCGAAGTGGAAGCGGGTGATGTGCTGGTGGGCAAGGTTACGCCGAAGGGCGAAACTCAGTTGACACCGGAAGAGAAGCTGTTGCGGGCGATTTTTGGGGAGAAGGCTTCTGACGTGAAAGATACGTCGCTGCGTGTACCCTCAGGCATTTCCGGCACAGTGATCGATGTGCAGGTGTTTACCCGCGAGGGTATTGAGCGTGACAAACGCGCCCAGCAGATCATTGATGACGAACTGAAACGTTATAAGAAAGACCTGGCTGATCAGATGCGGATCGTCGAGGCTGATGCGTTTGAGCGTATCGAGCGTTTGCTCAAGGGTAAGGCGGCAACTGGCGGACCGAAAAAACTCGCCAAGGGTGCGCGCATCACCAAGGAATACCTGGACAGTATGGACCCGCACCACTGGTTCGACATACGCCTATCCAACGAAGCGGTGAGCCTGCAGTTGGAACAGATCAAGGAAGGTCTGGCGCAGAAGCGTAAGGCATTTGACGCCGCTTTTGACGAGAAGAAAAAGAAACTGACCCAAGGGGATGAACTGCCGCCAGGTGTGCAGAAAATGGTCAAAGTTTATGTGGCGGTGAAGCGACGTCTGCAGCCTGGCGACAAAATGGCAGGGCGCCATGGCAACAAGGGTGTAATTTCCAAAATCGTACCTGTGGAAGATATGCCCTACATGGCTGATGGCACTCCAGTGGACGTCGTGTTGAATCCTCTGGGTGTGCCTTCACGCATGAACGTGGGACAGATACTGGAAACCCATTTGGGGTGGGCAGCGAAAGGGTTGGGCAGAAAGATCGGCGATATGCTGCAGGCCCACAACAAACCCGCAGAGATTAGGAAATTCCTTAACAAAATTTACAACAGCAGCGGCAAACAGGAGGATATCGCTTCGCTCACCGACGGAGAAATCCTGGATTTGGCGGAGAATCTCAAGGACGGCGTACCTTTTGCAACCCCGGTGTTCGATGGTGCCACCGAACATGAAATCAAGGATATGCTGGAGCTTGCCGGCCTGCCGCGCTCCGGCCAGGTCGCACTCTATGATGGCAGAACCGGTGAAGCTTTCGACCGCCCTGTTACGGTGGGCTACATGCATGTACTCAAGCTGCATCACCTGGTGGACGACAAGATGCATGCGCGCTCTACCGGTCCCTACAGTTTGGTAACCCAGCAGCCGCTAGGTGGCAAGGCCCAGTTTGGCGGCCAGCGTTTCGGTGAGATGGAGGTTTGGGCATTGGAAGCCTACGGCGCTGCCTATACCCTACAGGAAATGTTGACGGTTAAATCCGACGATGTGAACGGACGCACCAAAGTGTACGAGAGTATTGTCAAGGGTGACCACAAGATTGATGCCGGTATGCCGGAATCATTCAATGTACTGGTAAAGGAAATCCGTTCGCTGGCGTTGGACATCGATTTGGATCGGCATTAGCAATCTTTGCTGCAGCGGCATAAAAAGCTGAAGGCTTTATATTGCCGTGCATCTTCGCCGATAAATTTTATATCGATCCCTGATTAACAGGAGTGACAAATGAAAGCACTGCTCGATTTATTCAAACAGGTTACCCAGAAGGAAGAGTTCGACTCGATCAAGATCGGCCTCGCTTCCCCGGAAAAAATACGTTCCTGGTCTTATGGCGAGGTGAAGAAACCTGAAACCATCAACTACCGTACTTTCAAGCCGGAGCGGGACGGGTTGTTCTGTGCCAAAATTTTTGGTCCAGTAAAGGACTACGAGTGCTTATGCGGAAAATACAAGCGCTTGAAGCACCGCGGGGTGATCTGCGAGAAATGCGGCGTCGAAGTGACGCTGTCCAAGGTGCGGCGTGAGCGCATGGGGCACATCGAACTGGCTTCCCCGGTGGCACACATCTGGTTCCTGAAATCGTTGCCGTCGCGTCTGGGCATCGTGCTGGATATGACCTTGCGCGATATCGAGCGGGTGCTTTATTTTGAAGCCTTTGTGGTGACGGATCCCGGCATGACGCCGCTGGCGCGATGCCAGCTGCTGACGGATGACGACTATCGCGCCAAGATGGAAGAATATGGCGATGATTTCCGCGCCAGCATGGGTGCAGAGGGCATCCGCGATTTGTTAAGCAACATCAACATCCGTGCGGAAATCGATAATTTGCGGCGCGAGATGGTAACCACCGGTTCGGAAACCAAGATGAAGAAAATCTCCAAGCGCCTGAAAGTGCTGGAGGCATTCAACAAATCCGGCATCAAGCCGGAGTGGATGGTGCTGGCGGTATTGCCGGTGCTGCCGCCGGAATTACGCCCGCTGGTGCCACTGGACGGCGGGCGTTTCGCCACTTCTGATCTGAATGATTTATATCGCCGCGTCATCAACCGCAACAACCGTCTGAAGCGATTGCTGGAGTTGAAAGCACCGGAAATCATCGTGCGCAACGAAAAACGCATGCTGCAGGAAGCGGTAGATTCCCTGCTGGACAACGGCCGTCGCGGCAAGGCCATGACAGGTGCCAACAAACGTCCGCTAAAATCTCTCGCCGATATGATCAAAGGCAAAGGCGGACGTTTCCGGCAGAATTTGCTGGGCAAGCGCGTGGACTACTCCGGGCGTTCGGTGATTGTGGTGGGTCCGCAACTCAAGCTGCATCAGTGCGGCCTGCCGAAGAAAATGGCGCTGGAACTGTTCAAACCTTTCATTTTTAATAAACTGGAAATAATGGGCATCGCCAGTACCATCAAGGCAGCCAAGCGTGAAGTGGAGAATGAAACTCCAATCGTGTGGGACATCCTGGAAGACGTCATTCGTGAACACCCGGTGATGCTGAACCGCGCGCCGACGTTGCATCGCCTGGGTATCCAGGCATTTGAGCCGGTGCTGATTGAGGGCAAGGCGATACAGTTGCATCCGCTGGTATGTGCAGCATTCAATGCCGACTTCGACGGTGACCAGATGGCAGTACACGTGCCGCTGTCGCTGGAAGCGCAAATGGAATGTCGCACATTGATGATGTCAACCAATAACATTCTGTCACCCGCCAATGGTGAGCCGATTATCGTGCCGTCGCAGGATATCGTGCTGGGTTTGTATTACACCACCCGCGAGAGGGTGAATGCGCGTGGTGAGGGTATGATGTTCGCCAACATCAGTGAACTGTCGCGTGCCTATGAGAGCCGAGTAGTAGAACTGAATGCCAAGATCCTGGTGCGAATCAAGGAATATGAAGTAGATGCCGAGGGCGGGCGCCGCGAAATAACCACGCGCTATGACACCACTGTGGGGCGCGCACTGCTATCCGCGATCCTGCCCGCCGGGCTGCCTTTTCCCCTGATTAACAAAGCGCTCAAAAAGAAGGAAATATCCAAGCTTATCAATGCCAGTTTCCGTCGTTGTGGCTTGCGCGAGACAGTGATCTTCGCCGATAAACTGATGTATTCGGGCTTCACCTACGCTACCCGTGCCGGTATCTCAATTTGTGTGGACGACATGCTTACGCCGCCACAGAAGAACGATATTATCGGTGCGGCTGAGAAGGAAGTGCAGGAGATCGAGGCCCAGTACACTTCCGGCTTGGTAACTCAAGGCGAACGCTATAATAAAGTAGTGGATATCTGGGGTCGTGCTGGCGACCAGGTGGCCAAGGCCATGATGGATCAACTCGGGGTTGAACCGGTATATGACCGGCTGACCGGCGAAGTAAAGAAAGACAAGAAAGGCAAGCCATTAACGCAAGAATCGTTTAATTCCATTTATATGATGGCCGACTCCGGCGCGCGCGGCTCCGCTGCCCAGATTCGCCAGTTGGCAGGTATGCGCGGACTGATGGCCAAGCCCGATGGCTCTATCATTGAGACGCCCATTACCGCGAATTTCCGCGAGGGGTTAAATGTGTTGCAGTACTTCATTTCCACTCATGGTGCCCGTAAGGGACTGGCGGATACGGCATTGAAGACCGCCAACTCCGGTTATCTCACTCGCCGTTTGGTGGATGTGACCCAGGATCTGGTGGTAACTGAAGACGACTGTGGCACCAGTAACGGTGCGGTGCTGAAAGCACTGGTCGAAGGTGGTGAAGTAATCGAAGCGTTGCGTGAGCGCGTACTCGGGCGAGTGGCGGCGAACGATGTGGTCAACCCGGAAGACCAGACGGTAATTTATCCGGCCGGGGCTCTGCTGGACGAGGACGCAGTCGATGCGATTGAGTCACTGGGTATAGATGAAGTGAAAGTGCGCACCCCACTTACCTGCGAAACCCGCTATGGCCTGTGCGCCAAATGTTACGGGCGTGATCTAGGACGTGGTACGCCGGTAAACGTGGGCGAAGCCGTCGGGGTGATTGCCGCTCAATCCATCGGTGAACCGGGCACACAGCTCACCATGCGTACATTCCACATTGGTGGCGCCGCATCCAGAACTGCTGTGGCGAGCCAGGTGGAGAGCAAGTCCAATGGCACGGTGCGCTATTCGCCCACGATGCGTTACGTGATCAACTCCCGCAACGAACTGATAGCGATTTCTCGTAGCGGTGAAGTGGTGATACAAGATGATGTTGGCCGCGAACGCGAGCGTCATAGAACACCCTATGGGGCAACATTGCTGGTGCGTGATGGTGAAGTAGTGAAGGCGGGGAAGGTGCTGGCGGCATGGGATCCACACACCCGTCCCATCATTACCGAGTATGCCGGCAAAGTACGCTTTGAGAATGTCGAGGAAGGTGTGACGGTAGCCAAGCAGATTGACGAAGTGACGGGCTTGTCCACCCTGGTGGTGATCGATCCGAAACGCCGTGGGGTAACCCAGGCCAAGGGCTTGCGGCCATTAGTAAAACTGTTGGACGAAGAAGGCAATGAAGTAAAAATTGCCGGAGGCAATTTGTCCGTCAGCATCACGTTTCAGGTCGGTTGCATCATTACCGTGCGCGACGGGCAGCAAGTCAGCGTGGGTGAAGTGCTGGCACGGATCCCGCAAGAGAGCTCGAAAACCCGCGACATTACTGGCGGTCTGCCGCGTGTGGCAGAACTGTTCGAAGCCCGTTCTCCCAAGGATGCGGGCGTGCTTGCCGAAGTCACGGGTATCGTATCGTTCGGCAAAGATACCAAAGGAAAACAGCGCCTGGTGATTACCGATCTGGACGGAGTTTCACATGAGTACCTGATTTCCAAGGAGAAACACGTAACAGCACATGATGGTCAAGTGGTGAACAAGGGAGAGAGCATTGTTGACGGCCCGGCTGATCCACACGATATTCTGCGTCTGCTGGGAGTGGAGGCACTGGCACGCTACATTACCGACGAAGTGCAGGATGTATACCGGCTCCAGGGCGTGAAAATCAACGACAAGCACATCGAAGTGATCGTACGGCAGATGCTGCGCCGTGTACATATCGTCGATGCCGGCGATACCCGATTTATCACGGGCGAGCAGGTGGAACGTGCGGATCTGCTGGTGGAGAATGAACGGATGGTGGTGGAGGACAAGAAGATTGCGATCTACGATTTCACCCTGCTGGGTATCACCAAAGCGTCGCTTTCTACGGATTCATTCATTTCCGCCGCCTCCTTCCAGGAGACCACACGTGTGCTGACTGAAGCGGCGATTATGGGCAAGAAGGATGATCTACGTGGCCTCAAGGAAAACGTCATCGTTGGGCGGCTCATTCCCGCAGGTACCGGTTTGGCTTTTCACAACGCCCGCAAAAAACAGAGGACGTTGCCGGATAGCGGCGGTAAAGGTCATGGCCCGAGCGAGGGGAGCATCGGAGAAACGCAAGATAGCGAACATGCTGCATAGCCAAGTTATCCAAGTTATTTCAGTCGGGGTCAACTCTTACAAAGAGTGACCCCGGCGGCTAAGTTCGTTGTTGAGCTTGTCAAGAAAGTTAGTATTGGATTTATATTTTTTGTCGCCCAGGTACCAGGATAAACAGATGGCGCTGCCCAGTATGATTTCGAGTATGCTAAGTGCCCGCACGCCATCAAGAAAAATATCGACGATTCCGTCAATGAGTGAAAATGCCCCCATAAATGCAGTCAATTTCCAGAATCGGTTTCCCCACTTTGACGCCTGGCGTTGTAGACACCAGGCGTGAAGTTTTTCACGCAGCGCGATAAGTTCCGCATCGGTCCAGGTCGTCAGGTCCATCAGAGTCTAAGCTCCCATCAGTAGAGTAATAAATTCTGCATAAAAAAGCCGGGATAAACCGGCTTTTTATTTTTATGTGTTAGGTTAGTTTATACATCAGCAGTCTTGGCTGTAGGCACAATGATCTGCTCAGGACGATCCAGCAGTTCAATCAGCGCCATCGGCGCGTTGTCACCCTTGCGGAAACCAAATTTAAGAATGCGCAGATAGCCACCATTGCGTTTCTGATAACGCGGGCCAAGTTCGGCAAACAGTTTGCCAACCATGTCGCGGTCGCGCAGACGGTTGAATGCCAGACGGCGGTTGGCAAGCGACGGCTTCTTGCCCAGAGTAATCATCGGTTCTACCACGCGGCGCAATTCCTTGGCCTTGGGCAAGGTGGTTCTGATGACTTCATGGCGCAACAACGAATTGGTCATATTACGTAGCATCGCCAGACGATGACTGCTGGTGCGATTCAGTTTTCTCAGGCCATTATGGTGCCGCATGACTTGTTTCCTTTTTACTCTTCTCAAGATTGGCAGGCGGCCAGCTTTCCAGTTTCATCCCCAGCGTCAATCCGTGTGAAGCCAGTACTTCCTTGATTTCGTTGAGTGATTTTCTGCCCAGATTGGGTGTCCGCAATAGTTCGGTTTCGGTGCGTTGAATCAAGTCACCAATATAGTAAATGTTTTCAGCCTTGAGACAATTAGCGGAACGTACGGTAAGCTCCAGATCATCCACTGGGCGCAGCAGCACCGGATCAATTTGTGGTGACTTGGGTTGCTCCACAGGTACCGGTGTACCCTTGAGATCAGCGAACACCGAGAGTTGTTCCACCAGCACTTTGGCAGCGTAGCGGATTGCTTCCTCGGGGTCGACGACGCCATTGGTCTCGATATCCATCACTAATTTGTCGAGGTCAGTACGCTGTTCAACGCGGGCACTTTCCACCGCATAGCTTACACGCCGTACCGGACTGAAAGAGGCATCCAGCAGAATGCTGCCGATGGTGCGGCTTTCATTTGCCAGTTGCCGCATTGTTCCCGGCATGTAGCCGCGTCCTTGCGCCACCTTGATTTGCATGTCTAATTTTCCACCGGCGGTGAGGTGTGCAACAACATGCTCGGGATTGATAATTTCCACATCATGGCCGACTTCGATATCGCCCGCAGTGACTACACCTTCACCTTCTTTCTTAAGGGTCAGGACAGCTTCAGTACGATTGTGCAGTTTCAGAACGATGCCCTTGAGATTGAGCAATATATCAACCACATCCTCTTGCACCCCATCGAGAGCGGAGTATTCGTGCACCACGCCGCTGATCTGCACTTCAGTTGGCGCGAATCCCGGCATTGAAGATAATAGAATGCGGCGCAATGCGTTACCCAATGTATGTCCATAGCCACGTTCAAATGGCTCCATGGTGACTTTGGCGTGCAGCGGAGATATATTCTGAACGTCAATAATGCGCGGCGTAAGAAAAGTGTTACTAGCCATAGCCTGATCCTTTTGCGGGAAGCTTGTTGGTTGGTTACTTAGAATACAATTCAATCACGAGCGATTCATTGATGGTTGAAGGCAGCTCGGATCTCTCGGGTTTGGCCTTGAACGTCCCCTTCATGGCTTTGACATCCATTACTATCCACTCCGGGAAATTACGTTGTTCAGCGGCTTCTAACGCGGCTTTAATGCGCAGATGGTTTTTCGCTTTTTCGACAACTTCGACCACGTCACCAGGTTTCACTTGGTAGGATGGAATGTTGACACGACGACCATTCACCAATATGCCGTTGTGGCGCACAATCTGACGCGCTTCTGAGCGCGAGGCACCAAAGCCCATACGATACGAAACTGTGTCCAGGCGGCATTCCAGCAATTGCAGCAGATTCTCACCGGTGATGCCACGCTGCCTGTCGGCCAGCTTGTAATTGTTGCGGAACTGGCGTTCCAGCATTCCATAGATACGCCGCAGTTTCTGCTTTTCGCGCAATTGCACACCGTAATCAGATAACCGGCCACTTTTTTGGCCGTGCTGTCCCGGCGCATAATTTCTGCGTTCGATTGCACATTTGTCGGTAAAACACTTCTCGCCCTTCAGGAACAGCTTCTCGCCTTCACGGCGACACTGGCGGCATTTAGGATCAAGATTTCTGGCCACAATTTACTCCCACTAAATACGGCGTTTTTTCGGTGGACGGCATCCATTATGCGGAACTGGCGTCACATCCGAAATGCTGGTAATTTTAAAGCCCGCTGCGTTCAATGCACGTACAGCAGATTCGCGTCCTGGGCCGGGTCCCTTGATCCGTACTTCCAGGTTTTTCACACCACATTCCTGCGCAACCTTGCCAGCTTGCTCAGCCGCTACTTGAGCGGCGAAAGGGGTACTTTTGCGCGACCCCTTGAAGCCGGCGCCGCCAGAAGTGGCCCAAGACAAAGCGTTTCCTTGGCGGTCAGTGATGGTCACAATCGTATTGTTAAACGAAGCGTGAATATGGGCGATGCCCTCAGCCACGTTCTTCTTTATCTTTTTCCGTACCCGGGTAGCTACTTTTACCATGTCTGGCTATTCCTTTGCATTACGTCCTGTTTACTCACCGATTACCATTTATTTTGCTGCCGGCTTCGCGCTGGAGGAGCGGACTGCCTTGCGTGGTCCCTTGCGTGTTCTGGCGTTGGTTCGGGTGCGCTGACCGCGTACCGGCAGACCACGCCGGTGCCGCAATCCACGATAACAACCAAGATCCATCAGACGCTTGATATTCATTGACACTTCCCGCCGCAAGTCACCTTCTACCGTAAACTTGGCGACGCGGTCTCGCAGTTTCTCCATTTGCACGTCGGTTATATCTTTGATCTTGGTAGAGCCACTGATGCCGATGGCAGCGCAAATCTGGCGTGCTCTGGTCCGACCGATACCATAAATCGAGGTCAATGCAATCTCGGCGTGTTGATGATTTGGGATGTTTACCCCAGCGATACGGGCCATACGATTTATCCTACAAATAAAAAAATGAAATTATAACACCTAAAGCTATACTTGCTCATTCAACCCTGGCGTTGCTTATGTCGTGGATCCGTACAAATTACTCGCACCACGCGGTTACGTCGGATAATTTTGCAATTACGACAAATCTTTTTGACGGATGCCCATACTTTCATGTCTTCTTCTCCTTGCACTACTTGGCGCGAAAGGTAATTCGCGCCCTACTTAAATCGTACGGCGTCAGTTCTACCGTTACTTTGTCACCCGGCAAAATCCGGATGTAATGCATGCGCATCTTGCCGGAAATGTGCCCCAGCACCACATGCCCGTTTTCCAGCTTGACCCGGAACGTAGCGTTGGGCAACGTTTCCAGTATCTCGCCTTGCATTTGTATCGTTTCTTCTTTGGCCATCCTGTCCTTAGGCGCGTCTATCTTGCCGACAACCCACCGCCACCCTTGAAGTTAGTCTTCTTCAACAGGCTCTCATACTGTTGTGACATGACATAAGATTGCACCTGTGACATGAAATCCATGGTTACCACCACGATTATCAGCAACGAAGTTCCTCCGAAATAGAATGGTACGTTCCATTTCAAGATCAAAAACTCCGGCAATAAGCACACCAGCGTTACGTAAATTGCTCCTGCCAGGGTAAGCCGTAGCATGATCCGTTCGATATATTTGGCCGTCTGGTCACCGGGACGTATCCCAGGGATAAAGGCGCTACTTTTTTTCAGGTTCTCCGCAGTCTCCTTGGGATTGAATACCAAGGCTGTATAGAAGAAACAGAAAAATATAATCATCGCCGCATACAATATTACGTAAACCGGTTGGCCTGGAGACAATGCGCCGCTCATATCTTTCAACCAGGCCATGGATTCGCCGGTAGCAAACCATCCCGCTAGCGTGGCGGGGAACAAGATCATGCTGGAAGCGAAGATCGGTGGAATTACGCCAGCCATATTCAGCTTCAGTGGCAGATGTGAACTCTGCCCGCCGTAGACTTTTCGCCCTACCTGGCGTTTGGCATAGTTCACCAATATTTTACGCTGGCCACGCTCGACAAATACCACGAATGCGGTTACCAACGTTGCTGCTACAAAAATCCCCAGTGCCACCAGGAAATGCATTGCGCCAGTTCGCACCAGTTCAAGTGTGCCGCCAATTGCGCTCGGCAGACCAGCGACTATCCCGGCGAAAATGATCAGAGATATACCGTTGCCAATGCCGCGCTCAGTAATCTGCTCGCCCAGCCACATCAGAAATATAGTACCCGTGACCAAAGTTATCACTGTGGTCAGCAAGAACATCGGTCCTGGTTCGATCACCAGCCCAGCCTGAGATTGCAATGCGATGGATATGCCATAGCCCTGCACCAATGCCAGTCCCAGCGTGCCGTAGCGGGTGTACTGGGTGATCTTTCTGCGCCCAGCCTCGCCTTCTTTCTTCAGCGCTTCCAAATAGGGAAATGCTACTGTACCCAACTGCATGATGATCGAGGCCGAAATGTACGGCATGATCCCCAAGGCAAAAATCGAGAAACGGGAAAGTGCGCCCCCGGAAAACATGTTGAACATACCGAGAATGCCGCCCTGCTGTGATTCGAACAGGTCTTTCAGCACCACCGGGTCTATGCCCGGTACCGGGACATGCGCGCCGATACGATAGACTACCAGCGCAAGCAACAAGAACCACAGACGACGTTTCAAGTCGCCAAGCTTTCCGGAAAGTCCTCGCAGCGATTCGTTAGCGGCCAATCTCTGTCCTCGTAGCCTTATGCAGCGCCAATGCTGCCGCCGGCAGTTTCAATGGCTGCTTTTGCACCTTTGGTTACTGCAACACCCTGTAATTTAATTGCACGTTCAATTTTTCCGGAAAGTATCACCTTGGCGCTAAGGGCTCCACCGGGAACGATCCCTGCCTGCTTTAGAACCAGGATATCTATGGTATCAACCGGCAATTTGTTCAGAGCCGACAGACGTACTTCTACGATGTCTCCAGCAGTAGGGGAAACAAATCCGCGTTTGGGCAACCGACGCTGCAGCGGCATCTGTCCACCCTCAAAACCGACTTTATGGAACCCGCCAGTGCGGGATTTTTGTCCCTTATGACCGCGCCCAGCAGTCTTACCGATGCCCGAACCTATGCCACGCCCTACACGTCGTTTGGCGTGTTTGGCGCCGTCGGCCGGTTTAATCGAATTCAGTCGCATCTCATGCCTCAACTTTGACGAGGTAATAGACCTTATTAATCATGCCACGGACCGACGGGGTATCTTCTAATTCCGCGCTGCTATTAACCCCGCGCAACCCTAGTCCGCGCACGGTTGCACGATGTGATTGCTTGGTACCGATGATGCTCTTGATCAAAGTCAGCTTGATTTTTTTTATACTTTCGCTCATTTTGCCAGCCCCATGATTTCTTCCACGCTTTTGCCACGCTTGGCAGCAATTTCAGCAGGGGTGTTCATCGTTTGCAAACCTTGCAGCGTGGCGCGTACCACGTTGTAGGGATTGGTCGAGCCAATGCACTTGGCAAGAATATTGTGCACTCCCATTACTTCAAATATTGCCCGCATTGGCCCGCCAGCAATGATGCCAGTGCCTTCGGAAGCGGGTTGCATATATACTTTGGCGGCACCGTGTCTGCCGATGACGGGATGATGCAGTGTGCCGTTCTTCAGGTTCACCTTGATCATCTTGCGGCGCGCTTCATCCATCGCTTTTTGTACCGCTACCGGTACCTCACGGGACTTGCCCTTGCCCATACCGACGCTACCGTCGCCATTGCCAACCACGGTCAGTGCGGCAAAACCAAGAATACGCCCACCCTTAACGACTTTGGTGACGCGATTGATCGCAACCATCTTTTCCTTAAGACCATCGCCACGATCCTCACCTTGTTGGGTTTTGCCTTGCATTCTTCCTTGCATCTTAGCCACTGTTTATCCCTCGCTTAGAATTTGAGGCCATGCTCACGGGCAGCTTCGGCCAATGCTTTAACGCGGCCGTGATATCTGAAGCCAGAACGGTCAAACGCAACGGTCTCGATACCCAGATTTTTGGCCTTCTCGGCTATCCGTTTGCCTATTGCGGCCGCCGCATCAATGGTGCCCCCATTGGCTAGCGCCTTGCGCACCTCTGGTTCCAGAGTGGAAGCGCTGGTCAACACCTTGCCACCGCTGCCATCGATCACTTGTGCATAAATATGGCAGTTGCTGCGATGCACCGCCAGTCGCACCACTTTCAGTTCGGATATCTTGGCACGGGTTTGACGCGCACGGCGCAGTCGGGATTGTGTCGAATTCAACATATCTTCCTCGATTACTTCTTCTTGGTCTCTTTCATGACGATTACTTCATCAGCGTAGCGCACGCCCTTGCCCTTATAGGGTTCTGGCTTGCGATAGGCGCGCACTTCTGCAGCCACTTGACCAACCTGCTGCTTATCTATGCCCTTGATGAGAATCTCAGTTTGGCTCGGCGTCTCAACTTTGACACCTTCCGGCATTCTGTGTGCGACTGGATGAGAGAATCCTAACGTCAGATTGAGCATCTCGCCTGCAGCCTGGGCGCGGTAACCCACTCCTACTAGCAGCAGCTTTTTTTCGAAACCCTTGGTTACGCCGTGCACCATGTTGGCCAGCAGTGCGCGCATGGTACCGGACATCGCATTAGCCTGCTTGGAATTGTTGGTAACCTTTATCAGCAAATTATCGCCGTCACGCTCAATGGTGATATCTGAATTCAGGCTATGCTGCAACGTGCCCAGCGGACCTTTTACCGATACTGCGGAAGCAGACAAGGCTACTTCAACATTAGCCGGTACGGGTATCGGATTCTTACCTACTCGAGACATTTTCTACACCCCTAAGCTACGATACACAGAACTTCACCGCCTACACCACTGGCGCGCGCTTTGCGTTCGGTCATTACACCCTTGGAAGTGGAGACTATCGCCACACCCAGACCATTCATCACCTTAGGAAGCTTGTCGCTGGATTTGTAGATACGCAATCCGGGGCGGCTGACACGTTCAATTTTTTCGATCACTGGCCGACCGGCGTAATATTTCAGATTGATTTCCAGCACCGGTTTTCCGTCTGTTTCGCGGACCGCAAAGTGCTCTATATAGCCTTCATCCTTTAATACTTGAGCAATGGCCGCCTTCAGTTTGGAAGCAGGCATTGCCACAGCAGTTTTTTCAGCAAGCTGCGCGTTACGTATACGCGTCAGCATATCAGCGATGGGGTCACTCATGCTCATCTAGGGCTACCTCTAGAAATCCAATTTTTGTCACAAACTTTGATGCAATTTTTTACAAAATATCGCACAGCATCCCGCCTAAAAACTTTGATGCTCAAAAAACTTCAAGTATTCGCTTGCTACCAACTGGCTTTTGTCATGCCGGGGATTTCTCCACGCATGGCAAAGTCGCGTAATTTGCTACGTCCCAGGCCAAATTTGCTATATACCCCGCGTGGTCGGCCGGTTAGTGAGCAACGGTTACGCAGGCGCACTGGGCTAGCGTTGCGCGGCAACATCTGTAGTTTGATTCTGGCAGAGTGGCGTTCTTCGTCACTCGCTTTGGCGTTGTTAATAACGGTGAATAATTCGGCGCGGTACGCGGCAAACTTCTTCACGGTTACACGTCGTTTCAAATCGCGGTTAATTACAGCTATTTTGGCCATGCCATCCTCAGTTCTTGAATGGGAATTTGAAAGCCGCCAACAGCGCCTTCGCTTCTGCGTCCGTCTTGGCGGTAGTGGTGATCGTAATATTCATGCCTCTCAGTGCATCGATCTTGTCATACTCGATTTCCGGGAAAATGATTTGCTCCTTCACTCCCATGTTGTAATTGCCGCGCCCATCAAATGCTTTGCCAGAAATGCCGCGGAAATCACGGATACGCGGGATTGCCACGCTCACCAGGCGGTCAAGAAATTCATACATGCGAACGCGTCGCAACGTCACCATACAGCCGACCGGGTAACCTTCGCGCACCTTAAAAGTGGCAATGGATTTTTTTGCTTTGGTCACCACCGGACGTTGCCCGGCAATTTTTTGCATATCGCCCACGGCATTGTCCATGATTTTCTTGTCGGCAATCGCCTCTCCCACACCCATGTTAAGCGTGATTTTGCGAATGCGTGGTACTTCCATCATAGATTTGTAGCCAAACTGCTGCATTAGCTGTTTCACTACGGTGTCACGATAATATTCTTGCAACCGAGCCATAATTTCCTCTTGCGCTCTCAGGCGTCCAGTAGTTCGCCGTTCGATTTGAAATAACGTACCTTACGCTTGTCTTCCAGGGTTTTGAACCCAACTCTGTCGGCCTTCTGCGTGGCGGGATTGAAAATCGCCACATTTGAGATCTGAATCGGCTTTTCCATCTCGATAATACCGCCAGCTGTACCTTTGGTCGGATTGGGACTCTGGTGTTTCTTTACTTTGTTGATGCCCTCAACCACGATCAAATCTATTCCGGCTACGCGCAGTACTGTGCCACGTTTGCCCTTGTCCTTGCCGGTGATGACGACGACGTCATCACCTTTTTTAATTTTTTGCATATTGACTCCTTGCCATGCGCTTATAGAACTTCTGGCGCAAGCGAGACGATTTTCATGAAGCGCGCATTGCGCAATTCACGTGTCACCGGGCCGAAAATGCGTGTCCCGATCGGCTCTAACTTTGCGTTCAGCAACACTGCAGCATTGCTGTCAAACTTGATCAGTGAGCCGTCGACGCGACGTACCCCCTTGGCGGTGCGCACTACTACCGCATTGTATATTTCGCCTTTTTTGACGCGGCCACGCGGCGCGGCGTCCTTGATAGTGACCTTGATGACATCACCAATTCCGGCATAGCGACGCTTGGAGCCACCCAACACCTTGATGCACATGATCGAGCGCGCACCGGTATTGTCGGCTACTTGTAGAATAGATTGCATTTGAATCATTTTTACTCACTCTCTCCAACTTTTCCAGTACAGGATTTCACTGTGTGGATAGTATTGGAACCCGTTCGGGTTATGTCGCCGCCGGATGCCGACCAGCAATGCGCGAATTAAAAATCTGAAAACCAGAGGCTTGAAGAGGCGAAATTATACGGGTGTATTACTAAAAAAACAAGCGATAAAAGTGGTTAATTCAAAATGACAGCGGCCTCTTTCTGTTCGCTGCTATTCTTACCAGCAACCAACCTGGTTTCGCTTAGCATTTGGTGTAACTGGCCAATTAGACCGGATTGGCTTTTTCGACCAACTTAGCTACGCGCCAAGCCTTGGTCTTGGAAAGTGGACGACATTCTTCGATTATCACCAAGTCGCCCGGATGAAATTCGTTGCTCTCGTCGTGGGCGTGATATTTTTTCGTGCGAACCATGATCTTGCCATAGAGCGGGTGTTTAACTTTGCGTTCGACCAATACGGTAATGGTCTTGTTCATTTTATCGCTCACCACTTTGCCGGTGAGGGTACGTCCCGAATTGGCTTCGCTCATGATTGTTTCACTTTCTGACTGATTATTGTTTTGGTACGCGCGATATCACGACGCACATTGCGCAACTGGTTGGTGTTGCCGAGTTGCTGAGTTGCATGCTGCATGCGCAAACCAAATTGCGCCTTCAGCAACGCCATCAACTCCTGCTGCAATTCGGCTGGATTCTTAGCTCTGAGTTCATTCACTTTCATGATTAACCGCCTAGTTGTCGGATAACAAACGTGGTCTGGATCGGCAATTTAGCGGCAGCCAGGCGGAACGCCTGACGTGCCAGAACTTCATCGACCCCATCCATTTCATACAGCATCTTGCCAGGTTGAATTTCTGCCACAAAATATTCCGGATTACCCTTGCCGTTGCCCATGCGCACCTCTGCTGGTTTATGGGAAATTGGCTTGTCCGGAAAAATACGGATCCAGATACGCCCGCCGCGTTTTATATGGCGAGTCATGGCGCGGCGTGCTGCCTCGATTTGGCGTGCAGTCAAACGACCGCGACCAACCGCCTTAAGGCCGTATTCACCGAAACTTACTTTCGCACCTCTGGTCGCAACTCCCTTGTTGCGTCCTTTCTGCTGTTTGCGGTATTTCGTTCTAGCTGGTTGCTGCATCTTTTGCTCCTGGCTTCACTGTTTTTACTGTTTTCTTGGCTGTAGTCTTCTCAGACTTCTCAACGGTCTTGACAGGCTTCTTGGCTGTCTTCACGCTGGCTTTTGCTTCAGTTTCGGTCTTGGTTTTGACGGCCGGTTTTTCCGCCGTTACCACCTTGGGCATGCTTGTCGGTGGTTTTCTGGCTGGACGCTTCTTTTCGGGCTCTCCTGCCGGCGCGGGAACCGCAGGCACTGCCGTCGCTGCGGATTGCTCGCTGTGGCCTATCACCTCGCCCTTGAATACCCATACCTTGATGCCGATCACGCCATAAGTGGTTTTGGCTTCTGCAGTGCCATAATCCAGATCAGCGCGCAAGGTATGCAGCGGCACACGCCCCTCACGGTACCATTCAGTGCGGGCGATCTCAATGCCGTTCAAACGACCCGAACTCATGATTTTGATTCCTTGGGCACCCAGACGCATGGCGTTCTGCATGGCCCGTTTCATGGCGCGGCGAAACATGATGCGTTTTTCCAGTTGCTGTGCGATGTTGTCGGCAATCAGTTGTGCATCGATTTCCGGTTTGCGGATCTCCTCGATGTTTACATGCACCGGCACACCCATGCGCCTTTGCAGTTCCCCGCGCAGGACCTCTATGTCTTCACCCTTCTTGCCGATCACGATACCGGGGCGCGAACTGTAAATCGTGATGCGTGCATTCTTGGATGGGCGCTCAATTATCACCCGGCCTACCGAAGCGTGCGCCAGCTTCTTTTTCAGGTATTCCCGTACCTTGATGTCTTCGCTCAACATGACCGGAAAATTCTTACTGTTGGCGTACCACTTCGATGACCAGTTCTTCAGCACGGAAAGGCGGAAGCCTGTCGGATGTATTTTCTGTCCCATAATGCCCTCGCGTGTGCCTTATTTTTTATTGCCGGCTTGGTCGCCGACGGTGAGAAGAATGTGGCAGGTGGGCTTGACGATACGGTTGCCACGGCCTTTGGCGCGTGTGCTGGTACGCATCAGCGATGGTCCGCGATCAACATATATCGTTGACACTTTTAGTTCATCTATGTCCGCACCTTCGTTGTGTTCGGCATTGGCAATAGCTGATTCCAGTAACTTACGAATGATGACAGCACCCTTCTTCGGGCTGAAAGCCAGCAGATTAAGCGCACGATCCACCGGCAGCCCTCGAATCTGATCGGCCACCAGCCGCCCTTTTTGTTCAGATAACCGAACCCCGCGTAATACAGCAGTTGTTTGCATGCTCATCACTCCTATTTCTTCGACCCGGCTGCGGCAGCCTTCTTGTCGCCAGAATGTCCCTTGAAAGTACGGGTATGGGAAAACTCCCCAAGTTTGTGTCCTACCATATTCTCGGTAACGTACACCGGAACATGCTGCTTCCCGTTATGTATGGCGATGGTCAGGCCAATGAAATCCGGTAGAACAGTGGAACGGCGCGACCAGGTCTTGATTGGACGCTTGTCGTTGGTTGCGCGTGCGGTCTCCACCTTGGTCATCAGGTGCAGATCAACGAATGGGCCTTTTTTTACGGAACGTGCCATGATTTATTACCCCTTGTTCGAATAGCGGCGGCGTACGATCATGCCGTCAGTACGCTTGTTGCCACGGGTGCGGAAACCCTTAGCGGGTGTTCCCCACGGACTGACCGGATGACGTCCGGCAGCGGTCTTGCCTTCACCACCACCATGCGGATGGTCTACCGGGTTCATTACCACGCCGCGTACCGTCGGACGAATGCCGCGCCAGCGGTTAGCACCGGCCTTGCCAATGGAGCGCAGGTTATGCTCTTCGTTACCGACCGCGCCGATGGTGGCGCGACAGTCCACGTGTACCTTGCGGATTTCGCCGGAACGCAGGCGCAGTTGCGCATAGTCTCCCTCGCGCGCCAGCAGTTGCACCGATGTGCCGGCCGAACGAGCCAGTTGCGCCCCTTTGCCAGGAAGCATTTCCACACAATGAATGGTACTGCCTACCGGGATGTTGCGCAGCGGCAGCGTATTGCCGTTCTTGATCGGCGCATCGCCACCACTAATCAGTTGCATCCCTGCAACAATGCCCTTGGGGGCGATGATGTAACGGCGTTCTCCATCCGCATAGCAAAGCAGTGCTAGGTTGGCGCTACGGTTCGGATCATATTCCAGTCGCTCGACTTTGGCGAGAATGCCATCCTTGTTGCGACGAAAATCCACCTTGCGGTAATGCTGCTTATGACCGCCACCCATGTGACGGGTAGTAATGTGACCGTTGTTATTGCGTCCGGCGGTATGGTTCTGCTTCTCCACCAATTTCGCGTAGGGCGCACCCTTGTGCAAGTCTGGATTAACCACTTTAACGACTGCGCGGCGTCCGGGAGAAGTCGGTTTGACTTTAATCAGTGCCATTATTTGGCCTCCCCTTGTGCGATTTCAGCAAAATTTATTTCCTGACCAGCTTTGATACCAACATAGGCTTTTTTCCAGTTGCTGCGGCGTCCCATAAAGCGGCCAAAACGCTTTTGCTTGCCTTTGATATTGGCCACTTGCACAGTTTCCACCTGGATGCTCTGGGCTTTCCACATCAGCTCGACAGCAGCCTTGATCTCGGCCTTGGTGGCATCCTGCGCCACACGAAAGATGATCTGGTTATGTTTCTCAGCGATGTGTGTAGCTTTTTCCGAAACCTGCGGTGCCAGTATTATCTGCATCAGACGTTCCGGGTTGAAAGTTTGTGCGCTCATGCCAGCATCTCCTCGATTTGTGTCACTGCACTGCGTGTCATGAGCACATTGGCAAAGCGCAGGAGACTGACCGGATCTGCGTGACCGACCTCTACCACCATCACATGCGGCAGGTTGCGAGACGACAGATAAAGGTTCTCATCCACGCTATCGGTGATAATCATGACCTCATCCATTCCCATGCCTTTCAGTTTCTGCGCCAGGGTCTTGGTTTTGGGCGTATCTACGGTGAAATTTTCTACTACCGACAAGCGGTTTTCCCGTACCAACTGCGAGAGAATGGCGCCGATGCCTGCACGATACATTTTGCGGTTCAGCTTATGGCTGAAATTTTCTTCCGGGCTATTGGGAAAAATCTTGCCGCCACCACGCCACAATGGACTGGAAGCCATACCGGCGCGCGCGCGCCCAGTACCTTTTTGCCGCCAAGGTTTGCGCGTAGACTTGGCTACATCCGAACGTCCTTTCTGGGCGCGATTGGCACTACGGGCATTGGCCAGATAAGCCGTTACCACCTGATGCACCAGAGATTCATTGTATTCACGGCCAAACAGCGTGTCGGAAGCAGAGATGCTTGCGGCTGACTGGCCGTCATCATTGATAAGTTTGAGTTCCATTATGCCCCCGCCTTCTTGCCGGACTGTGCGCCACTCTTGGCCCCCACCCGCGCATCGACCTTGACGGCAGGTTTGGCACCGATTCTGGGAGTTTTCACGCTCGGATGTATTACTACATCGCCGCCCCTTGAACCGGGGATTGCCCCCTTGACCAGCAGCAAGCCACGTGCGGTGTCAACCCGCAGCACTATCAGATTCTGGGTGGTACGCTGCACGCTTCCCAGATGCCCAGACATGCGCTTGCCGGGGAATACGCGACCAGGGTCCTGCGCCATACCGATGGAGCCTGGAACATTATGTGATTTTGAGTTACCGTGACTGGCGCGATTAGAGGAAAAGTGATGGCGCTTGATTACACCAGCATAACCCTTGCCAATGGAGACACCAGTTACATCTACTTTCTGCCCGACCTGAAAAATATCCACGGCGATGACTACGCCGGGTTTAAGGCTGGCGAGTTGCTCCTGCGTTACGCGGAACTCCTTGAGCATATGCCCAGCCTCTACTGCGGCTTTGGCAAAATGCCCGGCAGATGGTTTGTTGACGCGACTGGCGCGGCGTTTGCCAAAGGTCACCTGCACGGCGGAATAACCGTCAGTGTCGGGGGTCTTGATTTGCGTGACGCGATTGTTAGACACATCAAGCACTGTCACCGGCTGGCTCTCGCCATCGTCGGTAAAAATGCGAGTCATGCCAACTTTGCGGCCGACTAGTCCTAAACTCATTTTAATTACCTTTTTTAAAGGTGCCGATTACAATTGACCGGCAGATTACAAGCAGTTTTGAGTTATGGGTTTCAGGGGATTAACAGGAAAATAACCAACTCAAAACTCAATATTTAAAGATTATAACTTTATTTCTACATCCACTCCTGCAGGCAAGTCCAGTTTCATCAGGGCATCCACAGTCTTGTCGGTCGGATCCATGATGTCCATCAGGCGTAGATGGGTACGAATCTCGAACTGATCGCGCGAGGTCTTATTGACATGTGGCGAACGCAATACGTCGAAGCGTTCGATCCGGGTGGGCAGGGGCACGGGGCCTTTCACTACTGCACCAGTACGTTTAGCGGTTTCAACGATCTCCATTGCCGATTTGTCTATCAGACGATAATCAAACGCCTTCAGGCGGATACGAATTTTCTGGCTTTGCATATATATTAAACCTCGGTTAAACTTCAGGATTGAGGATACAGGATTCCGGATTCGGTGATTTCGCTATTTAGCGTTTAATCCCGGATCCTGTCCCCTTTGTC
>CAKKRD010000061.1 GCA_919902515.1 Nitrosomonadaceae bacterium | reverse complement strand
GAGCCGGTTGTAATTGCACCTCCCTCGACTGACGAAAAATAATATGCCGAAGAAAACATTGTTGAGCTGGAGCAGCGGCAAGGACAGCGCGTGGGCGCTTCACCTCCTGCGGCAAGATCCCGCCATTGACCTTGTTGGCCTGTTTACCAGCATGAACCAGAAGTACGGCCGCGTGTCCATGCACGCCACGCGACTGGAAATGCTGCAGTGTCAGGCCGCGAGCGTGGGCCTGACACTGCAGACGATCAGTCTGCCGGACCCCTGCAGCAACGAGCAGTACGCTGCCGTCATGCACGACTTCGTCGCGCAGGCCATCGCCGACGGAGTTCAATGCATGGCCTTCGGCGACCTGTATCTTGAAGATGTGCGCAAGTATCGGGAGAGTCAATTGCAAGGGAGCGGGATCGAACCGCTCTTCCCGTTATGGGGAATGCCCGTCGCACAAGTCGTGGAGCAGATGCTCGCGGTCGGTCTGGAAACCTATATCTGCTGTGTCGATCTCAAGAAACTGCCTGCGCATTTTGCCGGGCGCAAATGGTCCAGAGACCTGATTGCGAAGTTTCCGCCCGGCTGCGACCCTTGCGGGGAGAATGGCGAAATTCACACGGTGGTGGTGAACGGCCCGATGTTTCGCGAACCGATCCCGGTCAGTGTTGCCGCGACTATTGAACGGGATGGGTTTGCATACGCGGACATCATCCCGCTGAGTTGAAATGGCTGCCGCACATGACGAATTAGCCCTCAACTTGCCAGGGCGAACCGGCTGATTGATTTGCGACTAGCGAGGGTCTGTCAGGTCTTTATTTGTAGGCTATTGCTGCGCTGCATGGGCCCACCAGATGCATTACTTCATATCGCTTGAATCCGGCTTCCTGGCACCACTCCCAGAAATCGGCCCCGGTAAAATCAAAGGCGTCACCAAACTCGATCAGCATATGCAGGGACATCATGAGTCCGAAGGCATTGGTGCGCCGCGCGTCATCAATGATATTTTCTATCACGACAAATACACCGTTTTCCGGCAGCGCTTCGTACGCCAGGCGTATAAGGTGCTTCTTCTTCTCCAGGTTCCAATCGTGCAGAATATTTCCCATGGTGACAATGTCCGCCTTTGGCAGGGCGTCCTTGAGAAAGTCCCCCGATACGACATTGATGCGATCAGACAGACCCGCTTTTGCGATCCATCTTCTGGCTATTGTCTCGACAACCGGCAAATCGAAGCTCGTGCATTGCATGTGCGCGTGTTGCTCTGCCACAAGGCTTGAAAGCAATCCAGTAGCGCCTCCTACATCACAAAGCGACTTATGACTTGAAAAATCGAACTTTTGTGCAAATGCCTGGAAATTGCCAATTGAGATCCCACGCATGGCGCCCATAAATTGTTCAAGCCGTGGCAAATCTTCGTAGAGCACCTCGAACATGGGTTTCTGGCTGTGCTTGATTTCATTCTGGGGTTTGCCCGTTTTGAGTGCGATCCCCAAGTCATTCCAGAATCGGTATAAGCGGTCATTGGCCATTTCAAGAATGCCGCCGATATAAGAGGGCTTATTTTTATCGAGAAACAGAGCGGTTTCATCGGTATTGGAATAGAGCGCCGTCGGGCCATCCCCGTCGCGGTTCAGAAAGCCCAATGCCACCAGCGTATCAAAGAAATCCCAGATTCCGCGCGGGTGGAGTTCGAGTATCTTGCCAAGGGTTTCGCCGGTCATGAACTGGTCCCCGAGCTTGGTGAAAAGCTCCAGCTCAACCGCCGTAAGAAGAACCTTGGACTCCCAGAAACCAAAACCTGTCTCAAAAATACGGGATGGATTCACTGCGTTGGTCATGATTTTTCCTTATTCATCGTTGCGATAGTCGGTCTTGCACCAGACACAATGTAACAGCGGCCGCGCGATAAAATCAACCGGGGGCGGGCGAGCTTCTGCCGGGGCGCCTAGCGCGGTTTGCGCGGCGCGTTGGCGAACAGGCGGTCGTAGAGAAAATCAGGGAGCAATCTCAGCACCCGCGCGACGATGGCCATTTGCCACGGGATCACGGCGTACAATTTTTTGCGCTCGATAATGCGGACGATTTTTTCGGCCATGGCTTCCGCCGACAAAATGAAAGGCATGTAGAAAGGATTGTTTGCTGTCATCGGCGTGGTGATGTAGCCGGGGCAAATGGTGATGACGGACACGCCGCTGCCGTGCATTTCCACCCGCAGACTTTCCAGATAGGCGATGACGGCTGCCTTGGAAGCGGAGTAAGCGCCCCCACCGGGGAGGCCGCGATAGCCCGCGACGCTGGCGATCCCGACCAGACTGCCGCGCCCGACGGTGTGCATGGCGTTGATGAACGGCTGGAAGATGTTGAGCATGCCGTTGACGTTGGTGGCGAGGATGTCCGCGAAAACCTCGCTGTCTTCGACGTATTCGGTGAGCGTGCCGCAGCTGATGCCGGCGTTGGCGATGACGATATCCGGGTGGCCGTGATGCCGCACGAAATCCTGCGCAACGGCTTGCATGGCAACGGCGTCACGCACGTCGGCGACGTAGACTGCTGCGTCGGGAATTTCCTGCGCGAGTTCCTGCAGCAGTTCCCTGCGCCGTGCGATCAGTCCGAGGATCGCGCCCTGTCTTGCGTAATGCAGTGCCAGGGCTCTGCCCAGACCGCTGGAGGCGCCGCTGATGATGACTGTTAGCGGCATTTTGGCAACATCAGGCGATTGGCAGGCATGGCGGGATCAACACCATGCTATTTCTTCGCCCGCTCCTTGCGCACTTTCACGATCAGTTCTTCCAGTGTTCTGATGGTGTCTTGTGGCGTGCCACCCATCTTGCCACTGGTCAGATACCTGCCATCCACCACCAATGCGGGGACGCCGGAGAGATTGTAATCCTTGGACATTTGCGTGGAGCGGGTTGCCTGGTTCTGCACCGAGAAGGAGTTGTAGGCATCGATGAACTTCTGCCGTTCCATTCCCTGCTTTGCCATCCAGTCGAACAATACGTCTTCCTTGCTCAGGTCGATCTTGTCGAGGTGAATGGCATCGTAGACTTTATCGTGCAGCTTGTCCCTGACGCCCAAGGCTTCCAGCGCGTAGAAAGTTTTGGTGCCGGCAATCCAGTTGGCACGGAACACCGCCGGAATGTAGCGGAAGCTCACATCTTTCGGCATTTTTTTCAGCCAGGCCTTGATGAGCGGATGCAGATCGTAGCAGTGCGGGCAGCCATACCAGAAGAATTCGAGCACCTCGATGTTTTTGCCGCTTTGCGTCGGCCGGGGTTCGGGCAGGACCGTGTAGTCACGCCCTTCAACGATTTGGGCACGGGCACCGGAAACAGCGGCCAACCCCAGGCCGGCAGATAACAACAGGATCGTAAGAAAACGCATCAGCTTCATTTTTTTCCTCGCGGTAAGATTCTGTTTACGTTGAATGCGGGTTACTGCGCCCCTTCGTGCACTTTTATCAGACTGGTCTGGATGCCGTTTTGTTGCAGGGAGGCGCGCACCCGACTGATTTCGCCGGTATCGGTAACAGGCCCCACGCGCACTCTGTGCCAGATACCCTTGTCCGCCAGATCGACAGCCTGGACCGACGCTTCCACCCCCATCATCGCGAGTTTCGCTTTCAGGTTTTCCGCATCCTCGGCACTCTGGAATGATCCCGCCTGAATAAAATAGCTGTCTTTGGCCAAAGGCTGTGGTGCCGTCTGCTGCAACTGCTGCTCGGTGACAGGCTCCTCGGCACCGGGCAGGATTTTGTAAAATTCGAAGCGTGGCTTGCCATCCGCAGTCTGCGCCGATTTGTCGTCTTTGCCGGCTGCCAGCCCGCCCTTCTGTCCCGGACCCAGGTCGCTCTTTATCGCGCTGTCGGCGGGCCTGTCCTGGGCAATGAACGGGCTGGGCGTCTGGCTGATGTACATCCAGATGCCCATGGCGCTGATCAGCCCCAATGCATAACCGATAAACAACCCCAACATCAGAGAGCTGCCGCTTTTGCCGGAGGCTTTGGAATTGGACTGAGCTTTGTAATCTCTCATGAAAATCCTTGCTGGGTCTGTTTGCCTGCTTACATCTTGTCAGGCGCGCTCACGCCCAACAGCGTCAGTCCGTTCACCAACACTTGCCGTATCGCCGCGATCAGCGCCAGGCGGGCAAGCCGCAGCGGCACTTCCGGCACGAGGAAGCGGGTTGCATTATAGTAACTGTGGAATTCGGCCGCCAGTTCCCGCAGATAGAACGCGATCAGGTGAGGGGAAAGTTCTTTCGCTGCCGCGTCCAATGTCTCGGGATAATCGATCAACCGCTGCAGCAGCGCGAGTTCCGCCGGACTGGTGAGCAGACTGGTATCGGCCGTGGCCAGCGGCGCCGGATCTTCGCCCCACTGCTCCAGTACGCTGCAGACGCGCGCGTGGGCGTATTGCACGTAATACACCGGGTTTTCGTTGCTTTGCGATTTGGCCAGATCCAGGTCGAAATCCAGATGCTGGTCGCTCTTGCGCAGCACATAAAAGAATCGCGCCGCATCGTTGCCTACTTCCTGGCGCAACTCCCGCAGTGTGACAAATGCACCCGAGCGGGTGGACATGGAGGCTTTCTTGCCATCGCGATAGAGCACCGCAAACTGCACCAGGGCAATTTCGAGTTTCGCCGGGTCCAGTGCCAGTGCCTGCAGCGCGCCTTTCACGCGCGGGATATATCCGTGGTGGTCAGCGCCCCACACGTCGATGACACGCTCAAAGCCGCGTTCGAATTTGTTGAGGTGATAGGCGATGTCGGAAGCAAAATAAGTGAACTCACCGTTTTCACGCCGCACCACCCGGTCTTTTTCATCGCCGAAATCGGACGAGCGGAACCATCTGGCGCCGTCCTGCTGATACAGATAATTTTTCTGTTCGAGCAGTTGCACCACGTGCGCCACCAGACCGCCGTCGAACAGCGACTGTTCGGAAAACCAGGTATCGAACACCACGCCGAATTCCATCAAGTCGTTGCGGCAATCACCCAGTTGCTCGGTGAGGACGAAATTGTGGATGTAGGCATAATCCTGCCCCAGCAGTTTTTTGGCGTTGGCGATCAGGCTGTCAAGCTGCGCCTCGCCAGCGCCATCTGCCGCTGCCGGAGGCATATCCGCAAACAGCAAATCGGGCTGGTGCAGGTAACGGTTGCCGTGTGCCTTGTAAATCAGCCGCGCCATGTCGCGCACGTACTCGCCTTGGTAGGCGTTGCCGGGAAAAGCGATGACGGCACCATTCAGTTCCAGATAACGCAGCCAGGTGGAGAGCGCCAGAATATCCATCTGCCGTCCCGCGTCGTTGATATAGTATTCGCGCTCGACGGTAAAACCGGCGGCGGCCAGCACATTGGCCAGGCTCGCGCCAAATGCTGCACCACGGCCATGACCGACATGCAGCGGTCCGGTGGGATTGGCCGAAACGAATTCCACCTGAATTTTTTTGCCCGCACCGCTGTCGCTGTGGCCGAATCTGCTGCCACTCTCCAGCGCATGGCGCGGAAACTGTTGCTTGGCGGAAGTCTTGAGGAACAGATTGATGAAGCCCGCACCCGCGATCTCGATTTTTTCCAGGTAGGGTGAGGCGGGCATCGCCTTGATCAACAAAGCAGCGACATCGCGCGGGCTCTGGCGCAGCGCTTTGGCCAATTGCATTGCCAGATTGCAGGAATAGTCGCCGTGACTGGCTTGCTTGGGGCGCGCGAATTCGATGCTCACCCCCTGCTCTGCTGGTGCGATTTCACGCAAAGCATGCTGCAGGATTTCGCTTAAATGGGATTTGAAGTTGGGCTGGGCTGGCCGGGTCATGGCTATGTCATGGCAGCAGATTGTTTATACAGCCGCTATTATAGCGGGGTTGGGATGAGTTACGCTCGCCAGTTTCGTCAGCGCAATCACCAGAACAAATTACAGCAAAGCACAAAATGAAATTAAAAAAAGACGTGGTCGTGATCGGCGCCGGTGCCGCAGGCATGATGTGCGCGATTGAAGCGGGCAAGCGCGGCCGTGCGGTGCTGCTGCTGGACCATGCGGCCAGGCTCGCGGAAAAAATCCGCATTTCCGGCGGCGGACACTGCAATTTCACCAATCGCCATGCCGGGCCGGAAAATTTCCTGTCGCACAATCCGCATTTCTGCCGCTCTGCGCTGGCGCGCTTTACCCCGCAGGACTTTATCGCGCTGGTGGAAAAGCATGGCATCCGCTATCACGAGAAGAAATTGGGACAACTGTTTTGCGACGACGGTTCGCAGCAGATCATAGCCCTGCTGCGACAAGAGTGCGCTGCGGCGGGAGTGGAATGGCAAATGCCGTGCCGGGTGCAGAGCATCAATCTTGCGGATGCCACTGCCGGTAGCGGCAGTGGGTTTATGCTGGAAACTGATCGCGGCAGTATGGTCACCGAATCATTGGTGATCGCAAGCGGCGGCCTGTCCATTCCGCAAATCGGCGCCAGTCCTTTCGGTTATCGTGTCGCCGAGCAATTCGGCATCGCCGTGACACCCTTGCGCCCGGCGCTGGTGCCGCTGACGTTTGCGCCGGAGCAACTGGCCTGTTTTGCCGGCCTGCCGGGGGTGGCGCTAGATGCCGCGGTCAGTTGCAAGGGTGCACACTTTCGCGAAAATTTATTGATCACGCATCGTGGTCTGAGCGGCCCGGCGATATTGCAGATTTCCTCTTACTGGCAACCCGGCGAAGCAATCCATATCAACCTGTTGCCGGATCTAGACGCGACCGCGTTGCTGCTCGCTCACCGGCATAGCGCCAGCTTGCTGCCCAATCTGCTCGCGCAATATCTGCCCAGACGCTTCGCCCAGGCATGGAGCGAGACCATCGCAGCGGTGCAACCGCTCAGGCCGCTGCAGCACTACAGTGAGCGCGAACTGCAGCAGATTGCGGCGCAACTGCACGACTGGCAAGTTACGCCCAGCGGCACCGTGGGCTACAAAAAAGCGGAAGTGACACTGGGCGGAGTGGATACGCGTGAACTGTCATCCAAGACCATGCAGGCGCAGAAAGTGCCTGGACTTTATTTCATCGGCGAGGTGGTCGATGTGACTGGACACCTGGGCGGATTCAATTTCCAGTGGGCTTGGGCGTCGGGTTATGCAGCCGGGCAGTTTGTGTAGCTCCAACTCGCAACAAAACTAGCGTCCGCGCCCGCCGGAGCGATGCAGCGCAGGTCCGTTGCCGGTAGCTGAGCGTGAAAATCCCGTCGGCCGCTTGCTTGCCGGCTTGGTGCTCGTTCGCCCGCTGGGCTGGCTGCGTGAGGATGACCCGCCGCGCGGCCCGCCGCTGCGCCCATTGATTATCGGCTCGGCCTTGATGCGCGGGTCGGGCTCGAAACCAGCGATAACCTTGCTGGGCAGGTCGCGCTTGATCAGCCGCTCGATGTCACTCAGCAGCTTGCGTTCATCCACGCACACCAGCGACACTGCATCGCCTTCCGCTCCGGCGCGGCCAGTGCGGCCGATGCGATGGACATAATCCTCCGCTACATTGGGCAGCTCGAAATTGACCACATGCGGCAGCTCGCTGATGTCGATGCCGCGTGCGGCAATATCCGTTGCCACCAGCACTGGCAGGGTGCCGGTCTTGAATTCCGCCAGCGCCCGGGTGCGTGCTGCCTGGCTTTTGTTGCCGTGGATGGCGAGCGATGGAATGCCGCTTGCGACCAGATATTCAGCCAGCTTGTTGGCGCCGTGCTTGGTGCGGGTAAACACCAGCACCTGTTGCCAGCGGTGTTGTTTGATCAGATGCGCAAGCAGGTCGCGCTTGCGTTCCCTATCCACCGGATGCACCACGTGCGTCACCTTGTCGGCAGTCGCGTTGCGGCGCGCCACTTCGATCATCACCGGCTTGTTGAGCAGATTGTCCGCCAGTATCTGGATCTCGTCAGACAGGGTGGCAGAGAACAGCAGGTTCTGCCGCTGCCTGGGCAGCAGCGCGAGGATCTTCCTGATGTCGCGAATAAAGCCCATGTCGAGCATGCGGTCGGCTTCGTCCAGCACGAGAATTTCAACGTGCGACAAGTCGAGGGTTTTTTGCTGTACGTGGTCCAGCAGACGCCCCGGTGTGGCGACCAGAATATCCACCCGGCTTTTCAGGCGCGCAATTTGCGGATTGATGTTGACTCCGCCGATCATTATCATCGAGCTCAGCTTCAGATATTTGCCGTAATCACGTACGCTCTCCTCCACCTGTGCCGCGAGTTCGCGGGTGGGGACGAGTATCAGCGCACGTATTGGCGGGCGTCCGCTGGACGGCCCTTTGACGCTCTTGTCGGAAAGGCGATGCAGAATAGGCAGGGTAAAACCCGCGGTCTTGCCGGTGCCGGTTTGCGCGCCGGCCAGCAGATCGCCGCCGGCCAGTACCGCAGGAATTGCCTGCAACTGGATCGGGGTGGGAACGGTGTAGCCACGTTCAGTGACAGCACGAATGATTTCATCGGACAAGCCGAAATTAGCAAAAGACATAAAACTCCAAGGGGGTGGCATCGGCCTGTCGTCCCGGTTACGGAACGCCAGTCTTAGGCAGATGAATGAAGGATGCCCCTATGAATCCAAATCTTGCTAAAACTTCGGATTGGTTCAGGCACCCTAAAGAGAAACAGAATGGGCGGCGCGAAGACGTGGAGCTAACGCCGCAGGCCGGGATTATAACAGATCACGTGTGATTACGCCGTTTGGCTACAACCCAGCTTTAAAGCTTAAAGCACGTAGCGGGCCAGATCCTCGCTCTGGGATAAATCCTTGAGCCGCATATCGACATAGGTGGCGTCGATCGCGATGGTATCGCCCCGGTGTCTCGCCGCGTCGAAGGAAACCTCTTCCAGCAGTTTTTCCATCACGGTATGGAGCCGCCTTGCGCCGATATTCTCGGTTTTTTCGTTGACCGCAAAAGCAATCTCAGCCAGACGTTTGATCGCGTCAAACGTGAACTCCAGCTTGACCCCTTCGGTTTCGAGCAGCGCTTCGTATTGGCGCGTCAGACAGGCGTCAGTATTAGTGAGAATCTGGATAAAATCGTCGGCACTGAGGCTGGCCAGTTCGACGCGAATCGGGAAGCGCCCCTGCAATTCCGGGATCAGGTCGGAAGGCTTAGCCAGATGGAATGCGCCGCTGGCAATAAACAGGATGTGATCGGTTTTGATCATGCCGTACTTGGTGGAAACGGTGGTACCTTCCACCAGCGGCAGCAAATCGCGCTGCACGCCCTGACGCGATACATCCGCACCGGAAGTTTCGGAGCGGCTGGTAATCTTGTCGATCTCGTCCAGGAATACGATGCCGTTCTGTTCGACGTTTTGCACTGCGCGCAGCTTCAGCTCTTCGTCATTGACGAGCTTGGCGGCTTCTTCATCAGTGAGGAGTTTCAGCGCCTCGCGAATTTTCAGCTTGCGGGTTTTCTTTCTTTCTGCGCCCATGTTCTGGAACATGCCCTGAATCTGGGTGGTGAGTTCCTCCATCCCCGGCGGGGCGAAGATCTCCATGTGGGCAGCATGAGCTGCCGCCAGCTCGATTTCTATTTCCTTGTCGTCGAGTTCGCCTTCGCGCAGTTTCTTGCGAAATTTCTGCCGGGTGGCATTGTCGCGTTCCCCGGCTTCCGTGGCTAAACCCAACTCGCGCGCGGGTGGCAGCAGCACGTCGAGGATGCGCTCTTCTGCCTGATCCTCGGCACGGGTACGCATTTTGGCGGTCTCCTGCTCGCGTGATTGCTTGATGGCGGATTCCACCAGATCGCGAATGATCGAATCCACATCGCGGCCGACATAACCCACTTCGGTGAATTTGGTCGCCTCCACCTTGATGAACGGCGCGTCGGCGAGCCTTGCCAGACGGCGCGCAATCTCGGTCTTGCCAACACCGGTAGGGCCGATCATCAGGATATTCTTCGGCGTGATCTCCTGCCGCAGCGGGTCCGCTACCTGCTGCCTGCGCCAGCGGTTCCTGAGCGCAATGGCCACGGCGCGCTTGGCGGCGTCCTGGCCGATGATGTGCTTGTCCAGTTCCTGGACGATTTCTTGTGGGGTCATTTGGGACATGGTGTGGGGGGTGGACGGTGGCGTGTTACTCCAGAACCTCGATGATGTGATTCTGGTTGGTGTAAATGCACAAGTCGCCCGCAATGGTGAGCGCATTCTTGACGATTTCCAGTGGAGTCTGGCTGGTATTTTCCAGCAGCGCACGCGCGGCGGAATGGGCATAAGGGCCGCCGCTACCGATGGCGGCCAATCCCAGTTCGGGCTCAATCACGTCGCCTGAGCCGGTGATGATGAGCGTGGTTTCGCGGTCGGCCACGATCAGCATCGCTTCCAGCCGCCGCAAAATACGGTCGGTGCGCCAATCCTTGGCCAACTCCACTGCCGAGCGCATCAGATGTCCCTGGTGCTTTTCCAGCTTGCCTTCAAAGCGCTCGAACAAAGTGAAGGCATCGGCAGTACCTCCGGCAAATCCGGCAAGAATTTTTTCATGGTACAGCCGGCGCACCTTGCGCGCGCTGGCCTTGGCGACGATCGCACCCAGAGTCACCTGGCCGTCGCCGCCCAGCGCGACTTGCGTGCCGCGTCGTGCGGAAAGTATGGTGGTACCGCGATGTTGTTGCATAGGGTTAGTTCGAGATCGTTGGGGAGCAGGAATTATAACGCTGATTCGTGGGAAAAGCGTATTTCAGCTCTTCTTCTTCGCGCGCGGATGCGCCGCATCGTATACCTTCGCCAGATGCTGAAAATCAAGATGGGTATAAACCTGGGTGGTGCTGATGCTGGCATGCCCCAGCATTTCCTGCACCGCACGCAAATCACCGCTGGATTGCAACAAATGCGAAGCGAATGAGTGCCGCAGCACGTGCGGGTGGACATTGGCGCTGATGCCTTGCTGCAATGCGCGGATTTTCAGCTGTTGACTGATCGAGCGCGGGCTGATGCGGTTGCCGTGCCGGGACAGGAACAGCGCGGTTTCTCCAGGTTTAAGCAAGGTTGCGCGCGGTTTCATCCAGGCCGTCAAGGCGAGTGTGGCCTGACTGCCCACCGGCACTACCCGGGTTCTGCCGCCCTTGCCGGTGACACGCACAGTGCCGTCGGAGAAACTTAGGTTCTCAGGTTGCAGGCTGGCAAGTTCGGCCAGTCGCAGCCCTGAAGAATAGAATAGCTCGAACATCGCCTTGTCGCGCAGCGCCATCAGGTCATCGACGGGAAATTCCAGCAGCCTCGCCGCTTCGTCGGGTGAAAGCGCATGCGGCAGGGTTTTGGGCGTTTTCGGCGCACGCAGCCCGGCGCAGGGATTGCTGCTGTAGCCGTGATCGCGCGCCAGATAATTATACAGGCCACGCCATGCCGAAAGCATACGCGCCAGACTTCTGCCAGAAAGCCCTTTAGCGTGCAGCCGGGCGACAAAACGGCGTATGTGATGAATTTGCAGCTGGTCGAGCGGTGTTACTTCTGCCAACTGCAACAGGGCGGCAATGTCACGCGCGTAGCTCGCACAGGTAAGCGGCGACAATCGCCGTTCATTGGCAAGATGAGCCAGATAGGCGGCAGCGGCCGGGTTATCGTGCAATGCCAAGTTCACGCTCTACTTTTGCTAGCCGCTGCCATCAATCCATGCGGGCGATGGCGGTACCCACAAGATCGCCCAGCCGTTTCAGGTGGAGCGTCCCCATTTCCGGATAGAAGCGTTGCGGATCTTCGCTTGCCAGTACCAACAGACCGATGGTTTGCTCCGCGCGCAGCGGCACCATCGCGAACGAGCGCAGGTGGACGGCATCTTCGCCGAACCATTGCTTGATTTCATCGACGACGTGGGGACCGCAATAAGGATGCAACAGGCTTTCGGCAATGATGTGGATATCGTCGCTGGTCGGGGTGAATTCAGGCAATTCTGTGCCTGCACTCGGCACATTCCACAGCCGCAGTGCCGCATGCGGCACTGCGAAATCCTCACGCAGATTGAAATACAGACCATGCAGCAAATTTCCCAAATGAGTGAAAGTGAGCAGAACGATGGCCAGGCGGTGCATTTTTTCGCCGATGATGTCGTTTTCCTCGCCGAACTTGATCAATTCGCACAATTTGTCCTGCAGAATCTGATTCTTATCTCGCAGCGTGACGATTTGCCGCTCACTGATGGAAATGGCTCTGCCGCCATGGGGATGAGAAACAAAAATATCCGCCAGCATATCGGCATACTCGTCGAAAAATTGCGGGTTTTCCCGCAGGTATTGGGCCACCTCTTCTGAACCGAATTTCATGCTTCCCCCTGGTTGGATTTCATAACTCGATTTCGCCATCAAACACGGCGGCGGCAGGCCCGGTCATCCACACCGGCTGGTCTTCGCCTTCCCAGCGTATGCTCAAATTGCCGCCGCGCGTACTGACTTCAACTGTTGACTGCAGCAATCCGCGGCTGATGCCTGTCACCACCGCAACACAGGCGCCGGTGCCGCAAGCGAGCGTTTCACCCGCGCCGCGTTCATACACCCGCAGTCGGATATGACCGCGATCCAGCACCTGCATATAGCCGGCGTTGACGCGTTGCGGAAAGCGCGGATGATGCTCGATCAGCGCGCCTTCGGTCAGCACCGGGGCACTATCCACATCGGCCACCACCTGCACTGCATGCGGATTGCCCAGCGAAACAGCGCTGATTTCCACCTGGCGGCCGTCAATATCGAGCGCATATGTCAGTGCGCGTTTCTCGGCGATGAATGGAATTTCTTGCGGCTCGAATTTCGGCGTACCCATGTTGACAGTCACTTCACCATTGGCCTCCAATCTGGGAATGATCAGGCCGCCAGGAGTCTCCACGCGAATTTCATTTTTCTGCGTCATGCCCCGGTCATGCACATAGCGTACGAAGCAGCGGGCACCATTGCCACATTGCTCCACTTCACCGCCATCGGCGTTATAAATCCGATAGCGGAAATCGGCATCGCCTTCCGCTTTCTCCACCAGCAGAATCTGGTCGCAGCCGATGCCGAAATGGCGATCAGCCAACAAACGCAGCTGCGCTGAGGTGAGGGACACGGACTGGTTCACGGCGTCAATCACGACGAAATCATTGCCCAGGCCATGCATTTTAGTGAACTTAAGTTTCATGAGTGAAATTTCATCGTTTATTCCGGCTTGCACTGCAAATGACCGCTGGTTTTCGTGAAACTTCAATGTTATCAACAAATACTGTTGCACATATAAAATCATTCGATTATAGTAGATGCAACTTTGTTGCAATAAGCTTATTTATGATTAGTGATTTCCAGGAACAAGCCAAAGAGATAATCCGTCGCACCGGCGACCGGGTGACACCGGGCAGAGTGCAGGCGCTTGCCGTGCTGCTGGCTGAACAGCGGGCCATCACGCACCATGAAATTGAGGAGCGTTTGCTGGGCAAGCTGCAATTGGACCGGGTTACGCTCTACCGCGTGCTTGAATGGCTGAGTGAAAAAGGCTTGGCACATAAGGTGGCAAGCGACGACCGGGTATGGCGTTTCCGTGCCAACGTCGATGTGCACGCACACCAGCATGCCCATTTTAAATGCACTTGCTGCACCAAAGTGATCTGCCTGGATGGCCTCAACGCCGCACACGATTGGCCATTGCCGGCCGGTTACCGCTTCCAGGAAGCCGAGTTGACGGTAAAAGGATTATGCGCTGAATGCGCATGACGAAATTTTTCATCTGTAAAATAAAAATCACCGAACAAATCCCTCGTGGGTGCAAGGAAATCCCCTTCGATGATATTGCGTAAAGGTTTATTTCTGATTCTGGTGCTGGCCTTGCTGTCGGTGCCTGTCCTGCTGGCGGCGCATGTGCTCACACACTTCGCGCACGTGGACACGATTAGCACGTCCCCGGCTGACAGCGCTCAGAATGAAAGCGACACTGACGCCGACCGAGTCTGCCTTGACTGCCTGGCCTTAACGGCGTTCGGTGTTGCCCTCCCCCTCCTGGCATTTCTGTTTGTTGCCAGGATGCTGCGGCAGCAGCTGCCCCCCTTGAAACACCGCCCCATCCTGCGCGATTTTTCTTCCCCGTACCTCACGCGCGCTCCCCCGCTGGCGTAACTCCCCCGTAGCTGTCCCTTTTCGGTCAAACCCGTTATCGGGTTTTTTGTTGTTTGGTTCGGATCAGCTTCTGTCCGCCATACAACGGACTACGCACAGCTGGTTCAGATAACGCAACTCAGTTGCAGATAATTCGCCTGTCCCAATCTTTTACAGAATCGGTATGAAGCGGCATGAAGCTCAATTCCAAATCACGAACGCGACTCCACCGGGCTGGTATTAATAGCTGGGGGAAAGCTATCGTCATTGCTTTGCTACTTGCCGTACCCGGCATGTCGTCCGCTCAAGTTAAAGACACTGGCAAGGTAACCGAATTACCGCCGGTCGTCGTGACCGCCACCCCGTTCAAGGATCGCAATGAGCTTGACATGGCCCAGCCCGTCACGGTGTTGAAGGGTGAAGACCTGCGCCGCAAGCGCGAAGCAAGCATCGGTGACACGCTCGCGCGTGAACTCGGTGTGGCATCGAGTTCCTTCGGGCCGGGTGCCGGCCGCCCGATCATTCGCGGCCTGGACGGACCGCGCATCCAGGTGCTGGAAAACGGTATTGGTACGCTTGATCTCTCGACCACCAGTCCGGATCATGCGGTAACGGTGGAATCGTTCAATGCCTCACAAATCGAGATCCTGCGCGGTCCGGCAATACTGCTCTACGGCGGCGGCGCAACCGGCGGCGTGGTCAATGTGGTAACAGGCCGCATTCCGAACCGGCTAGCCAAGTCGCCGAGCGGAGATATCGAAATACGCGGCAATACGGCGACAGAGGAGCGCAGCGGCGCTTTCAACGCAAAGGGTAATGCCGGCCGCCATGTGTCCTGGAGTATCGGGGGTTTCAAGCGCAAAACGGGCGATTACGACACCCCGGTGGGCCGAGTCAAAAACAGCGCGACCGACTCGGAAGGCATATCCGTGGGTGGATCCTTTATCGGCGAGAGAGGTTTTTTAGGCGGATCGGTCTCGCGCCTGGAAAACGAATATGGCGTACCCAGCCCCGAAGGCTCG
This sequence comes from Nitrosomonadaceae bacterium, assembly GCA_919902515.1. Taxonomy (GTDB): domain Bacteria; phylum Pseudomonadota; class Gammaproteobacteria; order Burkholderiales; family Nitrosomonadaceae; genus VFJL01. The sequence goes on along the minus strand of CAKKRD010000061.1, from coordinate 22,329 downwards.
AAAATCGACCTCAAGCAAACCCGTTATGATTTGTCAGGCGAACTGGACAAGCCTCTCATTGGTTTCGAAAAGCTCAAAGTGCGCATGGGCTATAACGACTACAAGCACAATGAAATCGAGGGCAGCGGCGAGATTGCGACGCGCTTTAAGAATCAGGCGCTCGAAAGCCGCGCCGAACTTCTGCATGCGCCGATAGCAAACTGGAAAGGCGTGCTCGGGGTGCAATTTCAGGATCGCAATTTTTCGGCCCTCGGCACGGAGACCATCGTGCCGGTCACGAAATCGCGCTCCACCGGTGTGTTCCTGGTGGAGGAGCGCAACTGGGATCGCTGGCGGCTGGAATTTGGCGGACGAGTTGAGCGCGCCACGCAAGACCCGCAGAACCACATCGACCCATCGCGCGCATTCAGTCTCTTCAGCGGCTCCGTGGGCACTCTGTGGAAATTCATCGACGGTTACGGGCTGGGTCTGACGGCCACGCGCGGGCAACGCGCGCCGACGACGGAAGAGTTGTATATACAAGGCGCGCACCGCGGCACCGCCACATTCCAGACTGGCAACAATGATTTGAGCAAAGAAACTTCCAGCAACATTGATCTCGCCCTGCGCAAAACTACTGGCGCGGTGAAATGGAAAGTCAATGTATTCCATAACCAGTTCAACAACTACATTTTCGTGCATAGCGCCGACACCAACGCTGATGCTGTGGCGGATCGCGTCGATGCTAGCGGCGTCCTGGATCCCAATGGCAAATTCCTAGTGCAGAATTTTGCCCAGACTGGCGCGAGATTTTACGGGGTGGAAGCGGAAACGGTCTTTACATTGAAGCCTGATGCTCTCGATCTGCGCCTGTTTACCGACTACGTACGCGGCAAACTGGATAGCGGCGGCAATGTGCCACGCACTACGCCACCACGCTTCGGGTTGGAACTGAATCACAGAATGGGACCCTGGACGGCCAACCTGAGTGCGATACGCGTGATGCACCAAAACCGCGTGGCAGAACTCGAGACAACTACACCCGGTTACACGCTGCTGAACGTCGATATGAGTTACCGGATCACGAAGACCAAAGCGAACGGCATCAGAATCTTTCTGCAAGGCAAGAATCTGCTGAACGAAGAAATGCGCCTGCATAACTCTTTCTTGAAGAGTTTTGCGCCATTGCCAGGACGCGCGCTGGTGGTAGGGTTCAGAGGAGAATTCTAAGGAATCTCCGAATTTCAGGACAACAGATCGGAGAGTGATAATGCCTTGCCAGTCCGGTCGTCTGTCAACAGCCTGTTAAGCCCTGCCGGAATGTGGCAAACTTCGGCATTCCCTTTATATTCGGGTGTCTTAATCCGTGTCTGCCTACGAACTCTTCATCGGTCTGCGCTACACCCGTGCCAAGCGCCGCAATCATTTCATCTCGTTTATCTCGCTGATTTCTCTGCTGGGTATTACGCTCGGCATGACCGCCCTGATCACCGTAATGTCGGTGATGAATGGTTTCCAGAAAGAGGTGCGCACTCGCATCCTCGGCGTGGCCTCGCATATCCAGGTAAGCAGCGTAGAAGGCACGCTGCCCAATTGGCCCCAGGTCGCGCATGAGGCGAGCAAACATCCTCAAGTGGAGGCTGCCGCGCCTTATGTCGGCGCTCAGGGCATGGTGTCGGTCGGTCAGGTTGTGCGTGGCGTGATGGTACGCGGCATCTTGCCGGCTCTGGAAGACAAGGTGGCCGATCTCGACCGGATGATGGTAAACGGCAAACTTGATGAGCTGGTGCCGGGAGAATTTGGCATCGTGGTGGGCACGGAACTGGCACGGGCTTTAGGCGTATCCAGGGGTGACAAAATCGTGCTGATCTCGCCGCAAGGGCAAGTGACGCCGGCAGGGATACTGCCGCGTCTCAAACAATTCACTGTTACCGGCATCTTCGAAGCCGGGCACTTTGAATATGACTCGGCGCTGGTGCTGATCCATATCGCAGATGCGCAAAAACTCTATCGCATGGAAGATGATCAGGTCTCAGGTGTGCGGCTGAAGCTGCACGACTTGTTCCAGGCGCCACAAGTAGTGCGGGAACTGGTGCCGCTGATTTCCCAGGACACTCACATCAGCGACTGGACCCACCAGCACGCCAACTATTTCCGTGCGATCCAGATCGAAAAGCGCATGCTGTCGCTGATTCTCGCGCTGATCATCGCCGTTGCGGCATTCAACATCGTCTCCACACTGGTGATGGCGGTCACCGACAAGCAACCCGATATCGCCATCCTGCGGACGCTGGGCGCAAGCCCGCGCAGCATCATGAAAATCTTCATCGTGCAAGGCACGCTGATCGGGGCCATCGGCACGGCGCTGGGGGTAATCGGCGGCATGCTGCTGGCATACAACGTAAGTGATGTGATCGCGCTGGTCGAACGCGCGTTCAGCGTGCAATTCCTGTCGCGCGAGGTTTATTACATCAGCGAGATTCCGTCTGACCCACAGATGGCTGACATAGTGACAGTGGCGGTGGTATCGTTTGCATTGACCCTGCTGGCAACGATTTATCCCAGCTACCGGGCGTCCAAGGTCAACCCGGCAGAGGCGTTGCGGTATGAGTAAGCCGATCATTTTCTGCCGCAACCTGCGCAAGAGCTACTATCAGGGCGAACTCGAAGTGCCGGTGCTGATGGGTATCGACCTGGATGTGACAGCAGGCGAAACACTCGCCATTGTCGGTGCGTCGGGCTCGGGCAAAAGTACGCTGCTGCACCTGCTGGGTGGACTGGATGCACCCAGCGCCGGCGACATCCGTATCATGGGGCAGAATATCGCTACCATCAACGAAGAAGAAAGATGCCAGCTGCGTAACCGCTCGTTAGGTTTTATTTATCAGTTCCACCATCTGTTACCAGAATTCAGCGCGCTGGAGAATGTCGCCATGCCGCTGCTGATCCGGCGCATGAGCAGCAGCGAAGCCTATGAGCGGGCGGCAACAGTGTTGAAACAGGTCGGCCTGGGGCATCGCCTCTCCCACACCCCTGGGGAGCTCTCCGGCGGCGAGCGTCAACGTGCGGCAGTGGCACGGGCGCTAGTCACTCAGCCTGCCTGTGTCCTTGCCGACGAACCTACGGGCAATCTCGACCGGCACACCGCCGGCGGGGTATTCGAATTGATGCTGGAACTTAACCGCAACGTAGGCGCGAGTTTCGTCATCGTCACCCATGATGCGCAACTGGCGGCCCGGGCCGGACGGATTTTGCGGCTGGTGGATGGGGTGTTAACCGAATGAGCGTACCAGCCGAGCACGCGCGGATTGGGAATTTCCTTAGAATGCTTCTAAAAATTCAGAGTTCTAAACAAGACGAGACGGGAACAAAAAATGTAGACACAGCATATGGTCGATATGTAAGGAAACATTTTTTGTGAGCAACAAAGTATTGTGACGAAATCTGGATTTTAGGGAACCGCTAAACAAGTCCTCCGTGGAGTGCGTTGCAGGCAGAATCGGGATGATTGCAAGGCGCGCGACGAAGGTCGTAGCTCGGCCTACGAAGCCGAGGAGCGCAACACAGCAAGCGCCAGATTTTGCCGCAACCCTACGGGACGGAGCTTTGCGGGCGGTCTGCGGTGTCAGGTTCGTAGCGAAGGGAATGGGGCCATTCGCGTTCTCGCCTTTCGTGCATCCCATCCCGCAAAGCCGCCGTCGCGCCCACGTGGGACTTGTTTAGCGGTTCCTCAGTATTCCACTGGCAGCGGATCAAGGCTGCGCCACAGATACCATGTCGCCACAGAACACCACGGTTGCCACGGTTTCGCAATCGCACGCATCTTGAGCCGGCTCACCGGTTGACTGGCGTTGTAGTGCAGGCTGATCGCACGCTGCAGGCCGAGATCGTCCAGCGGCAGCACATTCGGGCGCAGCATGTGAAAAATCAGAAACATTTCCGCAGTCCAGCGCCCAATACCCTTTACCTGCGTCAATTCGGCGATGAGGGCTTCGTCATCAACTTCCTTCCATGCCGTTTCATTCAACGTCCCGCTGATAAAGTGCCGTGACAAATCTTGCAGATAAGTCACTTTCCGCAAGGAGAGACCGCAAGCCCGCAAGACGCTGTTGTCCGTTCCCAGCACGGTAGCGGGTGTAATCGCAGGAACTGCGGTGGCCAGCTTTTGCCAGACGCTTTCAGCCGCCTTGATAGAAATCTGCTGGCCGATTATGGAACGCGCCAAAGTGGTAAAAGCATCACCATGCGAGCGTAGCGCAGCCCCTGCGAAACGTTGAATGAGCTTATGCATCATTTCATCGCGCCCGGCCAGTTCCTGTGTCGCCTGCTCCCAGTACGCTGGAATCATAGATTTGTCCAGTTAGCGGTGGCGCCGTTTTGCCCGTTCGCGCCATTCATAAACAACGTATAGCCGCCACGCACCACGCACGGCCAGATAGCTGGTTAGCGCAAGCAATAGCGCCAGCAGAAACATCCCTGCCAGCAGTGGCTTGCCTAGGGAGATTGCCCAGTCTACCAGCGCAGGAATCCATTCACTAATATTCTTGTCCAGCAGATGCAAATCGGTCATGGGCACAGCGCCGCTGCCGTTACCCATGACAAACTCACCGATGACGTAGGCGGCGATATAAATCGGCACGATAGTGAAAGGATTGGAATAAAGCGTGGTGAATACCGCTACCGGGAGGTTCACCTTGAAGATGACGGCAAACAAGGCGGCGAAAAAGAACTGTACCGGGTTGCTGCCGGGAATCATGCCAGCGAAAAAACCGACTGCTACTCCGCCCGCCACCGAACGGCGATGCAGATACCACAGATTGTGGTGATGCAGCAATCCACCGAACAGCCCGACAAACCGGTTCTGCCGGATGCTCTCGTGGGAAGGCAGGTATTTCTTGAGATATTTTCGGAGCACGAGCTACCAACGTGGCAAATAACCCGGCCACTATACTACCCTACGAATCTATTTGACCTAGAATCAATTAGGAGCAGATAGCATTGAGCTGCTTCGGTGTATCACCCACAGAATTCTCGGGTGAACCATTCACACACAGAGTGGGAACTGCTGATGCAAGCAAATATTCTTGCGTTTGCTCTGGGAACGGCTCTGCTCCAGCAGCAGGCCGTATTGCCCGAAATCTCGTGGGCATGGGTGCTGCTGCCCGGTGCAGTATCCGCATTCCTGCTCTGGCGCTGCCGGACCCCCATTTTGACCGCTGCGGGAAAAATTCTGCTGGTTGTGGTTTTTCTCGCTGCAGGATTTTTCTGGGCAGCCGCTTTTGCTCACTGGCGGCTGGCTGATGCACTGCCGCATGAATGGGAAAGACGCGATATTCAGCTCGTCGGGGTAGTGGCGGAACTGCCGCAAACCAACGAACTCTTTACCCGCTTTACATTCGACGTGGAGCAGGTATTAACCGAAGGCGCCATCGTGCCCGCGCGTATTTCACTGGCCTGGTACAAGGAACGCGGCAAGCATGCCGGCAACGCCGAGGCCCTGCTGCCCCAGATCAACGCAGGTGAACGCTGGCAGCTCACAGCACGGCTCAAGCGCCCGCATGGCAGCAGCAACCCTCACGGTTTCGATTTCGAGTCGTCGATGCTGGAGCGTAACATCCGTGCCACCGGTTACGTACGCAAAGCTAACGATAATTTGCGCCTGGACGAAATGGTTAACCGGCCTGCTTACCGGATTGAGCGCCTGCGGCAGGAGATTCGTGAACGATTCATTCAGGCGCTGCCCGATCATGCTTATAGCGGCGTCCTGGTCGCGCTGGCGATAGGCGAACAACGCGCCATTCCGCGGGAGCAGTGGCAGGTATTCACGCGCACCGGCGTCAACCATCTCATGAGCATCTCCGGGCTGCACGTGACCATGGTATCGAGTCTGGTATTCGCGCTGATATATTGGCTGTGGCGCTGCAGCCATCACCTGACGTTGTGGCTGCCGGCACGCAAAGCTGCAGCCGTTACCGGACTGGCGGCGGCATTAGGCTACGCATTACTTGCCGGTTTCGCGATACCAGCGCAGCGCACCGTTTATATGCTCGCGGTGGTGGCTATCGCCTTGTGGCTGGGACGCCTGACTTCTGCGACAGCGGTGCTGACCTGGGCCTTGCTGGCGGTGGTGGTGCTCGATCCCTGGGCAGTGCTCTCCCCCGGCTTCTGGCTGTCTTTCGGTGCGATTGCGATCATCATGCTGGTGACGGTCGGGCGCATCGGCAGAATGCACTGGTTGACCGGTTGGGCGCGGGTGCAGTGGGCGATCACTCTTGGCCTGATCCCGCCGTTACTGGCAATGTTTCAGCAGGTGTCACTGGTCTCGCCGATTGCCAATGCCATCGCCATCCCGCTGGTGAGCCTGGTGGTGGTTCCGCTAACGCTGCTGGCGGCATTGCCGCCGCTCGATTTCATGTTGCTGCCTGCACACATGGCGTTGAGTGGCTGCATGGAGCTGTTGCGCTGGTTGAGCGAGGTACCGCAAGCAGTCTGGAGTCAGCATGCGCCGCCACCCTGGACCATAGCGGCGGGCATGGCTGGCATCGTCTGGATGTTGTTGCCGGGTGGAGGAGGATTGGGATTTGCCGCAGGCTTCCCCGCGCGCTGGCTGGGAGCGGTGGCACTGTTGCCGATGTTTCTGCTGCTGCCGCCGAGACCGGCTGCCGGGGAATTGTGGCTCACCGTGCTGGATGTAGGCCAGGGGCTGGCAGTCGTGGCCCGCACCGAAAATAATGCGCTGCTCTACGATACCGGACCTGGTTTCAATTCCGATGCCGATAGCGGCAACCGCATCATTGTCCCTTTCCTGCGTGGCGAAGGCATCAGACAACTGGATACCATGATCGTATCCCATGCCGACACGGATCACAGCGGCGGCGCGCTGTCAGTGCTGGATGCGGTGCCGGTGCAATGGCTGGTGTCATCCCTGAAAGCCGATCATCCAGTTCAGCAAACCACTATCAATAAACGTATGTGTCGTGCAGGCGAATCGTGGAACTGGGATGGGGTGCGCTTCGACATGCTGCATCCGCTGGAACAAAACTACGCTAACCCCAAGCTTAAGACCAACGCTTTAAGCTGCGTATTGAAAATCACCACAGTCCACGGCAGTGTGCTGCTGCCCGCCGATATCGAAAAGAAATCCGAACGCGAACTGCTCGCCCGGGCCGGCGATGCGCTCTCTGCAACCGTGCTGGTAGCGCCACATCATGGCAGCAAGACTTCTTCCATCGAGGAATTCGTGCAGCAGGTGGATCCCGCGCTGACAATATTCACCGTCGGCTATCGCAATCGCTTTGGCCACCCGCGAGAAGAAGTGATGGAACGCTACCGCGCCCAGGGCAGCAGGCTGCTGCGCAGTGATACTGATGGCGCGGTGCTGCTGCGTTTTGCCGGCAACACTGTCACGGTTGAAACCTGGCGTGCGCGACACCGGCGCTACTGGCAGGATGTTCCGGTCAGTGTTTCAGCCTTTGAACTTGAGTAGTGGTTTTGCCTGCCAACGGTTCATGCAGATGAATACGTCACAGCAGTTTTGAGCAGCTTCACACAGCTCCACATGCAGCAGCTAAGTTATTGGCAGTACCGGGCAGCAATAACTCCGCCTTACCCTTGGAGAGAACAAATATGCGGCCAGCAGCATTGATCACGGCAGGCTGATGCGATACTGCGATAACGGTAAGGCTCTGTGCCAGCCTCTGGAGTGTTTCGCAAATTATCCTCTCGCTGTCCGGATCCAGAGCGCTGGTCGGCTCATCGAGCAGCAGGAAAAGCGGTCGATGGGCAAGCGCTCTGGCGATCGCAATACGTTGACGCTGCCCGCCAGAAAGAAGTCCGCCACGCTCGCCCACAACCGTCTGCATACCTTCCGGAAGAGCGCTGACAAAATCCCAGGCACCCGCCTGACGTAGCGCCTGTTCTGCATCCGCTTGGGTCAAAGCAGGTGCGCCGATAAGGACATTGTTAAGAATCGTATCGTGCAGCAGGATGGTGTCCTGAGATACATAACCTATCATGTGCCGCCAGTGATGCAAGTTTATTTCACGCAGCGATACCCCATCAACGAGAATTTCACCCGACTTGGGTTCGGCCAGTCCGCACAGCAGATCAAGCAAAGTACTCTTACCTGCCCCTGACGGCCCCGTGATTGAGGTAAATGAATTCACGGGTATCTCGATGTTCAGATCCTGGAATATTGATTTCTTGTCATAATCGAAACTGATGTGACGCAAACTGATTCCCTGTTGCAGGGTGGGCTGCTGCGTACCTGCGGTTCTCTCGGCTGCGGCGCGCGCCTCTTCAATCGCTGTGCGTAATGCCCAATAGGCACTTTCCTGTGCCACAAGATGCTGGTAGCGCCGCTGTGCTTTATTCAGCAGACTCTGGATGCGTGTCAGCAGAAACACCATCACCATCACTGCAGGCAGGGAAAGCTGCCACATCACCAGGGCCAGATACAAACCGCCCGCGATCAAGGTGGCAAGTATGGGTTCCTGCAGAGCCAATAAGGCTTCCCTGCTCATGACTTCGCGACGCGTAGCTTTTTCCAGTTGCTTGGTTTCATCGCGGAGGATGGCATCAGCGACGTTATCCCGTGCCATGGCCTTCAGCGATTTCACCGATGCAAGCACATCAGCCAGATAAGACAATAGATGGCGCAGCAGGTGTGTCTGCTTGTTACCCGCCCTGCGCGCGGCACGTACCAGATTCTGCAGTACCAGCAACATGACTGCGCCGAGAAGGAGGGAAGCAAGGGTTACTTCCCATGAGATGAACAAGGCAACCGTGCTATAGACTATCACTTGGATTGATAGAGCTACGACGTTGGCGGCATGTTCAAAACCCTGGGCCGCCCGGTATGCTTCCGTGGCAACCGAGTTGGCAAGTGAACCTGCGGGTTGCCGCAGATAATACTGCCAGCGGCTGGCCAGTAGCGCCTCGATCAGCTCCTGGCGCAGCTTGCTCGCGACATGCGCTACGGTATAGCCAACCTGCCGGTTGGCTAACAGCAATATCAGGCTTTTGGTAATCATGCCGCCGACGATGATCAGCAACATCGTGCTTATAGTCGGCTCGATGCCGATCCTTTGCATGGCCTGTACCACTGCCCGCCCGGTGTCTGAGCTGCTGGCGTCACCCACGGCAACTGACAGTAAAGGAAGCAGGGCAGTCAGACTGAGCCCCTCGGCGATGCCCGCTGCCAACAGCGCAATCAGCACAAACGCACTGCGCTGGGGGAAGACCATGATATAGGTGACTAGGGTGCGCATAGCCTGGTTTCGCGGATTATCAGTTATTCTATTTGTTAGGTTTTCACGTTGATACGGCGCGACACCAGGTTAATGTCATCAGGTCAACTATCTTATGATTGGAATATAGGGACGTGTTCCGCATTCCGTGGAACAGAGATTCCACCCTGGACCACTCAAGACTTCACTGGAAGATACTTTCGCGCAGCTCGGCAAAAACATTTCCGACATAATCCATCTGTTCGCTGGTGTGGGCTGCACTAACACTACAACGCACCAGTGCTTTCCCTTCGGGCGCAGCGGGCGGCAATATCAAATTGACATAGATACCATGATCCAGCAGACCTTTCCACAGCATCAGCGCCTGCTGGGGGCTATCCAGTATGTTCGCGATGACCGGCCCGGGCTGCGGTCCAAGTTGATAGCCCAGCGCGTCAAGCCGCGCATAGAGTTGCCGTGAATTTTGCCAGAGCTGCCGACGTAGCTCGGTGCCATCGCGCAATAGTTTGAGCGCTGCCCGCGTTGATGCAATGGTAGCCGGCGAAGGCGATGCTGTGAATATGTATGGGCGGCTGATATAGCGCAGCTGATCGAGTTGCGGATGGTTGCTCACGCAGTAGCCGCCGATACTGCCGAGGCTTTTGCTGAAAGTACCCGTGATGAAATCGACCCCATCAATGAGTCCCGTTTCTTCCACCAATCCTTGACCAGTTTTACCCAAGACTCCCAGCGAATGGGCCTCGTCAAGAAGAAGAATGCTGTTGTAAGCATTTTTTATTCTGACAATCTCTGCCAGCGGCGCCTGATCACCCAGCATGCTGTAGATGCCTTCAGCAACGATCAGTGTGGACTGTGATCGTTCCCCCAGGCGCCGGAGGCGTTTTTCCATGTCTGCCACATCGTTGTGCCGGAAGCGGATTATTTCAGCACCACTCAGACGGCAGCCATCATAGATACTTGCGTGCGAGTCACCATCAATCAGAACCACATCACCCGCACCTGCCAGACCAGAGATCATGGCAAGATTTGCCTGATAACCGGTAGTGAATACAATACCCGAGTGGCACTGGTAAAAGTCTGCAAACTCCCGCTCCAGTGCGCGGTGTCCACTGTAACTGCCGTTCGCCATGCGCGATCCGGTGGTGCCGGTGCCCTCCCGATCAAGCGCTTCATGCGCCGCCTGCAGGCATTCGGGTGCAAAAGTAAGTCCGAGATAGTTGTTCGTACCCAGAAACAGTATGCGACGGTCGCCAACTCTTGCTTCTGTCGCAGAGTAGACCTCTTCTATCGGCATGCCGAACACATCAAGCCCTTCCGGCAGCAGCGCTTTTCTGGCTGCGGCAACTGCATCCAGCTTGTCTAGTAAACTCATTATTTCGCAGACTTTATGTGGTGAATTAAATTCGCAAGATCATGCACGGTCTGAACATCCGCAAGGGCGTTCAGCGGCACGGAGATATCGAACTCGTCCTCGATTTCCATAACCAAATTCAATAGCTTGACGGAATCAATCGCCAACTCATTGATCAGATCCGTTTCAGGTACGATTACCACATCAGGGCTGGAAAATTGCTTAAGATGAAAACAAAGCCTGGACAGAATATCGCTGTAATCAGTTGACATGGGTTGGGATAGCTTTAAATGTTATGCGGGTTATGCCGCTTGCGGCAGAGCATCGCGCAGACGCATGCAAGGCTGCCAATCTGGTAATGCCTGAATCAAGGGAGTGATGTCGCATACCCAGTCCGGGTGCTGTAATTCCCTGACTTTTCCCGGTGTCAGCATCGGCGAATAATGCAGCAACCGTGCCAGACACAAATTAACATTCGCGGTCATCGAAACCAGTGATGCCGGTAAAAACAGACAGCGTACCGGCCGCTGCCAGACATCCTGGGCAATGGCAGCCACGGAGTGACCATCATACCCCCCCGGCATTCCGTCATCGAGTTCGTAAACACCATGTATGGGAACCTTGGTGGCAAGCCAGCAGAGGATAGCCGCGACCAAATCATTAACGTGTAGCAAACTAAAACGCATGGCAGAGCGTCCTACCATGGGCAATACGCCGCGCTGAGTCGCTCTGAAAAGTGGGCTCATTTCCTTGTCACCAGGCCCATAAACCGCAGTCGGGCGAAAAACTACGCACGGCATAAGGTCTGAATGGTCAGCCACGATCTGTTCGGCCAAATGTTTGCTGGTCGCATACCAGGAGAGTTCCGGCTGTCTGGCTGCAAGTGAGGATATGAGGAGGAAACGAGGTGGTATGTCCTGCTGTGTCGAGGCGCGCACAAGATTGGCGGTACCCTCCACATTGGTGCGGGTGAAATCATCGAGAGAACTGCCCCGAACTTGGCCGGCACAATGTACAACAGCAGAAACACCTTGAACCAGATTCTGTAACGCGGCCGGATCGTCCAGATCACCCTGAATCCACGTAATGGATCCATCCCCAGTTTGGGAACGCCGGGTCAATGCGCGGACTTCCCACCCATCTCTGACTAAGGATTGCAGCAGTACGCGACCAATGAAACCTGTGGCACCAGTTACTGCTACCGACAATCCAGGCATATGCTGGCTATTTGTCTCCGGACTCGACTGATAGCTGATGATCTGTCAGGTTTGTCCGTTGTATGAAACCCTGGCGAGCAGCAAAGCGCGACAGCTTCCCGGAAGAAGTGCGCGGCAGGGTGTGTGGCGGGACCAGTTCAACCAGGCAGTTAACGCCAAATGCCATATACACCAGTCGTTGCAGCCGGCTGGTAAGAGACTGCCGATCCGTTACTGAAGTCAGACGGCACTCTATGACCAGCACGATTGTCGTCGCGTCGTTGGCGTCGGTTATACCAAAGGCAGATGCTTCCCGGGTTCTTACCTCAGGCTGTTGCTCGGCAAGTTCTTCTATATCCTGAGCGCGTATATTGCGCCCGTTAACAATAATGACATCTATGCGGCGACCAGTAACATACAGATCCCCTTCAAAGAGAAAACCAAGATCACCGGTATCCAGCCAATGGCCGGGCTGCAGCGTTTTCCGGGTGTCTTCTGGGTTATTGAAATAACCCGTCATGATGCTGCTGCCATTCACCAGCACGCTGCCCAGCTTCAGGTCAGATAACTCCTGCCCTGCATCGTCGACAACCTTGACCATATGTCCCGGCAGAGCACGGCCACAGTTCACAAACTCGTTGTATTTCCTGCCTTCCGCTTGCAACCGTACCGCCATCTTCCTATCCACTAGCATTCCAGCATCAATCTGTAAGCTCTTGAAACCTTCGCCAACTTTGGAAAAAGTAACCGCAAGGGTTGATTCCGCCAGACCATAGCAAGGCAGGAAGGCGCGTGCATCAAAGCCTGCCGGGGCAAATTTCTCTGCAAAATTTCTTAAGGTATCTGGTCGTATCATTTCTGCACCAACGCCCGCTGCACGCCAGCAACTAAGATCGAGATCTTCCAGGTCAGAATCACGAACCCGCAGAGTGCAGAGTTTGAGGCCGAATGGTTGACTGAATGCAACCGTAGAACGGTTGCGGCTGATCAGCTTCAACCATTGCAGCGGCCTGATTGCAAAATCGCGCGTAGCCAAATAGTCGACAGAGACCTGCGCAACCATCGGTGCCATCACCATACCCACCAACCCCATATCATGATAAAAGGGCAGCCAGGATGCACAGCGATCACCAAGGCGTATCTCCAACCCGCTACGAACAATCCCCTGTAGGTTACTCATCAATGCTCGTTCGGTAATGATGACTCCGCGCGGAGCACGGGTGCTGCCTGAGGTAAATTGGAGGTAAGCAATTTCATCAGGGTGGTTTGGCTGTGGCGTCACATCCAGAGCGGGCAGTTTCCCCAGCTCCTCAGGTGTCCCAACCCATTGCAACCCTTGCACCCCTTCAGCAGCCTCTCTGAGAAAGTTAATATAATCTACGTTAGCCAGCGCAGCGCTTGCTTTACTGCCTTCGAGTATTCCACGAAGTTGTTGGACATATACCACATGACTGCCGAGATTGACCGGAACTGGCATCGCGAAAGGAATTAGCCCGGCATAGCGACAAGCGAAGAACAACTCGACAAACTCCGGTGTGGTGTCGGCAATAAGTGCCACACGATCACCACGAGCCAGACCAAGGCCTGACAGACGCTGCGCCGAGGTCAGGGCGTTTTGCTTTAATGCCTGGTAGGGAAGAACCGAACGCAGGCTCCCCTTGGCATCATAAAAATTAAACCCAGTGGTTCCGCTTGCCGCGTATTCCAAGGCCGCCGTTAGGGTGTCGAAGTCCGCCAACCGCTGAGCTTGTACGTTGCACGTCGTTGGTGTTGGGGCTGCTGCTAGCGGCAATTCGCTTGATAATTGAGAATCAAACGCTTGCGTTAGCGGAGCGTTCAACTTGGTTATTGTTGAACTCAAGGTCTTCCCCTCCAAATTAATGGTGCTTGTCATCTTTCTTATAAAGAATTCTGGTCAGGTACGTTGTTGTTTATGACTACAGCGCAACCCGCTGCCTAAAAATTTTTAGGTAGCGCTCAGTATTGCCAGTATCGTCCAATAACAAAATAAATGCGTTAATTTAACTAGTTGCGTAGCTTATCTTAAAGTGGATTTCACTGTCAAGGCGCTATCATTGTTTCGGTATGATACATTCATAAATTGGCGTACCGAAATATCGTAACTCACCTGATAATGACTACCGTATCTTCAAATGACACACAATCGTGCAGAGCCCACAGGAAGCTAGGAAGCTAGGAAGCCATTCTGGATGAGTTCTGTACCAATATAAAGAAATTTTGCAGATTAAAAGGATAATGTGTTGCTTTTTTGCAACAGAAATCCGGGAAATAATTCTATCTCTGTTGAGGCTCTTGCAAAACTCACTTGATGAGCAGAATTTATTTCACATGCAGAGGCGAAAGAAGGGGTTGGGCGCAACTGCTGGCATGATGTGAGTTATCGAGACAAACATCTACGCCCAAAATGAATACTACGCAACGCGGATTGATAATGCAACGGTGGTCGGTCGTTCAGCAGGAGTTGATGCCCGAGCTGAGATCGGAAGTTGGGCCACTCACGCCGAGGTTGGAGAAGGTGATCCACACGCTGGAATGGGTGCGGATCGAAGAATTTGTCGAATCGACCTGGTGTGGGCCGCCCGCCACATGATCGGGGTGCTTTAGCGAGCGCGTTTGTAGCCAAAGCGGTACTGGGCTTAACGACGACAGAGGCGTTGATCGAACGGTTAAAGGTGGACCGGGCGCTGCGGTGGATATGCGGTTTTTCGATGTGGAAGCGGATGCCCGCCCCATCGACCTTCTCACGGGCCTTTGACGAATTCGCGCAGGCGAAGCTGGCGCAGCGAGTGCATGAAGCGCTGGTAAAGGAACATCTGGGCCAAGCGCTGATTGGCCACATCAGTCGGGACGGCACGGCGATCGCGGCGCGAGAGAAGCCGGCAAGCAAGGAGAAGATCAAACCGGTTGCCCAGGCGAAGCGTGGCCGTCCGCGTAAGGACGAGGTGCGCGAGCCCAAGCTCAAGATGATTGCGCGACAACTGGGCCAGAGCTTGAGCGAGATGCTGGCCATGCTGCCCAAGGCATGTGATCGTGGCACCAAGTGCAACGCGCAAGGTTACAAGATCAGTTGGAACGGCTACAAACTGCACCTGGACACGGCCGACTGCGGCGTCGTGGTGAGCGCGCTGCTCACCAGTGCCTCAGTACATGACAGCCAGACAGCGATCCCCTTGGCGCTGATGACTCAAGGGCGGGTAACCCACTGCTATGACCTGATGGACGCTGCCTATTGCAGCGTGGAGATTCGGAGCCACAGCCGCAGTTTGGGGCATGTGCCGCTCATTGATCACAACCCGCGCGGGGGCGAGAAAATTGAGTTTGACCCGGCGCAGAAGCAGCGCTACAAGGAACGCAGCCAGGCTGAGCGCGCGAATGCGCGGCTCAAGAATGAATTCGGTGGCAGGCAGGTCTGGGTCAGAGGCCACACCAAGGTGATGAGCCACCTTATGTTTGGCCTCCTGGGGCTGACGGCGGACCAGTTGTTGCGCTTGCTCACGTAGCCGCGGCAAGAAGCATCGGGACACCTGCGCGGGTGCCGCCATCAGGCGGTGCGTGGAGAGGTATCGCCATAATGAGGGCAAAATGATGATTTGGGTCTGAGCAGGCCGCAGAAATAGGGGTGATCAACAAAAAAATCACCCTGAGCGGCGAACCGCGCTAATCGCGACCACTCGCTCAGGGACTTTTGCAAGAAGCTCTGTTAATAGAAAACCAGCCATCCTGGACAACAACCAGTCAACAGCCTTAGATTCGATCAAATCCCGGCTAAAATTTCCTCACTAGAGACTTTCGCGCGCAAGACTAAGACTATTTTATTCCCTCGTAACATGCCGCCCAGGTTTTGAGTCCGGGGATTCCGAATACAGACCGTCTCAGGCTGTCACCCAAGCCTTTGCTTCGTCGTAATCGCCAAATACCCTGACATCTGCACCGATGAAGAGATTGGATACCCAGATGCTCCAGGCTTGCCATTGGTTGTTGGTGACCACCGCAACCCGGTTGAATTCGCTGCCGTGTTCGCGCGCGAATTTGATCTCTTCCCATGCAACGTCGACGGTGTAACTCACCATGTCGCGCCAATCGAATAGCAGGTTTGCCTTGCCATCGAAATGAAACTTGTAGAGCACCTGCTCTTCGAACTCTTTGTAGTCGGCCAGGGTGAATTCGCCGAGGGCAGCGACGGTAATCAAATTGCCGGTTTTCTGAATAGTAATCATGGACTCGTTCCAAAAAGATAACCGGCTCATCATAGGCAACAACCCGCCACAGTGCAAACCCTGTTTGCATTACTCACGTACCGGCGGCGGTGCGACTCTGAGGCTCAGCAACCCGCTAGCCACTATCAGCCCCATGCCCAACCATGCTGACGGTGGCAGCACATCGTTCCAGATCAGAATGCCCCAAAGACTGGAAAATATCACAGTACTGTAGGCCAGAGCACCCACCACTAGAGTTCTTCCAGTGCGGTAGGCCCGGGTCAATGCAAGTTGCGCAAACGTTGCAGTAATGCCAATACCGAGCAACAGCGACACATTATCCAACGTGAGGGCATGAAAAGTATCGAGCAACATCCACCCACCGGTAACTGCGATGCAAATCAACGAAAAATAAAATACTACCTGCCAATCAGATTCACCCAGGCTACCGAGTTTTTTGACATTGAGGTAGGCGACGCCGGAGAGAAAACCAGAAAATAAACCAATCAATCCTGCACTCCATTGGTCTTCCTGCAAAATCGGGCGTAGCAGTAGAGTCACACCGACAAATCCCAGCACCACCGCCACGACAAGCAGCCCATGGAAATGCTCTTTCAGGATTACAGTAGTGAACAGGGCGAGAAATAGCGGCGAGGTGTAATTGAGCGTCACTGCCGTAGCCAGCGGCAGTTGCACAATACAAAAGAAAAACATCAGTAATGCGCCAAGACCGGAAAATCCGCGCCAGCAGTGGCTCTTCCAGTGCACGGTGAGAAGGGGGAGCCGTTGGATGCGGACTAGCGCATAAATCACCAAGTGAACGGTAGAACACCAGTTCAATGCTGGAAAAATATGCCGCCTCGAGCTTCACCAACATGCCAATGCAACTGAACAGAAAGCTGGCAACGAGCATCCAGAGAGAGCGCATCAGTAGTTCATAGGTAGGAACAGCGGGTTTGCAGCGGTATGATTTACCGTGCCCCCGCAATATTCAATTCCAATACATGATCAAGAAATATATGGCTCGATTTCCCGCCGCAGAAATTCATGGAAGTGCACCATGCCATCTTCCATTGGCGACTGGTAAGGACCGGTTTCGTTGATACCCTGCTTATATAGAGCACGGCGTCCAGCAGTCAGCAGTTTACAAATTTCGTCATCTTCGACTGCGGTTTCGCGATAAGCTGCTTGCTCCGCCTCGACAAATTCGCGCTCGAACAAGGCAATATCCTCAGGATAATAGAACTCGACCACGTTGGTACAACGCTCTGTTCCTGCTGGCAATAACGTACTAATAATGAGTACGTGAGGGTACCATTCCAGCATGACATTCGGATAGTAGAGCATCCAGATGGCGCCGTGAGTCGGCACCCTACCTGCGGTCTGCCGCAACAACTGCTCGTGCCACTTGGCATAAACCGGCGTACCCGGGCGAACCAGAGCGTGATTGACACCCACTGTCTGCACGCTGTACCAGTCGCCAAACTCCCATTTCAACTCGCCAGTATTGACAAAACTACTCAGGCCCGGATGGTATGGCTCGACGTGATAGTCTTCCAGGTATACCTCGATAAAAGTTTTCCAGTTGCAGGCGTATTCCTCTATCTGCACCCGTTCCAGCACATGGCCGGAAAAATCGAAATCCTTCAAGACACCCAGGTTGGTCATGTCGCGCGCGACATCGCGCTTGCCCGCAAACAGCAGTCCATTCCAGTTCTGTAGCGGAGTCTTGCCAAGATCAAGACAAGGATTGTCAGGAAAGTGGGGCGCTCCCAGTAGCTTGCCAGCCACATCGTAAGTCCAGCGGTGCACGGGGCAAACGATGTTTCTGGCATTGCCGCGACCCTTGAGCAACAGAGCTTGCCGGTGGCGACAGACGTTAGATAGCAGCTCGATGCCATTTTTGTTGCGTACCAGCACCTTGGCATCACCCATCCACTCCAGCACTTGGTAGTCGCCGATGTTCGGCAGCATGGTTTCATGGCCAACGTAGCCGCTCCCCTGATCGAACAGGAGGCGCATTTCCAACTCAAGAATACGGAGATCGAGATACCAGTCGACCGGCAACTGCACCGGTGCTTGCATCAGTTGCGAAACATCAACAAAATTAGACATATTGATACTGTATATCTTCCCAACAGGTTAGGAAACATTACCGCACGAAAAGTTGACCCAATCTAATCTAATATAATAATAGTCAGTGCAAGAGGTTTTATACCTCCCAGAAACATCCATAACCCAGTTTAGAGGGCCGAACTGAAGAAAGTTTCACGTATTTAATTGACCTGACCCCGCTTATTGCGTTATTTTTGCAGCTTTCGGAAAGAAAGCTGCTCTCTCTGTGACACTGTGCTTATCATGACAAAGCTTGCCAAACACGTCAAATCCTCGCGGCCGGAAAGTTTTGAAGCAGCATTAACTGAACTGGAAAGTATTGTGGGTGAAATGGAAACGGGACAAATGCCGCTTGAGGTTTCGCTCTCAGCCCACAAACGTGGCGCAGAGTTGCTGCAATACTGTCAGTCCAAGTTACAGGACGCACAGCAGCAGGTGCGTCTGCTCGAGGCTGGTACACTTAAAAACTTCTCCCCATCTAGTATTGATGATCGCTGATTTCCAGGACTGGGCGAGAAGCCGTCAAGTATGCATAGAAACCTCCTTGCAGACTCTGCTTCCCACCGCGAATATTGCCCCCGAACGTCTGCACGAGGCTATGCGTTATGCCGTCCTGGGTGGAGGAAAGCGAGTACGCCCACTGCTTGCCTTTGCCGCCGGAGAGTTGAGTGGAGCCAGTGAAGAACGTGTAACTATCGTTGCCGCTGCAGTAGAACTGATTCATGCTTACTCGCTGGTGCATGACGACCTGCCCTGTATGGATGACGACGTGCTGCGGCGGGGCAAACCCACATGTCATGTGGAATACGATGAAGCCACTGCGTTGCTGGTAGGTGATAGTTTGCAAAGTCTGGCTTTTCAATTACTGGCTGAATATCGCTTGGCGGATACCCCGCAAGTTCAACTGGAAATGATCAAACGGCTGGCGCAAGCAGCGGGGTCACGCGGCATGTCAGGTGGACAAGCGATTGACCTCGCCAACGTCGGCAAGACATTGAGTCTGCCGGAACTGGAGTTTATGCACATCCATAAGACTGGAGCGCTCATCCGTGCTGCAGTAATGCTGGGCGCCCGCTGTGGCAGTAGTCTGAATGAAGCGCAACTGGAAAGTCTCGATCATTTCGCCAAACATATTGGCCTCGCATTCCAAGTAGTGGACGACGTGCTCGATGCAGAGGCAACCACCGCAACCTTGGGCAAGACTGCCGGTAAAGATGCTGAACACAACAAGCCAACGTATGTAAGCATACTAGGGACTAGCCGGGCACGTGAACTAGCCGAGGAGTTGAGGCGTGATGCCTATCAGGCGCTGGAGGGTTTCGACGCAACCGCAGAGCGGTTACGTCAAGTGACTGATTTCATCATTCAGCGAGAGTTTTGATGCTGTGTTTTTCATAGTGAGCAATTTTTAATCTTCAGGATTCAAATGTATCCACTGCTTGATACCATCAATACCCCTTCTCAGTTGCGCATGCTGGAACGCAAAGCGCTACCGCAACTCGCCAATGAGTTACGCAAATTCCTGGTCGAATCGGTGGCGAAAACTGGCGGACATCTTTCCTCCAATCTTGGTACGGTCGAATTGACCATCGCACTGCACTACGTGTTCAACACGCCGCATGACCGGTTGGTATGGGACGTCGGTCACCAGACTTATGCTCATAAAATCCTCACTGGTCGCCGTGAAGGTATGAAGAAATTACGTATGCATGGCGGTGTCGCAGGATTCCCGCGGCGCGACGAAAGCGAATATGATGCCTTTGGTACGGCGCATTCCAGCACCTCTATCAGCGCCGCGCTTGGCATGGCAGTGGCGGCGCAGTTGGAGGGAATAGACCGGTGTGCAGTAGCCATAATCGGTGATGGCGCCATGAGCGCGGGCATGGCATTCGAGGCTTTAAACAATGCCGGTGCTATGAACACTAATCTGCTGGTGATACTGAACGACAACGATATGTCGATTTCACGCCCGGTAGGGGCGCTTAACAACTATCTCGCCAAACTCATGTCCGGACAGTTCTATGCGACAGCGCGGCGGGCGGGCGAGAAAATGCTGGGGGTAGTGCCGCCCGTGCTGGAACTGGCCAAGCGCGCCGAAGAACATGTAAAGGGCATGGTGACGCCCAGCACCTTGTTTGAAGAATTTGGTTTCAACTACATCGGCCCTATTGATGGTCATGATCTTGACGTGCTGGTAACTACGCTCAACAACATCAAACACCTCGACGGCCCCCAGTTCCTGCATGTCGTGACCCGCAAAGGTGCAGGCTACCAGGCGGCGGAAGACGACCCCATTCTCTATCACGGCGTGTCCAAGTTTGATCCGGATGCGGGTATCGTATCCAAGGCTGCCGGCAAGCCAACCTATACTCAGATTTTCGGTGACTGGTTGTGCGACATGGCAGCACTGGACCAACGCCTGGTTGCAATCACTCCGGCGATGCGTGAGGGCTCGGGACTGGTGAGGTTTTCCCAGGAGTATCCCGATCGTTATTTCGATGTCGGCATCGCTGAGCAGCATGCGGTCACTTTTGCCGCAGGCTTAGCCTGCGACGGGATGAAACCGGTAGTAGCAATTTACTCAACCTTTTTGCAGCGGGCTTACGACCAGCTGATTCACGATGTTGCCATCCAGAACTTGCCGGTAGTGTTCGCCATCGACCGCGCCGGACTGGTGGGGGCAGATGGCCCTACCCATGCCGGCAGCTTTGATTTGACCTATTTACGCTGCATTCCCAATATCACGGTGATGACCCCTGCAGACGAGAATGAATGCCGTCAGATGCTCTACACTGCATTCCAAATGAATACACCGACGGCGGTCCGCTATCCGCGCGGCACAGGAACCGGCGTGGCGACACAAAAAGAAATGCAGGCGCTGCCGCTAGGCCGTGGCGAAATTCGCCGCAAGGGGGAAAAAGTTGCGCTGCTGGCTTTCGGCAGCATGCTCAAACCCTGTATGGAAGCAGCGGAAGAGCTTAATGCCACCGTAGTCAACATGCGCTTTGTCAAGCCGTTGGATGATGATCTGGTCGAATCTCTGGCAGCAGACTACAAGCTGCTGGTGACGATTGAAGAAAACACTATCATGGGAGGAGCAGGCAGTGCGGTAGTAGAATCTCTGGAAAGCAAGGGCATCGCCATCCCGATGCTGCAACTGGGTCTGCCGGATATTTTCATCGATCAGGGCGATCCTGCACAGATGCTGGCAGATTGTGGTCTGGACAAGACCGGTATCATTAAGTCCGTCCGGTTAAAATTATCCGAGTAGTTTCCTCAACTATTTTCTCGGGCTACAATTAATACCTGCTGGCACTTCCTCTGTAGGAGATAAACATCATGAATAAACAGGTTGACTTCCCCATTGCCGATGTGCAAAGCACCCCAGACACAAGACATATAGCGATCGATAGAGTCGGGATCAAGGCCATCCGCCACCCAGTGAAGGTAGCCGACAAAGATGGCGGCGTTCAGCATACCGTAGCCGTGTTCAACATGTATGTGGGTCTGCCGCATAACTTCAAGGGTACTCACATGTCGCGTTTCGTGGAGATACTCAACGGCCACGAACGTGAGATTTCCGTGGAATCATTCGAGAGCATCCTGTGGGCCATGGTAAAGAAGCTGGAATCGGAATCCGGTCACATTGAGATGACCTTTCCCTACTTCATCAATAAATCGGCCCCGGTTTCCGGGGTAAAAAGCCTGCTGGACTACGAAGTTACTTTCATCGGAGAGATAAAGAAGGGACGCTACGAATTCACCATGAAAGTAGTGGTTCCGGTAACCAGCCTGTGTCCGTGTTCCAAGAAAATTTCCGACTATGGCGCGCATAATCAGCGCTCCCATATATCGATTTCCGTGCGTACCAACTGTTTTGTCTGGATCGAGGACATGGTACGGATGGCGGAAGACCATGCGTCATGCGAACTCTATGGACTGCTGAAACGCCCCGATGAGAAATATGTCACCGAAAAAGCCTACGACAATCCCAAATTCGTCGAAGACCTAGTGCGCGACGTCGCTGCAGCCCTGAACAGGGACTCGCGTATTGACGCCTACATAGTGGAATCTGAGAATTTTGAATCCATCCACAATCATTCAGCCTATGCGCTGATTGAACGGGACAAGATGAAAAGTTAAGGATTTAGCGAGAAGTGCCGCACTGCTCCCCGGCAAAAGGGGGAGCGGCGCGGCAATACAGGCAGACTATTTAGTCTTTG
>CAKKRD010000060.1 GCA_919902515.1 Nitrosomonadaceae bacterium | reverse complement strand
GAAGTAGATAGGTATCTCAAGGAAGGCTATACCCACGTAGTGGATGCCGACCTCACCCCGATGATCAGAGGCTGGTATGGCTACTTCAAGCACGCCGACCGCTGGGAGTTTCCAAGGCTGGATGGATTCATCCGACGACGATTACGGGCGATACTGCGCAAGCAGGAAAAGCGACCGGGCTTTGGGAAGTGTCACGCCGATCACAGTCGCTGGCCAAATGCCTACTTCGCTGAATTGGGGCTGTTCACCATGACAGAGGCCCGAATGTTAGCGAGCCAATCCCGATGAGGAAACCACTGACTGGAGAGCCGTGTGCGGGAGAACCGCACGCACGGTTCGGAGGGCGGGGAGGGTGAGAACCTTTCTCGACCCCTATCCGGCGCTGCTACTCGCCAACCAACGGGCTGAACGCCACCACATGATCCGCTTCCAGGCGGATGCCGATCTTCTCGCCGATGGCATGGTTGTGGTGGCTGGGTACCAGCGACAGCGCGCTGGCGCCGCTCGGCAGGCTTAGCGTATACAGGATATCGGCGCCGCGAAAAGCCTTGTGTAGCACCACTGCCTGTAACGGGCTGGCATCATCGTGCACGATGTCGTCCGGGCGCAGCAGCACGTCCACCTCGCAACCCTTGCCGCACACCTGGTCATTCGGCGCGCATTGATGCGGAATGTCCGCGGTCAGCACCCCCAGTTCGATTTCCACCCGCTGCGGGTCCAGCACCTTGCCGGGCAGGAACACGCCCTGGCCGATGAAGTCCGCGACGAAACGGTTGGCGGGGCGGTGATACAGATTGTAGGCGCTGTCCCATTGCTGGATTTCGCCGCGATGCATGATGCCGATCTCGTCGGCAATGGCGAAAGCCTCGTTCTGATCGTGCGTCACCAGAATGGCGGTGGCATTCTGGCTCTTGAGGATCTCGCGCACTTCCAGGCTTAGACGTTCACGCAGGCTCACATCCAGATTGGAGAAAGGCTCGTCCAGCAACAGCAGATCGGGCCGCGGCGCCAGTGCGCGTGCCAGCGCCACGCGCTGCTGCTGGCCACCGGAAAGTTCGTGCGGATATTTGCCAGCCACATCAGCCAGGCCCACGGTTTGCAGCAATTCGTCGACGCGCGGCGCCCGCTCGCTTTTCGGCATGCGGTGTAAGCCGAAGCCGATGTTGGCGCTAACAGTGAGATGCGGAAACAATGCGTAATCCTGAAACACCATGCCGATGTGCCGCTGTTCCGGCGGCAGGAAAACACCGCCACCGCTTACCTTGATACCGTTCAGCAGGATCTCTCCTGCCAGCACCGGCTCGAACCCGGCAATGCAGCGCAACACCGTGGTCTTGCCGCAGCCGCTCGGCCCCAGCAGGCAGCCGATCTGGCCTTTCTCCAGCGCCAGCGACAAATCGTTTACCACCAGTTGCTGGCCGTAAGCTTGCCGGATATTTTTCAGTTCGAGCAGCGGTTGCATGAAATTATTTTTCCGTTTGCCGCATAAACAAAATGATCGGCACCAGCCCCGCCAGTACCAGCGCCACTGCCGGCAGCGCGGCCTGTTCCCAGGCGCCTTCCGCAGTCATTTCAAAAATCCGCACCGCCAGCGTATCCCAACCGAACGGCCGGGTCATCAGGGTAATCGGCATTTCTTTCATCACGTCGACGAATACCAGCGTGGCGGCGGTGAAGATGCCGCTTTTCAGGATCGGCAGATGCACGCGCCGCAGCATTGCCCAGCCGTTCAGGCCCAGACTCATCGCCGCTTCGTCGATGCTGCCGGTGATGCGCTGCATGGCGCTGTCGATCGGGCTGTGGCTCACCGCGAGAAAGCGCGTCATGTAGGCGAGCAGCATGATCGCGAGCGTGCCCTGGATCAGCAGCCCGGTCTCGATCTGGAACAGTTGCAGCGCCATTTCCCCGAGCCAGTTGTCCAGCCCGGCCAGCGGCACAAACATGCCCACTGCCAGCACCGTGCCGGGCAGGGCGTAGCCGAGGGTGGCAATGCGCACGGCATTGCGCGTGGCCGCATCGGGATGGCGCCGCGTTGCGTACACCAGCAGCAGCGCCACCGTACAGGTCAGCAACGCAGCGAGCGCGGACAGCAGCAGCGAATGCCAGAGAAACTCCAGATAACGCGAGTCGAAATCCTGCGCGAAGCTGCTTGCCGCCCAGATACCCAGTTGCCCGACCGGCAGCAGGAAAGCAAAAAACAGCGTGCCCAGCGCCAGCGCGGTCGCCGCCGTGGCGTGCCAGCCGCCGAGCGCAATGCGGTCGGCGCGCGCACTCTGCTTGGTCTCGGCATAGCGCATGCGCGCACGCACCTGCTGCTCCACCACGATCAAGGCAAAGACGATGACAAGCAGCAGCGAAGCCAGTTGCGACGCGGCCGACAGCGAGAACATGCCGAACCACGCCTTGTAAATGGCAGTAGTGAAAGTGTCGTAATTGAATACCGCCACCGTGCCGAAATCCGCCAGCGTTTCCATCAGCGCCAGCATCACCCCGCCCGCGATCCACGGCCGCGCCATCGGCAGCGCCACCTTGAAGAATCCTTGCGTGCGGTTGAAGCCCAGCGACTGCGCGGCTTCCAGCGAACGCTTGCCCTGCGTGAGAAAAGCATTGCGCGCGAGCAGATAGACATACGGATAAAACGCCAGCACCATGACCGTGATCACACCCAGCCTGCCGCGTACTTCCGGAAACCACGAGTCCGGCCCCAGCCACGAGCGCAATGCGGTCTGCAGCGGGCCGGTGAAATCGAATAGCCCCAGCACCACGAAGGCAGTGACGTAAGCGGGAACCGCGAGTGGCAGCAACAGCGCCCAGGAAAAGAATTTGCGTCCCGGAAATTCGCAGACTGCGGTGAGCCAGGCGAGGCTCACGCCCAGCAGCGCGGTGCCGCTGACCACGCCCAGCGCCAGCCAGAAAGTATTGACCAGCAGGCCGGGCAGGGTGGTTTCGACCAGATGCTGCCAGATATCGCTGGCCGGGGAAAAGAACGAGGAAAGGACAGTGCCGATTGGGATCAGCACCAGCGCGGCCACCAGAAACGGGATCAGGCGCCAGCCGGATGCGGGGCGCCGGCTCGAAGAGGGGAAGCGGGAAAAACCGGTTAGCGTATTTCCATTCTGCACCGCAACACTGAGCGTCTCATCCTTCACCTGCGCTGCCTTAGCGGTAGCCGGCCCGATCCATCAGCTTGACCGCTGCTGCCTGCAATTCACCGGCGGTGGCTACGTTCATCGGGTTCTGCTTGAAGCTGCCCCACGCGGCGACCACTTCATCCGGCTTGATTCTGGGATTGACCGGATACTCCATGTTCACCTCGGCGTACAGGTGTTGCGCTTTTTCCATCGACAGGAATTCCAGCAGCTTGATCGCCGCCGCTTCGTTCTTGGCATACTTGGTGATGCCCGCGCCGGAAACGTTGACGTGCACGCCGCTGCCGGCCTGATTGGGCCAGAAAATCGCCAGCGGCGACGCGGGATTCTTTGCCAGCAGGCGGCCGTAATAATAGGTATTGACCAGCGTCACGTCGCATTTCCCGGCGGCGACGAATTCCATCGCGCGGGTATCGTCGGACAACGGATCGGTGGCGAGATTGGCGACCCAGCCGCGCACGATCTGCTCGGCTTTGGCTTCGCCGTGCTCGGCGATCATCATTGCCACCAGCGACTGGTTGTACACCTTCTTGGAAGAGCGCAGGCACAGCCGCCCTTTCCACTTCGGCTCGGCCAG
>CAKKRD010000059.1 GCA_919902515.1 Nitrosomonadaceae bacterium | reverse complement strand
AACCGCTGACCTCTTGCATGCCATGCAAGCGCTCTCCCAGCTGAGCTATACCCCCGATAAAAAGAAGGCGAATTATACTGAGGCACCCGGCCCCAGTCAATGTAAAGCCTTAGCCATGAATCGGCAAGTCAAATGAATCCCTGGTGTCAGAATCAGTTCCGATATGCCCCTCACTAAGTCCCATATCGCGCTTTTTTTATATTTTCCAGAGCTGCCGCAATGACATGGCGCGGCGCACCGATATTCATGCGCATGAAACCGCTGCCGGTCTCGCCGAACAGAGCGCCGGGACTCATGCCTACATGGGCCTCATGCACGAAGAAATGTTTGAGTTGTGCATCGGTTTTCCCCAATGCAGTCCCCAGCGCGCGGCAATCCAGCCATAGCAGATAGGTGCCTTCCGATTGGATAAGCCGGATTTCCGGGAGATGGGTAGTCAGGTATTTCTCGACGAAATCTCGCGTATCCCGCAGGTAGACCAGCAATTCATCCAGCCATGCCTCTCCTTCCCGGTAAGCAGCCTCAAAGGCGACGATGCTGAAGGGATTGGATGCACTGACGTGCATCGTGTCGAATGCCTGCACAATTGCCGTGCGGCGCTCCTGGTCCGGCACGATCAGCACAGAAAGATTCAGGCCGGGGATATTGAAAGTCTTGCTGGGGGCGACGGCGGTAACAATGTTGGGCGAATTTTCGGCCAGCAGTGAGAGCGTGCAGTGTTTGTTTTCAGGGTAGACCAGATCAGCGTGGATCTCGTCCGAGAACACGACCAGCTCATGTTTTTCCGCGATTTGCAGCAGGCGCTCCAGTTCGGATTTGCTCCATACCCTGCCAACCGGGTTGTGCGGGGAGCACAACAGTAGCAGCCGCGCCCCTGCCGCGCACTGCTCCAGGTGATCAAAGTCGATAGTGTAGCGACCGTTCTCCAGGCGCAATGGGTTTAGTATCAGTTGTCCGCCGGTGCTGGTGACGGCGGAGAAAAAGGGGAAATACACCGGCGGTTGCACGATGACCGAGGCGCCCGGCCCGGCGTAAGCCATGACCGCCGCGTGCAGCGTAGGCACCACCCCGGGGCACATCACGATCCATTCGCGCTGCACTTCCCAGCCATGGCGTTGTTTTAGCCAGTGTATCAGTGCCTGGTACAGGCTATCCGGATAGATGGTGTAACCATAGATGGGATGGGCGGCGCGCGCAGCAAGTGCTTCGGTTACGGCTGGCGGTGCAGGGAAATCCATATCGGCAACCCACAGCGGGATGACCTCTGCCGTGCCGAACATGTTCTGCCGTCCGTCATATTTAAGACTGGCGCTTCCGCTACGGCTGATGTCACGACTGAAGTCGAAACTCAAGCAACCCGCTCCCAGATCGTCACTTCCGATAATGTGTGCTGGAATTTATGCCGGGTTTCACGGATGACAAAGGGTACTTCCTGCGGTCCTTGAACCAGCCTGAAATGACTGCCCAGAATTTCTTTCAGGCCATCCAGAGTACCGAAGCTTTCACCATCGCGCTTGAACCCGCCTATCCATGCTTCTCGTTTGGTGTGTTCCTTCAGCCAGGTATAGGGTGAAGCGATCAGCAGCAGGCCACCGGGATTCAGCCGGGTATGAATGGTGGTAAGAAGCTTGGCCGGGTCGTACAGACGATCAATCAGATTGGCTGCAAGAATAAGGTCATAACCTGAGAACAACGGCTTGAGGTTGCACGCGTCACCTTGGTAGAACTCTACTTTATGCTTGATGCCTTCAAAGCCAAGACCGGTCAGGGTGCGTTCCTTGTAGAAAACGAGTTCACCCTCATCCGTCAACGTGTAGCGCAACGCTCCTTGTTCAGCAAGTTGCACACCTTGGCCGATGAAGCGGGCAGAAAAATCAATGCCGGTGACGTGATCGAAATGCCGTGCCAGTTCGAAAGTGGCGCGCCCCGAGGCGCAGCCCAGGTCGAGCGCCTTGTGTGCCGGCTTGCCGCGCATGGCGGTGATAGCCAGCTCGGCCAGTGCCGCCGGGAAATTGGGTACGCCGAAATACGTGTCGCCGTAATGGAATTCAGCGTACTCCGAGAGCAACTTGTCGGTTTCATAGTGCGAACTAGGCTGGACAGCGGGCGTAGCGGCAATTACGTAGCGAAACCCGGCATGCTGGAAGAAATGGCGGCGAAAGGCGTAGCGGGCGCTCTTCAGTGATTCATTGCCGCATGAAATCCAGGAGCCGCCTTTGATGAGATTGTGTCGATCATCGAAGGTCGGCGTGGTGAAATCATCGTAATGCGGGTGGATCTCGAAGCCTTCAAATGGATAAGTCGGTGTTTCCATCCATTGCCAGACATTGCCGACCACATCGAAAAACTCTCCCTGTGAAAATTCGCTAACGGGACAACTGGAAGCGAAGTAGTCGAGATGAATATTGCCTGCTGCCGCTGCGGTGCACGGGACTTCGGACAAACCGGCTATATCATATAACCGGTACCATTCATCTTCTGTCGGCAGCCTGACCGGTTGACCGCATGCCGCCGTTTTCCAGTTACAGAAAGCTTTGGCCTCGTGATAATTCACC
Source organism: Nitrosomonadaceae bacterium (assembly GCA_919902515.1). Taxonomy (GTDB): domain Bacteria; phylum Pseudomonadota; class Gammaproteobacteria; order Burkholderiales; family Nitrosomonadaceae; genus VFJL01. The sequence goes on along the minus strand of CAKKRD010000059.1, from coordinate 29,254 downwards.
TCCACCGGCCAATCCCATGGCATGGCTATTTCTTCAGTCATCAAACGCAGCCGCCACCCGGAGCCATGTCTGACCCAGAAAGTGGGATGCTCGGCACGCACGTGGCTTAGCCAAGCGCGGCCCTCCTCTTCCCAGCAAGCTTCCATGACATAACCGTTTGCCTGGACGAAAGCCAGGAATTCCTGGTTGCTGACCAGATAGCGGCTAGCCTGAAAAGCCGGAACTTCCGCTACGTGACTGCCATATTCGTTGTCCCAACCGTAGATGGGATCGGTCTTGTTTTTGCCGAGATGCACCGTACCCGCCGGCACGGCGATAAGCTGGTTTTGCGGCGCCGGCCCGGATTTGCGACAGGGTTCCCAGCCGGGATGTGGTTTGACGTATTCAAGCGCATGCTGCCGGATCAGCACTGAAGAGGTTTCAAGGTGGATGAGTTCATGTTCGATACCCATCAGAATGGTCCACCAAGGATGGTTCCAGCCTATCGGCAAGGTGAGCGGGATTTCGCTGATAAGCCGGTCGACCGTGTTGCGTACGCTATTGCGATAGGCGCGCACTTCCTCGACCGCAGGCCAATCATAGTGAGTGGTGTTGAGATCATCCCAGCTCATCTCATCAACCCCGACCGCGAACATGGATTCCATCCTGGGGTTAATCCGCTCCTTGATCAATCCCGCAAGCAGCAGCTTGTTGGTAAAGAAAGTTGCGGTATGACCCAGATAGAAGATTAGTGGGTGACGTAACGAGATGGGTTTCTTGTAGTAGGCTGCATTATCGCGCAACATCTCGAAAAGCTGCTCGTAACGGTCGAAGGTGGCGTGGAAGTAGGCACGTATCTCCGTCCGCTTGGCCGCAGTATCATCGCCATTGAGAAGAGGTGTTCTTTGCAAAAGCTGTTGTCGCATAGGGTGTTCTGCCGGATTTTTGCAAGCTGGCTGGCAGCTCGCCGGATTTGGTGCGTGCAGTAAGTTATTCACGAAGGAGTGCAGGCTGTTTTGTTAGCGTCAAGTATAAGTAAAATCAATATGTAACAATTCTTTATTAAACCAATTTCTATATTTAGAGATTACGTCCCTTCAACTGCATAATCCTCATGGTTTTTAGCTTTCCTTCCCCACGAGGATATACATTCTACAGTACCTTTTGAAATTGAGATTGTGGAGGAAGACTAGTAGCCCAGATACCCCTGCGCGATCCGGTAATATACACGTCGCAACGACTTGTTATCCCGCATGATCTCACGATACTGGATCGGGCCAGGCTGATAGAGCATTGGATCCAGGTCCTTGCCTGCCCGATTACGTTCAAGATGTTTGTACTCCATCCCCACCAGAATGATCGGCCGAGTCGTCGGCGGTGGCGGCGGGGACCAAAAGTCGTACATGGCACTCTTATCACCAAACACGTTGCGGGAGCGAATCTCCATTCTTTCCCCGCTATGGTTATAGAAAGACAAGGCACTTGCAACCGACCATCTGCTCATACCGACAATAATCGGCTCCTGCCCAGTCTGGCATCGAACATCCTGTGCAATTTGCTCGATTTCACTCGTTGCTTCACGCCAGAAATAATGTTTCGTAAAACCCGGGTATGGAACCCCTGGCACCCCAAGCACCGCATAATGCAATGCGAATGCGTAAAAAAATATGGCAACTATGATCGTTGGCTTCCACATTGCCCGCAAGCGGCTGGCGATGGCACGCCGGTCACCGATCTGTCCCATCATCCATGCCACTGTTGGCAGCAGCATAAGCCATACCGGGCTAGTCCAATGAAACTTCGGCGAACCGAACAGACTGAGTCCGAAGAATACTGCCAACGGCACACCGGTGAATACCCGTACAAACAGGCGGCGCCGACATGCTTGTTGACTGTCATCGTGATCGCTGCCTGGCAGCAGTGCCAATACTGCGGCAAGTAAACCCACAGGGGTCAGCAGTATCAGCATGTGCAGAAACAGGTAGTGCAACGAGAATTCGTCACCTATTCCCTTGGCTCGCTGCGACTGGAACAGAAACGACACCCACTGATGCTCGCTGTTCCAGATGATAACTGGCGAAAACAGCAGCAGTGCCAGTGCTGCCGCGAGATACGGATGCGGACGACGCATCCAGCGGCGTGCGGTCGGATCCAGGATCACAAACAGCAAAGCTGCAACACCCAAGAGGCCCAGCGTGTATTTGGACAGTATGCCCAGGCCGAATGCGATACCCATGCCCAACCAGGCTGTGCTGCGACCGGCCACCAACGCCCGCTCCATGTAATACAACGTAGCGGCCCAGGCAGCGAGCAGCGGTGCGTCCGGTGTCATCAACATGCCGGAGGCAAAACTCAGCGGTAACACGGCCAGCAGCAACAGTGCGCGCATAGCGGTTGATTTATCGTACAGATTGCGCGCCAGCGCATACAGATAGCCCATCGCTACCAGGCCACAGACGAAGGCACCGATTCGCACCCCAAACTCGTTGTTGCCCATGACGGCGGTACCCAGCCAGATCAGCCACGCAGTCATCGGCGGGTGATCAAAAAAGCTCAGATCCATGTGCTGGGCGTAATTCCAGTAATACGCTTCATCGGGAATCAGTTGCGCTTGGCCGAGATAGATCAGACGCAGCAACAGGATGAATACCACCACTCCGACCGCAGCTACCCGCCAGCGCACATCCAGTGGTGGCGGATTCTGCCCGACGGGAAATACGTAAAAGGCAGACCCCAGATAGTTGATTGCTGCTGTCGCAGCGATCGCCGGAAAAATTGCCAGTGCGGCTGGCACCTGCCAGCCATAGACCAGCAAAGCTAACACCCCGCCGCGCATTAACAACGCAAATATACCAACCGTTAAAAAGCGACCGAATTGACGCCATCGTAGATGGCCTGCATGGTGTGGTCGGAATGACCATTTCGAATTGAGCGAATAATTCACTGCAGCAGCCACGAAGAAACTGCTGACATGCGCCAGTGCGAGTCCTGCCTCGCGGCTCATCAGCCATTGGAACAGCAGCGCATCAACCACCACGCCGAATAACCCGACCGCCGCAAAGCGGCTGGCCGTGCCGACAGAGACCGTGCCACCCGCCAATATCATTAACCGTTGCAGATAAGTCCACTGATGGATAAAGGACAGCTTTGAGGTGCCCTGCGTCCGATCACGGAAGCAGATGGGTACTTCCACCACCCTGAGTGTGCCCTGACCGGCCATTATCAGCTCAAGCAGAATTTTGTACCCGCGCGCATTTTCGGCAATGGTTGCCGCCAGATCCCGGCGGAATGCGAAAAATCCGGAGGTTGCATCATTCACATCGCAGATGGGACTTGCGAGCCAGCCACCGATGCGCGACAGCCACTGTCGATGCAGCGGCCAGCCCTCGGTGCTTCCACCCGGTACGTACCGACTGCCAACGGCCACGTCATGGCTGCCATCGAGTACCGGCGCTACCAACGCAGGCAACCGCTCCGGCGGGTGACTCAGATCCGCATCCATCACTACGATGACATCGCCATGCGCCACCGCTACCCCGGCCAGAATTGATGCTGTCAGATCCGGCTTCTCCCGGCGCTCAATCAGTCGTACATTGGCTCGCCCCTCCCAGGCGCGAACCTTGTCGGGTGTCCCGTCGCTTGAGCCATCATCGACAAAAATGACTTCAAAGCTATCCGGCGGCAGGTCGAGTGCAAACAGGCGAGTCAACAGCGGATCAATATTGTTTGTTTCGTTGAGCGTAGGAACTACTACAGAAAATCGTGTCATGCTGATTGGATTGCAGCTACGTTAGATGTGCTTGGGGACGTTGACGAGAGGGGGGTCTGGGGAACTGTTGGCGGGAAGCGTAGCACAACTCCCCGTGGGAGAGGTGACTCATATGATCTGCCAGGGCATTTTCCTTGAAGAATCTGCGAATAGTTAACCCCACGCAATTTTCGAAACAAATAAACCCCAACTTTACAATTCCCTGACTCTCCACGATCCACCACGTTGTCATTCATGGCAACTGCTGATGCGGATAATTACACGTATCGACGCAAAGCCACAGGGCCGTCAATACGCTATAATGCAACCTTTTTGCTCTAACCAATGTCGATATTGCAGGGAAGTAACCTGGAATGTGTGCGCGGTGACCGCAGGTTATTCAGGGATATCAATTTTTCTCTGGAAGCGGGTGAACTGCTGCAGGTTCATGGGCCCAATGGCAGCGGCAAGACCAGTCTGCTACGGATGCTGTGCGGGCTGGCGACTCCAGCCCATGGGCAAATCTGTTGGCACGGCAGTGATATCCGCTCTTTGAAGGGGGATTATTACGGTGCCATCACTTATCTTGGTCACTTGAGCGGGGTGAAGGACGATTTGACCGCTATTGAGAATCTGCGTATTTCCAGCGCACTTGCAGGTGTCGAGATTGAGGCAAAAAAGGCGCACGAGGCCCTGCAGCACATGGGATTGGGTGGACGCGAGTTATTGCCAGCCAAGGTGCTGTCGCAAGGACAGCGGCGCAGAGTGGCGCTGGCACGCTTGTTGGTCTGCGGTACGGCGTTATGGATACTGGATGAGCCATTGGCAGCACTGGACAGCGCCGCGGTGAAATTAGTGCAAAACCTGCTGGAGCGGCATTTGGGGCAAGGCGGCATGGTGGTGATGACAACCCATCAGGAGATTGATATCACTACCGGCGCAACCCAGCGGTTGCAACTTACCTAGCATGTCTCTATGGGTAATCCAGCGCGACCTTCTGCTAGCGATACGGCGGCGAGCGGATGTCTTAACCACGTTGTTTTTTTTCATCATCGTGGTGAGCTTGTTTCCCCTCGGTGTGGGGCCGGAAATCAATATACTCCGCACCATGGCGCCGGGCGTAGTGTGGGTGGCGGCACTGCTGGCTTCGATGTTATCACTGGGGCGGATGTTCTCCAGCGATTATCTGGATGGCACACTGGAACAGATGCTGCTCTCGCCTCAGTCGCTGGCTATGCTGGTATTGGGCAAAGCGCTGGCACACTGGCTGGTGACGGGTGTGCCGCTGGTGCTGATGTCACCGGTGCTGGGCATCCAATATGACTTGTCGGCAGATGCACTGCTCGTACTGACTGCATCGCTGTTGCTGGGTACACCGGTTCTGAGTCTGATTGGCGCCATCGGTGCGGCACTGACTTTAGGACTGCGTGGCGGTGGGGTATTGGTATCGCTGCTGGTGCTGCCACTATATATTCCGGTACTAATTTTTGGTGCAGGAGCGGTAGAAGCAAGTGCAGCGGGTCTGGGAGCGGGTGCGCATTTATCGCTACTGGGCGCTTTTCTGTTGGCATCGCTGGTATTGGCACCGTGGGCGACGGCAGTTTCATTGCGAATTTCGATGGAATGAAGAAAGCAATTCTGAATTTTAAGTTTTTAGTTTAGAATCGGCGGCTGCAAATCTAGGACTCAGAGCTTTTAAACATGGCAATTAACTGGTTCAAATATTCCTCTCCGGCAAGTTTTTATTTCCTGGCTGGAAAAATGATTCCGCTGTTCTCCATTGCTGCAACCATATTGTTTGCGGCGGGGCTTTATATCGGTTTTTTTGTCGCCCCTACCGATTTCCAGCAAGGTGAAGCCTATCGCATCATTTTCATTCATGTGCCGGCGGCGTGGATGTCGATGTTTCTCTATGTAATGATGGCAATCTGGGCTGGCATCGGCCTTGCGTTCAACACCCGGCTTTCTTCCATGATGGCCACTGCCATTGCACCGACAGGAGCAATGTTTACTTTTCTTGCTCTATGGACTGGCGCATTGTGGGGCAAGCCGATGTGGGGAACATGGTGGGTATGGGACGCTCGGCTCACATCCGAATTGATTCTGCTGTTTCTCTATATCGGCTTTATGTCGCTACAGGCAGCGATAGACGACCCGCGCCGCGCCGATAAGGCCGGGGCAGTAATTGCGCTGGTGGGTGTGGTCAACATACCGATCATCTATTTCTCGGTTAAATGGTGGAATACTCTGCATCAAGGAGCCACCGTCAGCGTTACGCAGTCGCCGAAAATGGCAACCACCATGCTGACCGGCATGCTCATCATGTCCATAGCGTGCTGGATGTATGCTATCGCGGTGATATTGATACGTACGCGCACCATCATTCTGGAACGCGAGCGTCATACTGCGTGGGTAGGCGAATTGCGGGGAGTGGCGCAATGATCTGGGCCAGTTGGTCGGATTTCTTTTCCATGGGCGGATACGGGTTTTACGTATGGGGTTCCTACTTGGTGTCGGTTGCCTGCATAGCCGGAGAAATTGCTCTGGTATTCAATCGCAAGCGAACTTTGCTGAAACATCTTAGTCTGATTCATGAATCAACTAAACAAGAGAAAAGAAATGAAACCACGTCATAGAAAACTGGCGATCATTGTTTCAGGTGTGAGTGCCTTGGGTATTGCTGCTGCACTGGTACTGAACGCATTCGAAAGCAACATGGTCTTTTTCTTCAGCCCCTCCCAGGTGGCCGCCAATGAAGCGCCTGTAGGCAAGAGTTTCCGCATCGGCGGGTTGGTGGAAGAAGGCAGCATCAAGCGCCAGAGTGACGGTGTGACAGTAAATTTTGTCGTAACCGATACTGCCAAAGTTATCCCTGTAGTCTATACGGGTATTCTCCCTGACCTGTTCAAGGAAGGCAAAGGCGTAGTGGCTCAGGGAAAACTGTCGGCGGATGGTGTTTTCCGTGCAGACGAAGTACTTGCCAAGCACGACGAAAATTATATGCCGCCGGAAGCTGCTGGCGCGTTGGAGCAGGCTAGAATACAAAAAACAGTAATGACACAGTGATTGGATAGAAGGCAGGAATAAAGTTACCCCTGCTCACCTCCCCTTCAGCCCTTAGTTCTTAACCCCTAACCTCATAGTCCTGACCATGATTCCAGAACTCGGTAATTTTGCCCTCATTCTCGCGTTGCTGCTGGCACTAACACAAGGAACCCTGCCTATCATCGGTGCCGCCCGCGGCATTCCTTCATGGATTGCACTGGCACGACCCGTGGTACAAGGACAATTTGTATTTCTTGCCATTGCCTTTGGCTGCCTCGCTTATTCATTTGTCAACAACGACTTCTCGGTGATGAATGTTGCCAGAAATTCCAATTCCGAGCTGCCGATACAGTACCGCATTGCCGCATCCTGGGGCTCACACGAAGGTTCATTGCTGTTGTGGGTGTTCATGCTTTCGGCCTGGTCAGTTGCGGTAAGTGTATTCAGTCGTCATTTGCCGGATGAGATGGTGGCTCGGGTGCTCGGTGTGATGGGATTGGTTAGTGTAGGTTTTATTCTGTTCCTGCTGGTCACATCCAACCCATTTGACCGTCTTTTGCCAGCAGCTCTGGAAGGGAGCGATCTGAATCCCTTGCTGCAAGACCCTGGTATGGTAATTCATCCCCCCATGCTTTACATGGGTTACGTTGGCTTCTCTGTAGCTTTTGCTTTTGCTATTGCTGCGTTGATCAGCGGGCAGATGGATGCAGCCTGGGCACGCTGGTCACGCCCCTGGACTACCATCGCATGGGTATTTCTCACCATTGGTATCATGCTCGGTAGCTGGTGGGCTTATTATGAGCTTGGCTGGGGTGGCTGGTGGTTCTGGGATCCGGTCGAGAACGCATCTTTCCTGCCATGGTTGGTAGGCACCGCGCTGGTTCATTCGCTGGCAGTAACCGAGAAGCGTGGCAGCTTCAAGAGCTGGACTGTGCTGCTTGCCATTTGCGCATTTTCTTTAAGTCTGCTCGGTACCTTCCTGGTTCGTTCCGGGGTACTGACATCGGTTCATGCTTTCGCTACTGATCCCGCGCGCGGCGTATTCATTCTGGCATTCCTGGTTATTGTCATAGGCAGCTCCCTGCTGCTGTTCGCCTGGCGGGCACCCAAAGTTGGCCTAGGCGGTAAATTTGATCTGGTATCCAGGGAATCAATGCTGCTTGCCAATAATTTGTTGCTGATGGTGGCTGCGGGCAGCGTTTTGCTTGGCACGCTCTATCCCTTGATTATGGATTCGCTCGATCTCGGCAAAATATCGGTCGGGCCTCCCTATTTCGAGGCAGTATTTGTACCGCTGATGACCCCGGCAATTTTCCTGATGGGGCTAGGCCCACTCGCCCGCTGGAAGCAGGCGAGCTTGCCGGAACTGATGCTGCGTTTACGTTGGGCTTTTGGCGTGAGCGTGGTAACCGCATTGCTGATGCCGTTTGTCATGGGGGAGTGGAAACCGTTGGTAAGCTTTGGCTTGCTGCTGGCTTTCTGGATCATTGCCACCATCTTTGTCAGCATACGACAGCGCCTGCATAACAGCGGCCAGGGTGGATTGTTCACAAAACTCGCCAGACAATCACGCAGCTATTACAGCATGCATTTGGCGCATCTTGGAATAGCGGTATTCATCATCGGCGTAACACTGGTGAATGGATATGAGACCGAAAAAGATGTGCGCATGGAAATCGGCAGCACTGTGACAATGGGCGGTTATACTTTCCGTTTCAATGGTGCAAGTCCAGTATCTGGACCCAATTATCAGGCAATGCGCGGCGATATCGATGTGTTGCGAAATGGCGAAAAGATTCGTGTGATGCAACCGGAAAAACGTACCTACAACGCCTCCGGCATGGCGATGACCGAACCCGCGATCGATACCGGTTTGTTGCGTGATCTTTATGTTGCGCTGGGTGAGCCACTGGAAGACGGTGCCTGGGTGGTACGGGTATACCACAAGCCTTTTGTCGACTGGATCTGGTTTGGCTGCCTACTGATGGCGTTTGGTGGAATATTGGCGGTAACCGACCGGCGCTATCGTCTGAAGGTGCATAGTAAACATGTCGAAACTACTACTGTTGTGGCTGAGGGCAAGAGGGTTGCCAGCAATGCTGGCTTGGCCGCAGGAGGCAAGAAAGCATGACGCGTTTCCTGTTGCCGCTGGCAGCTTTTATCGTGCTGGTGGTGTTTCTTGCTGTCGGTCTTGGCCTCAAGCCGCGTGAGGTTCCATCCCCATTAATCGGCAAGCCGGCCCCCATTTTCCAATCGCAGTTGCTGCATGAGCCGGGGAAAATGCTCGCATCCCAGGATAATCTGGGCAAGGTATGGCTGCTTAATGTATGGGCCTCATGGTGTGTTTCCTGTCGTGAAGAACACCCGCTACTGGTAGAACTGGCCAGATCCGGCATAGTGCCGATCTACGGCCTGAATTACAAAGACAAGCGTGACCTTGCTCTGCAATGGCTCAACCAGTATGGCGATCCTTATACCGTTAGTGTCGTAGACCCGGAAGGCAGGATTGGTATTGATTATGGCGTCTACGGTGTTCCGGAAACCTATGTCATCGACAAGAACGGCGTTATTCGCCACAAACAGATAGGCCCTGTAACTGTTGAATCGCTGGAGAAAAAAATTCTGCCACTGATTAAGGAACTGCAGGGATGAATCCGGCGCTTCCATTCGCTTTATTGAAGAATTCCCATCCGCAGAAAATTTCGGGTTTACGCAATACCTTCGCTGGAAAACAATTTATTCTACTGCTCGTTTTTGTCCTGTTGTCACCTTTAAGCTGGGCCAAGGAAGCGGCGCCAGTGGCCGAGGATCCGGTAATCGAGAAGCGCATGCTTGCGCTCTCTGAGGATTTGCGTTGCCTGGTGTGCCAGAACGAGTCGCTGGCAGGTTCGCGCGCAGACTTTGCCAATGACCTACGGCGCGAAATTCGCGAGCAAATGCAATCTAACAAAAGCGATCAGGAGATCATCGATTTTCTGGTGGCGCGCTACGGCGATTTCGTACTCTATCGACCGCCCGTCAAGCCTGCGACCTACTTATTGTGGGGTGGCCCCTTCGTATTTCTCCTGACAGGGGCCGGAATATTGTTCTTTTATCTCAAACGCCGCCGCAAGCAGATTGAAGAACCGCCATTAACTGAAGAGCAACATCGGCACGCCGAGGCCTTGCTGAAGGAAAATAAAGGTAACAACGCATGACGTCATTTTGGGTTGTTGCCGGCATCCTAATCATCGGTGCCTTGCTGTTCATCCTGCCTACCTTGTTACGCAAAGGAAACAGTCGGACAGGGATAATACGCGAGGCCGCCAACGTAAGCATTTATCGCGATCAGTTAGCCGAACTCGAGGCCGACCTGCGTAGTGACGTCTTGAGCAAGGAGCAGTACGAGCAAAGTAAACGGGAATTACAGCAACGGATGTTGCAGGATATTCCTGAAGGAGAATCCATGACCAGCATGGTAATGACTGGCGGCAACCGCAGCAACGTTGCGACCATAACGGTGATGGTGTTGGCAATGCCGCTTCTGGCAGTCTCGCTTTATCTGTGGCTCGGCAATACCAAGGGATTAACGCCACAGTCGGCTCCTGAGCAGGCACCGATGGCGGAAGCGGGTCATCAAAATTTTTCATCGGTGCTAGATAGCCTTATCGCACGCCTCAGGGATCAGCCGGATGATCTGGAAGGCTGGATTATGTTGGGACGTACCTACGCAATAATGCAGCGTTTCAATGAGGCCAAGATTGCTTACGAGAGAGTGCTCGCCTTGTCCCCGGAAAGTCCGGAATTGCTGGTCGATTATGCGGATATCGTGGCAATGACGAATGATGGAAGCCTGCTGGGGAAACCCATGGAGCTGATTAATAGGGCATTAAACCTCGATCCTGAGAATCCCAAAGCACTGGCGCTGGCTGGTACGGCTGCATTTGAGCAAAATAATTTCAAACAAGCAGCAGTTTACTGGGAAAAACTGCTGGTACAAATTCCACCGGAATCCAAACTGGCTCAATCGGTTAAGACTAGCATAGCCGAAGCGAAATCCTTAGCTACCGGAAAAGGCAGTGCCATGGCCGGGATGCAGACTCAAATACCAAACAGCCAGAATACTCCACCTGCCGCAGACAAGTCTGTGGTGGCTGGAGCGGGAGCAGATGCAGTTACAACGGGTAACACCCTTTCGGGTACCGTCACGCTTAGCCCTGCATTTGCCGGCAAAGCATCGCCTGACGATACGCTGTTCATTTTTGCTCGTGCCAAAGAAGGTCCGCCCATGCCGCGAGCAATATCGGTAAAGAAAGTCCGGGACTTGCCCGCATCCTTCCTGCTAACCGATGGTATGGGCGCAAGACCTGATCTGAAAATTTCTAACGTTCCGCAGTTGATAATCAGCGCCAGGATCACAAAATCCGGGAAAGCCATGCCCGAGAGCGGTGATCTGCAAGGTTTCAGTCAGACAGTCAGGCCGGGTGACAAAAATATCAATATTGTAATTGACCAGCAGGTGCCCTAACGCTTCATCCTTGCGGTACTGAGTGCGCTTTACAACGAGCCAATATATTTATTCACTGCGGCCAACTCCGCCTCGAACCGGGGCAATAACGCCATCAGTGCTGTAGTGTCCCCCGCCTTCCCTGCCTGCTCCATCTGGGCGCACAACTCACCCAGCGCCAGCGCACCGACCGAGCGGGCCGATGACTTGAGCTTGTGCGCCGCTGCACCAACCGCTGCAGTCTGCCCTGCCTGATAGGCTACGCGTAACTCCACCGCTATTTTCGCCGAACTGGCACGGAAATCCCGCAGGAATTCACTGATCACCGCCGGGTCGTCGCCTACCAGCGCTTCGAGGACATGCACATCTACCGGCCCTTCCATGGTGACGGAGATGTCGGATAGGGTACTTGCAGCGGCTGTATCAGTACCGGATTTGGCGGCTGGCAGCCATTTCTCCAACATGGCTTTCAAGTGGACAAGCTGCACCGGCTTGCTCAGATAGTCGTCCATGCCGATGTCCAGGCAATGCTCGGCCTCGCCCTTGAGGGCGTTGGCGGTGAATGCAATGATGGGGGCGTGGGACTTGCCGAGTTCGGTAGCACGGATAGCGGTAGTCAGTTGATAGCCATCCATCTCCGGCATATGCAGATCCGCGAGTAGCAGTGCATAATTTCCGCTCTGCCAGCGTTTCAACGCTTCACGGCCGTCACTGGCAACATCTGCGGCATAACCGAGTAGAGCGAGTTGCTGGCGGATCACCTTCTGATTGATTTCATTGTCTTCGGCGACCAGTAGCAGCCTGCCCTCCCGCAATGCCTTCTCGCGCGACGGTGGAGTAACTCCAGTTTCGGCTATACCGGCCGGCAGCCTCTCTTCTTCCTCATGCGCCCGACCTGCGGCGATGGCCACAGCCCGGAGGAAAAGCTCGCGATGCATGACATCGCCATCCAGGGTAACGAGATCCACGGTCTCGGTGCGTCCATGATGGCGTCGCCCGCGCCTGACGACGACAAAGCGGGGTTCGGTGTCGGGTTGATGGTGCCCATGTTCAAGTACCACGAAATGCGGATCCAGGCCGTGGCGGCTGCGAAAGGCAGCGCGTAATTCCTCGACTGGTGGCGTATCGTGCCCGGCATCAATGACCAGTAGCCACTGGCCAGGCGGAAGAGTATCAATCCGCTTACGCGCTGCAGTCAGGTCTGCCACGCGTTCAACCACTGCACCGCCATACCGCAGATAGGCGGCCAGATCATCGCCCAGCCCCTCGGCGCCACCCAGCACCAGACAGGAAAGTCCGGTCAGATCGACAGCTTTGCTTTCCGCGGCCGCCTTGGCTGGCAGCGGTGTGAACGGCAGGCGCACGGTGAAGGTGGAACCCTTACCCGGCATACTTTGCACTGTAATCTCGCCGCCCATCAGTTCCACCAGGTGGTGGGAAATGGCCAGCCCCAGCCCGGTACCACCATAGCGTCGGGTAGTAGAGGTATCGCCTTGGGTAAAGGAGGTAAAAATCCGCGCCAGAGTCTCTTCGTTCATGCCGATGCCATTATCGGTTATGCGAAACTCCACTGTCATCTGATCCGGGCCGTGCTCGGCCAGCAACGCGCGTACCGATACCCGGCTTGGCTGCTGCTGTCCGCTGGAAAACTTGATGGCATTGTTGGTGAGATTGACCAATACCTGGCGCAAGCGCAAGGCATCACCCAGAACTTCCTCGGGAATCGCCGGATCGATGAACAGGGTGAGCTCTACATTTTTTCTTGCGGCCAAGCTTTCCAGTGTACTGCAGGCCTTCTCCACCACATCCATTACCGACATGGGTTCGCGCTCAATCTCCAGTTTGCCAGCCTCGATTTTGGAGAAATCGAGAATGTCATCGATTATGTCCAGCAGGGCAAAAGCCGACTCGCGGATGAGATTGACCATCTCCATCTGATGACCACTGAGGCTGGTTTGCTGCAACACGTCAGCCATGCCGATCACACCGTTCATGGGGGTGCGGATCTCGTGGCTCATGGCGGCGAGGAAAGTCGATTTGGCCCGGTTGGCTTGTTCGGCCTCCAGCCGGGCCTGCTCCAGGTCCTTCAGGATGCGCATCCGTTCGCTGATGTCAACGCCGGAAGGAATCAGTTTGACCACTCGGCCATCGGTGTCGTAAACCGGCACCAGCATGAAATCGATGGTCATGAGGCTGCCACCGGCTATACGCACATCCAGATCGTGGCGTACTATCTGGCCGCGTAACGCCCGTTCGATGTCATCACGGGTCCGCGCGCTTACCTCAGGTGAGTGAGAAAACCACCAGGTCTCTTCGAGCCGTTTGCCGATGACGTCCTGGCTCTGCAAACCACCCACTTCCAACGCGGTGCGGTTGATCTCCACCAGGATTCCGTCCGGTGTCATTTCACCGACAAAGGCAGCCATGTTATCCACAATGGCCCGCAGGCGTTGTTCGCTTCCGCGCAGCGCCTGCTCCGCCTGTTTACGTTCGCGGATATCGCGTAGAAGACCGGTGAAATAGCGTTTGCCACCAACGAAATATTCACTGACCGCGAGATACAATGCAATGGGTTCACCATTCTTGTGCAGCCCTTCCACTTCGCGGCCGATGCCGATGCCATGTGCACCTGATACGTACTCCTGTCCTTGTCCGGTTAGACGATACCTCACCATATAACCGACGTGTTTGCTGCGGTGGGGCTCAGCCATGAGTATGCCGACATCTTGTCCGATCACTTCGTCGCGGGTATAACCGAATATCTTTTCTATGACCGGGTTGGTGGAAAGGATAATGCCGTTCTCGTCGGTGGTAACGACACAATCTTCCATATGCTCGACCACCGAGCGGGTTTCTTCTTCCTTGCTAATCAGAGTTGCATTGGCCTGCTCCAGATCGGCAGTCCGTGCCGCTACCCTCTCTTCCAGTTCCTGGTTAAGTTTGCGGAGATCGTTTTCAGCGGTCTCCCGTTCGCGGTTGCTGGCACTCAGGCGTTCCGTCATGGCATTGAAGGTGCGTGCCAGTTGCCCGATTTCATCCCAACCCTCAACCGGTACGCGCTGCTGCAAGTTACCGGCGGCGATATCCTGCGCGCTGCGGCTGAGAGTTTTCAAGGTGGTGACCATCCGGCGGCTGAACAGGATGGCACCCAGAATGGCAGCGAGTAACGTCAGACTCAGGATCAGCAAGCCAAGGGCACGCACACGGTAAACAGGAGCGAACACCTCGTCCGCATCCATTTTGACCTCCATGCCCCAGCTCATGCGCGGCAGATAGCGCCATGCTGCGACCACTTCCTTGCCGCGGTAGTCCATCGTAAGACCGGCGCCACGTTGGCCGTGCAGGCTACTCCAGATCGCCGTGGAGAGCGGAGGGGTATTGAGAGGAATCTTGAATTTCAGCGCCGCATCAGGTTCATCTTTCAGCGGAGCCATCACCAGCGCGGTGTTCTTGTCCTCAAGACGCGTCACTACGGTTTCTCCGCTGGCCCCCAGCCCCACATTGTCTGTCAGCACCTGAAACACGCGTTCACTATAGATCTGCAGTGCCAGTACGCCTTCAATTTTCCCCTGAACCACAATTGGGAAAGCCATGAAGGCAGCGATTGCGCCGTCTGATGGCGCATAGTGTTCAAAATCCGAGACGCCGCTTTGCAGCATGTTCAGCGCCTGGCGGGTGACCGCGCCAAGCCCGCTGTTGCGATAAGGACCAGTGAGCAGATTGGTAGCGAAATCAGATTCATGGGTCTGGGAATACACTACCGTGCCCTGCGGGGAAATTAGGAACAGGTCGTAATAACCGGCATCCTCAACGAAGCGTTTGAAGTGGTCACGGTAGCTGGCATCCAGTTGGCGGTAGGCATCGGATCCCACTCCGCTTTGGGTAAACACTTGGGTAAATTCGCGCATTGCTTCGCGCGTGGTGCTGGCCGTTTGTATCACTCTGGTATCGAGAAGGCGCTCGCGCAGATAACCTTCGATCTGCTCCGCTTTCATATCGGCGATGGCTGAAACTTGCTGAATTGCTGTTTTCTGCATTTCCGTTTCGAAGGTACGCAACAGACTGTAGCCAGTCAGCAGAATCGGCAGCAGCGAGACCGCCGCGAACCAGGCCATGAAACGATGCGTGAGGGAGGTAAACTTCATGGTTCCGTCCCTTCAACCGTTTGCAGCAACTGACTCCACTCCTCGCGGGTACGATAAGCGGGGAATGGCGCCGGCTCAAGCGGCCGCCTCGAATCCCAGACAATGTCGAATTGGCCATCTGCCCGGGCTTTGCCGATGCGTGCTGCTCTCCACAAATGGCGAGTGGCCGGATCGAGCGAAATCACTCCTTCAGGTGCGAGCAGACTTTGGCGCAGAATCGTGCGCTGCACTTGAACAGGTTCGGCTGAACCGGCTTCATGTGCCGCCTGAACCCACAGTTGCAGGCTGATGTAGGAGGCTTCCATCGGGTCATCGACTACGGTTTGCTGGCCGTAACGATTGTGAAATCGTTGCAGGAAAGCCTGATTCTGCGGTGACTGGATGCTTTGAAAATAATTCCAGGCAGCATAGTGGCCTGCCATCGGCGGGGCATCCTTCGCCGCCAAGTCCACCTCGGCAATACTGAACGACAACACTGGTATCTTGTCCGGGGTGATTCCGGCCTTGTTCAGCTCCCGGAAGAAGGCGACGATGCTGTCGCCCTCGATGGTATTCAATACCATATCCGGCTGCTGTTTAACGATGTCGGCCACCAGCTCACCCACTGCGGTTGACCCCAGAGGCAGATAGCGTTCCCCCACCACCGTGGCGCCTTGCGCCGCCAGCAAATCCTTGATGAGGATGTGCGCGATGCGCGGAAAAACATAGTCCGAACCGGCCAAATAGACGCGCTTGGCGTGCTTATCATGCTTATCGAGTGTTTCCAGCGCCCAGTGCACGACAGGGGCAACCTGCTGGTTGGGTGCGGCACCGGTGTAGATGATGTTAGGCGACTGCTCCATGCCTTCATACTGCACCGAGTAAAACAGCAGGTGCTGATACTTTTCGACCACCGGCTTCACCGCCTTGCGGCAGGCGGATGTCCAGCAACCAAACAGGGCCTTGACCTTTTCCTCGGTGATCAGGCGTTCGGCCTGCTGGGCACAATACATCGGGTCGGAGCGGCAATCGACCACCACAGCCTCGATCTTCTGACCACCGATACCGCCTGCTGCATTGGCCTCTTCGATGGCTAACTGGAGCGCATCCACCAGCGGTTTTTCTCTGGCCGCCATGGCGCCGGATAGAGAGTGCAGTATGCCGATCCTGATACTCGGAACGGCAGCCGAGTACTGTTGCCATACCATGAAGGCGGCAGTCAATAGAATGACCAGCAATACAAGCGTGGCACTAATTCTCTGACTGGTCTTCATAGCTCAACTTCCATCGGATTCAGGCAACTAATCATCGATACGATTCGGATACCACTGCTTCATCATAGACACAATGGCCATTTTACGGAACAAATCCTGTACAAAGTACCACCGTTGGACATGCTTACGATAATGGTTCCCGGTCAAGGAGCGCTCAGAACTTTTATATGAGCGGCCACGCTCCGCCCCAATGCATGCAGCTCGTAACCCCCTTCCAGCGCCGATACAATACGGCCTTGGGCGTATTTGTCAGCGACCTCCTTGATCCTTTCGGTCACCCATACGTAATCAGGTTCCAGCAGGTTCAATGAAGCCAAGTCATCATCGCGATGGGCATCGAATCCAGCGGAGATGAACAGCATCTGCGGTTTGAATGTTTCCAACGCAGGCAACCAGTATTCGCTCACCACTGAGCGAAATTTCTCGCCGTTGCTGCCCGCCGCCAGCGGGATATTGACCATGCGTGCGGAGTGCCCCGCCACACCGCTGTATGGATAGAATGGGTGCTGGAAAGTGGATACCATCAGCACTCGCGGATTGTCCCGGAAAATATCTTCGGTGCCGTTGCCATGATGCACATCAAAATCCACCACTACAACGCGTTCCAGAGCATGCGCCTGAATCGCGTGCGCCACGCCCACCGCAATGTTGTTGAACAGACAGAAGCCCATTGCCCGATCATGCTCCGCATGATGGCCCGGTGGGCGGATGCTGCAAAAAGCATTCGCTGCTTTCCTGCCAATCACCAGATCTGTCGCCAGCACAACGGCACCCGCCGCCCGATAAGCCGCCCTCAAACTATGCGAATTCATCGCCGTGTCCGGATCAAGATATACGATTCCGCTGGTTGGCGCCCTGGCTTCAAGAGAGTCAATGTATTCCGGCGTGTGCACCCGTTCCAACTGTGCGCGCGTCACCAGTGGCGCAGCATAATGCTCCAGCGTAGTCATCAGACCGGAAGCGATCAACTGATCCTCGATAGCATTGAGCCGCGCCGGACATTCTGGGTGATGTGAACCCATTTCATGCAGCAGGCAATCGGGATGGGAAATGAAAGCAGTATGCATGGATGATTTTTTATCAGTAGCGCGTACGGCTGTTACGTTAGACGGCGCAGATGCTACAACCATCCTTTTTCAAAGCACCGGTTGATTCCGTCTGCCTTGTGGGGAAGACTCGGCGCACCTCGAGAAACGGGTAATCGGTATAACCCTTCGCATCGCCGCCATAAAATGTCGCCGGATCAGGCTTGTTGAGCGCTGCACCCGTGGCGAAGCGCAGCGGCAGATCGGGATTGGCGATAAACAGCACACCGAATGCCACCATGTCAGCCTCATCCCTGGCAAGTGCGGCGTTAGCGCGCGAGAGGTCATAGCCGCTGTTGGTCATGTACACCCCCTTCCAGATGCGTCGCAGCTTGATCAGATCAAATGCCGGACCGGCCGCCCCGGGTGCCTCCTTGCCCATTTCGGTCACATGCAAATAAGCCAGACCAAAGTGGTTAAGCTGTTCCACGGCATGACTGAATGTCGCTTCCGGATTGGAGTCGCGCATATCCTTGAACGGCTGCAGCGGCGACACGCGGATGCCCACGCGATCCGCACCCCACACCGAACACACCGCAGCGGTCACCTCGAGCATCAGCCGCATGCGGTTCTCGACAGAACCGCCGTAGATATCAATGCGGTGATTGCTGCCGTCGCGCAGAAACTGATCGAGCAGGTAGCCATTGGCGCCATGAATTTCCACGCCGTCAAAACCCGCAGCGAGCGCATTTTCCGCACCGAGGCGATATTGTTCGACTATGCTGGGAATTTCCGCAAGTTCGAGCGCGCGCGGCGTTACAAAATCTTTCAACCCTTCATAGGTGACCGCCTGCCCCGCAGGTTTAATCGCCGAAGGCGCTACTGGCAACGCTCCATCGGGTTGCAGCGAGGGATGCGAAATACGCCCGACGTGCCACAACTGCAGGAAAATTCGTCCACCCTGGGCGTGCACCGCAGCGGTGACATGCTTCCAGCCCGCCACCTGCTCCTGACTGTAGATGCCCGGCGTTGCAGGATAACCCACTCCTTGCGGCGACACCTGCGATGCCTCAGTGATTATCAGCCCGGCACTAGCGCGCTGCGTGTAATACTCCACATTGAGCGGCTGCGGCACATTGCCCTGGCCGGCGCGATTGCGTGTCAGCGGCGCCATCGCCATGCGGTTCGGCAACCTGTACGGACCGAGCTGAATGGGAGAGAAAATAGTGACGGCAGTATTCATAATTGTTCCTTTAGTGTTTTAATCCTAGACCGTTCGTGTTGAGCTTGTCGAACCACACGCACTGTAAAACCTAGCCCTTCGACAGGCTCAGGGCGAACGGATGCTGACAAATCACATCGTTTCGAGCCTAATAAACAATCTGGGTTAATCGGAAATTCCGGCATGTTCCAATATAGCCCCCTTCCCGTTCCCAATCTTATTTGCTTCCACTTCTGGTCGTGGCATTACCCTTAGTAGCCTCAACATAAGGTTTACAATAAAGTTTCGAAGGGAACTCCTTGCTTCTACGTGGATTTCTAATTATGTCCCCACCGTTTCTTACACATTCCATGGTCGCTCTATCCTGGTTTGCAAAATGTTCATTTGTCCCGGGACTCGCTGAAATCGGTGGCACTCTCTCCCTGATTTTAAGACAGGTATCCGGTTCATCCGCCGCGGGAGGAATATTTTTCATGGGGGGTAAGGGACATAACCTGCAGGGATCGCCCGGACACAAACACCCGGTACATTCTGCCTGCACTGGCGTGGCAGGCATTCCCAGCAACAAGCCGAGAACGAGTGGAGCGATCACCCGTAATCCGCCAATTATTCGCGTATGCATAATCATTTTTCCTCAAAGCATTACTGTAGTTCGCCGGTGGCTTAATTTGTTCATCCAGCTATTCCAAACAAAGAGCCAATGCCGGCAGTCAACCCCATCGCCAGCGCACCCCAGAAGGTAACTCGCATTGAGCCTGCCGCCACATTCGCTCCGCCAGCATGCGCAGCCACCCCACCCAGAAGCGCGAGAGAAAGCAGCGAGGTACCTGCAACAAAGGGGATCAGGCTCGCCTCGGGAGCCAACAAGACCACCAGCAGCGGCATGGCTGCTCCAACAGCGAAACTGGCAGCCGAAGCGAAAGCTGCCTGAATCGGACGCGCACGCAGCGCGTGGGAGATTCCGATTTCATCACGGATATGCGCACCCAGCGCATCATGCGCCATGAGCTGGTCGGCAACCTGTTTTGCCAGCGCAGCATCAAGGCCGCGCCCGATATAAATCGCAGTTAATTCCTGATGTTCGCCAGCATCATCCTGCTTGAGTTCTCTGCGTTCCCGCTCGATGTCTGCCTGCTCGATATCTGCCTGAGAATGCACAGACACGTACTCGCCGGCAGCCATCGACATGGCACCTGCAACCAGACCGGCAACCCCGGCAATCAATATATTATCGTGAGTGGCATCCGCTGCTGCGACACCCAGCACCAGGCTAGCGGTAGAAACGATGCCATCGTTCGCACCCAGCACTGCAGCGCGGAGCCAGCCGGTATGTTTGGTGTAATGTGGTTCCAAATGACGTGAAGGCATCGGATAATTCCTGGAAACGGTACGATTCTGCCGGTCGCGATGGTCGGTTCCCGACACATTTCAGACGATTGAGTTTCCTGGTAACGGACACCTCAACGTTTGACATGAGCGGCGACTGGAAGCAAGCGAAGCTTGCTGGAAGACATCCGCTCGATGGAAGGGTTGGGCGTCATGTACGCGCCTTCTTCCCTTGGTTACACATTCGGCAGAGCGTTTGGAGATTTTCGAGGTCATTAATTCCGCCCCGTGCTACTGGAGTGATGTGGTCCACTTCCAACTCGACCGTGTGATCACTCGCCGGGCTCGCACCGCATTTGGCGCAGCGGTAGTCGTCTCGCTTGAGCACAGCCCATCTGTCTTTCAGCGGAATAGTCGTGCGAGACGGAATGCCGTTTCGGCCAGAGAGGAGATCTTCCCGAGAGAGCTTGCCCGCGTGGAATTCAACGACGGCTTCACATGCGTTGCGCACGCTGCCCCAGTGGCGCTTGTATGGCGACTCGGAAATCTTGTCGCCAAGCGACGCAATCTGGCGCTTGCCAGGAGGATGACCGAGCTTTTTCCACACGGCCTCCAGGTTGGCGACGAGTTGTTCGGCAGTGTGGCGTCTTTCTCTTCCCCCGTCGATTCCGACGAGTGCAAGCGCCTTCTTCCACGAACCGAAACGGCCAATTACTGTTGAGGAATGTGGATGCTTGCCAGGCAGCGCGTCGTACTCTGGGGAAGTGAAATAGCGCTCGCCAAGTTTCTCTGCGGCTGCCTGTAGCGCGGCCACAAGGTCGCCATCAGCGAGGCGCACGCGCCTCGCCTGAAGATCAAAACGGAACTCGTCGCTCAACGAAGCTCTCCCAATGATGCCCAACTTTGTTATAGGGAGACAGTATTGCGCCCTAACCCCGACACCGGCTCCCTAACTCGGCGTAGCAGATCGCGCTAAGAGCGACTTGCTGGCTGGTTTTACGACGACTGTATTGGATACTAAATAGTATTAAATTTTCGCGGAAAGCAGCACTCCGCATATAGAGCAGCAGCATACACCCAGCGCGTCTGACTGTCTGTTTTCGGGGAAAAGCGTCAATGGCCGGTTCTGGCACATAGTCGCAAACCGGCACGACACAGACTGCCATATCAAGTCGGAACCATTACAAATAATTCACTACAACAATTTCGTTACCTTCTCCGGCGGCCGGCATAGTACGGCCTCATCCCCGCGCACTACAATTGGCCGCTGAATCAGATCCGGGTTGTCTACCATAATCTTGATCAGCTCGTCATCCGATAACTGCCGCTCGGCAAGTTTAAGGCTGTGCGCCAGCGGTTCATCACTGCGCAGCACATCGCGTACCGGCACACCCAGTTTTGCAATCAGCCCGCGTAACTGTTCGACGGTCAAAGGCACTTCGTAGTAATTGACTGCCTCGAACTCTTCCCCGCTCTCCTTGAGGATGGCAAGCGTAGTCCTGCATTTGCTGCAGGTGGGTTTCTGGTAAATGACTATCTTGTTGCTCATGTGCATCCTCCTGTGTTCGTTCGATACAATGTGGTTGTCTATTTGGGCGCAATTCTATCCAGTATATGGCGCGTCATGCTGAGCGCAAGCTCATGCTCACCGAGAAATACTGTTCCCGCACCCTCGTGGCGCAGCAGCGCCGCTTCTTCGTCGCTATGCGTACGTATGATAATCTCGATTTGCGGGTTGAGCATGCGCGCGGTTTCGACCATGCTGCGTGCCCGCAACGTATCAGGGATCGCAATCACCAGCATGTTGGCCCGTGCAATATGCGCCTGTATCAGCACCGCTGGTTCTGCGGCATCGCCGGCAACGGCATGAATTCCGCGCTTGCGCAATCTCTCAACCACCTCGCGGTTTTGTTCGGCCACGACCAGTGGTAATCCTTGTTCTGCCAGGGACTCACCGATACGCTGGCCGACCCGACCATAACCGATCAGCACCACATGGTCGGTTACGGAGCTGGATGCGACGGTCATCGGCAGCTCCGCCAGCGGATCAACGGTGCGCTCCAGCATGCGGGCGAGCTCCGAGCGCGAGCGGATCCAGGCTTGCACGGGTTCGATCATCTGGAATACCAGCGGATTGAGCGTGATCGAGATTAGCGCTCCCGCCAATATGAGATTCTGGCCCTCGACCGGCAGCAGCCCGAGGGAAACCCCCAGCGCCGTAAGGATGAAAGAGAATTCGCCGATTTGCGCGAGACTGGCCGATACTGTGAGCGCCGTATTCAGCGGGTAACGGAAAGCAAGCACGAGCAGAAAAGCCGCCAGGGATTTGCCTGTGACGATGATGGCAACCACAGCGAGCACCCGCAGCGGCTGTTGCATCACGATATTCGGATCGAACAGCATGCCGACCGATACGAAGAACAAAACCGAGAAAGCATCTCTGAGCGGCAGGGACTCCTGTGCAGCCCGATGGCTCAGATGCGATTCGCGCATGACCATGCCGGCGAAAAAAGCACCGAGCGCGAAAGAAACGCCAAACAGCATCGCGGAGCCGTAGGCAATGCCCACCGCCACCGCAATCACGCTCAGGATGAAGAGCTCGTTCGAGTTGGTGCTGGCAACATGCCACAGCAACCATGGGAACACGCGCTTGCCAACAACCAGCATCAGGGCGATGAAGACGGCAACTTTGCCAAAGGTGATCAGCAACGTGATTAGCAGGTCCGGATCGGATGCACCCGCAGCAGAACCGCCGACATCAGCGCCCAGCCATCCTGCAAGCGGCGGCAGTAATACCAGAACCAGAACCATTGCCAGATCCTCGACCACCAGCCAGCCTACTGCGATTTGACCGTTGACCGACTTGAGTGCGCCGCGCTGCTCCAGCGCGCGCAGCAGCACGACGGTGCTCGCCACCGAAAGTGCCAGACCGAATACCAGACCTGCGCCCAGGCTCCAACCCCAGAGGGTGGCAATTCCAACACCAAGGGCAGTTGCCACCGCAATCTGCAAGATGGCACCTGGCACGGCAATACGCCGGACAGCCAGCAGATCGTCCAGCGAGAAGTGCAAGCCGACACCGAACATCAGAAGAATCACACCGATTTCCGCCAGTTGGCGCGATAACTCGATGTCGGCAACAAAGCCAGGCGTCGCCGGGCCAAGAATGACACCGGCGAGCAGGTAGCCAACCAGTACCGGCAGCTTCAACCGATGGGCGATGAGTCCCAGGATCAAGGCAAGACCCAGGCTGGCGGCAATGGTGGTGATTAAGGTAAGGCTATGCGGCATGTGTTTATTTTGTCGGTTAGTCTGGCTATTTCAGACTCACAGCATACCATGTGAATTTTCATGATGAACACGCAGGATTCTGCCTGTCAGGCAATATTGTAAATGGTGTGATTATGCTCGAAGGAATTTCCCCCGGGAAATACATGCACCCGACGGAACAAAACTTTAGATAGACCAGCGAAGACGCGGGTGAATTTCACCCACCGTTCAGGCAGTCATGAGTTCCCTGAGGACGTAAGGCAAGATGCCGCCGTGCAGATAATAATCCACCTCGATGGTAGTATCTATCCGGCATGACAATTGAATCTCGCGGCGGCTACCATCCTTGCCGTGAATCACGAGCGTCACATCCTGTTGCGGACGGATATCATCCAACCCGAGGATGTCGAATTGCTCGTCACCCTTGATACCCAGTGATTGGGCACTGTCGTTACCCTTGAACTGCAACGGCAGCACACCCATGCCGACCAGGTTGCTGCGGTGGATGCGCTCGAAACTCCTGGCGATCACCGCTTTGACGCCGAGCAGCTGGCTGCCCTTAGCTGCCCAATCGCGGCTCGATCCGGTGCCGTATTCTTCGCCACCGAATACCACTGTCGGCATGCCGTCGGCGATGTATTGCATCGCCGCATCGTAAATGCTCATCTGCCGGCCATCCGGCTGATGCAATGTGATGCCGCCCTCGCTGCCGGGCACCATCAGGTTCTTGATGCGCACATTGGCAAAGGTGCCGCGCATCATCACCTCATGGTTGCCGCGGCGTGCGCCATAGCTGTTGAAATCGGTTTTGGCAATGCCGTTCGCAAGCAGATACTTTCCGGCGGGAGAAATATCCTTGATAGCGCCAGCGGGGCTAATGTGATCGGTGGTGACCGAATCGCCGAAAATCCCCAGCACGCGCGCATTGCTGATTGCGCCGGGCCGGCTGGGTTGCATGGAAAAATTGCGGAAGAATGGCGGTTCGGCAATGTAAGTTGATTTCGGCCAGTCATACACCTGACCAGTAACCGCCGAGACGTTGTTCCACAGCGGATGATCCTTGGTCAGATTGCCATAGAGCCGCCGGAACGTTGCTGCATTGGTGGCGTATTTTATCAGCGCCTGGACCTCGGCGCTGCTCGGCCAGACATCACCGAGCCACACCGGCTTGCCATCCTTGCCGGTACCCAGCGGCTCGGTCATCAGGTCCTTGAGCATGGTTCCGGCAATGGCGTATGCCACCACCAGCGGCGGCGAAGCGAGGAAATTGGCGCGGATATTGGCGTGAATCCGCGCCTCGAAATTGCGGTTGCCGGAAAGTACTGCGGCACACACCAGATCGTTTTTTACCACGGCTTCCTCAATCGGCTCCGACAAGGGGCCGGAGTTGCCGATGCAGGTAGTGCAGCCGTAGCCGGCGAGGTTAAAGCCGAGTTGTTCCAGGTAAGGCAGCAGACCGGCAGCGGTAAGGTATTCCGTCACGACGCGCGAGCCCGGTGCAAGCGAAGTCTTGATATGACGTTTCACCGTCAGGCCTTTTTCCACCGCTTTCTTTGCCAGCAGCCCCGCAGCGATCAGCACACTGGGGTTGGAAGTGTTGGTGCAGGAGGTGATGGCCGCAATTAATATGTCGCCGTGACCCAGATCAAACGGGCCATTCGCTATGCATACAGGGGTTTCGTCCGTGCCCAGTAGCGGACGATTGTTGATCATCTCCGTGATATTTCTTTCGGTTCCCGGTCTCACCGCAGCCTTATTTTGGCTTGAGCTGCCAGTGATGGCCTCCATGTCGAGATGGCGGTCATCACATCCGCGCACCGGATAGCGTTGTTGCAAATCTGCTGCTGCCCTGCCATAACCGCTTTCCGTCACGGGCTTGGTAAAAAGCCCGGTGAATCGGGATTTGACGTTGCCGATTTCGATGCGGTCCTGCGGGCGCCTGGGTCCGGCCAGCGAAGGTGCCACCGTGCCGAGATCGAGTTCTAGTTCCCGGCTGTAGTCAATCTCGCCTTTGCGGGGAATGCCGTACAGCCCTTGCGCTTTGAAATAGGATTGGAACGCAGCGACCTCCGCCTCGCTTCGACCAGTGCCTTTGAAGTATTCGATGGTAGCGTCATCCACCGGGAAGAAACCCATGGTGGCGCCATATTCAGGCGCCATATTGGCGACGGTGGCACGATCGGGCAGTGTCAGCGAGGCTGTACCTTCGCCGATAAATTCCACGAACTTGCCCACCACATTGGCCTTGCGCAGCATTTCGGTGACGGTCAGCACCAGATCGGTGGCAGTGACACCATCGCGCAACCGGCCTGTCAGATTTACGCCCACCACGTCCGGGGTGAGCAGGTAAACCGGCTGTCCCAGCATGCCCGCTTCCGCTTCGATGCCGCCCACACCCCAGCCGACCACGCCGATACCATTGATCATGGTGGTGTGCGAATCGGTGCCGACCAGCGTATCGGGATAAACCACGCCGTTTTTCTGGTGTACCCCACGCGCGAGATATTCCAGATTCACCTGATGAACGATGCCGATACCGGGTGGCACTACCCTGAACGTATCGAATGCCTGCATGCCCCATTTGATAAACTGATAGCGTTCGTTATTGCGCTTGAATTCGATTTCCATGTTGAGATCGAGAGCTTGTTTGTTGCCGTAGTGATCGACCTGCACCGAATGGTCAACCACCAGATCAACCGGCACCAGCGGTTCGATACGTTTGGGATTCTTGCCCATTGTTTTTGCCACACTGCGCATTGCCGCCAGATCCACCAATAGCGGGACGCCGGTGAAATCCTGCAACACGATGCGCGCTACCACGAAGGGGATTTCGTCGGTGCGCACCGCATTGGGCTGCCAGTTGGCAAGCTGGCGCACATGCGTTTCAGTGACTTTCTTGCCGTCGCAATTGCGCAATACCGATTCCAGCACGATGCGGATGGAGACCGGCAGCCGCGAAATCTTTCCCATACAGGATCTTTCCAGTACAGGCAGCGAATAGAATTTCGCTTTCTTGCCTTTGGAAATGGAAAATTCTTTCAGGGTGTTGAACAAGTTGTGAGTCATGGCGTTACGTACTCCCGGAGGGTCATGTCCTGCGCTGCAGGGGACAAAGATGTTAAATCACGAACATATCGACAAATTGATTGACCGCTGTCGCTTCCAGTTTTTTCTGGTCGAGGCACAGGTCGATTATCGCTTGTTGCTGTTTTGCCGGGAAGCGGCGCGCGAGATTGATCCTGAATTTTGCTTCCAGCAGCGGCATGCCCTCCTTGCGGCGACGCTTATGGCCAATGGGGTATTCCACCATTACTTCCGGCAATTTCTGGCCACCCGTGAATTCTACCGTGACAGCGTTGCTGATGGCGCGTTTTTCGGGATCGTGATAATCCCTGGTGAATTGCGGGTCTTCGACGCAGATGATCTTGTCACGCAGCCTGTCGATACGCGAGTCGGCGGCAACGGCATCGGCGTAATCGGCAGCGGTCAGCCGCCCGAAAATCAGCGCCACCGCCACCATATACTGCATGCAATGGTCACGGTCAGCGGGATTATTGAGCGGTCCCTGCTTGTCGATGATGCGGATCGCCGCCTCGTGGGTGCGGATCGTGATTTTCTTGATGTCCGCTATCCGCTCCCTGACCAAGGGGTGCAGTTGCATGGCGCATTCCACCGCTGTCTGGGCATGGAACTCGGCCGGGAAGGAGATTTTGAACAGCACATTCTCCATCACGTAGGAATCCCATTGTTCGACCGGCCGCTGCAACTTGAATGGCCGTCCTTGGAACAGCACATCGTAGAATCCCCAGGTTTTGGCGGTCAATGCCGAGGGATAGCCCATCTCCCCCTTGAGCGTAATCAGCGCCAGCCACACCGCGCGGCTGGTGGCGTCACCCGCCGCCCAGGATTTGCGCGAGCCGGTATTGGGTGCATGGCGATAAGTGCGCAGCGCTTGTCCATCCACCCAGGCTTGCGAAAGTGCGTCGATGATCTGATCGCGGCTGCCACCAAGCACATGCGTCACCACTGCGGTGGAAGCGATTTTCACCAGCAGCACATGATCCAATCCCACCTGGTTGAAGCTGTTTTCCAGCGCCAGGCAGCCCTGGATTTCGTGAGCTTTGATCATCGCGGTCAGCACCTCGCGCATCAATAGCGGTTCTCTGTCCACATTACCAGCCACAATGTTGCGCGATAACCAATCGGCCGTGGCCAGGATGCCGCCCAGATTATCCGACGGGTGTCCCCACTCGGCGGCCAGCCAGGTATCGTTGAAATCGAGCCAGCGTATCATCGTACCGATATTGAATGCGGCCTGCACCGGGTCAAGCTGGAATCGGGTGCCAGGGACTTTTGCTCCATTCGGTACGAGGGTGCCGGGAACAATGGGGCCAAGCAGTTTGCTGCATGCTGGGTAGGACAGCGCCTCCAGCCCGCAGCCCAGCGTGTCCATCAGACAGTTGCGCGCAGTGTCGTAGGCCAGATTGCTGTGAATACTGCGATGGGCAACATAATCGGCGATGTCCACCAGCACCTGGTCAGGCTGCGGGCGGATGTTGGAAATGTGGGATATCATGTGGAAGCGATAGAATTGATTATTCGGCGGTGCAATCCAATATTGCGCTCAATCCGGACGCGCCACAAGCAGCGCGCCGGTGAGTTGCTCGTTCGAATTTCCTGAAGGAGCGTTCCGGGTCGATTTGGGCCGTCTGCCTGATCGTCGCGGATCGGCCACAACCAGACTTCAATTCACGACGTTAATGCAGTTCATTGCTTGCATCCTGAGAATGTCGGATTTGCCTTGGCAATTAATATACTGGGAAACTCAACATGTCATCTGATTTGAAGTTTTTTCAATCAACGAGCAGAATGCTGACTTGTTAGCCGACACTTCGGTCGGTCAATGTACGTTAACCATTGGATAAAACGGCTATGGCAAAAGATAAGCTCTCTCGTTCCCGTGAACTGGCCGCCAAGGTCATTTATGCCGCGCTACAGATTCTCAACGAAAAAGGTGGCCAAGCACCGGGCAGGGATGTGCTCACCGATGTCGAAAAACGGGTAACGCTTGACGATTGGGCGAAAGAAACCTATGAAAAATCAGGGTATGTTCGCTGGCAATCAATCCTTCATTTCTTCAGCATCGACTGCATCAAAGCGGGGTATCTCGTAAAGAAGAAGGGAGTCTGGTATTTGACACCGGAAGGTGAAAATGCGCTCAAGCTTGGCGACGTCGGTCTGCTGAACGCCGCTACTGCCGCGTACCGGAAGTGGAGAAATGAGAATCAGCCCACTGAAGTAGAGGAAGACCAGGAAGTTATTGATGAAGGGCAGCAAGGCCAGGAAGCCACAATTCAAAAAATCGAGCTATTGGCAATCGAGGGGCTCAAAAAGCAGATTAATCACAAAAACCCATATGAGTTTCAAGAACTCGTCGCTGCGCTACTTCGTGGCATGGTTTATTACACTCCGTTCGTAGCCCCCAAGGGAAAGGATGGGGGAATCGATGTGATCGCCTATCGCGACCCACTTGGAACTATAACTCCTCGCATCAAGGTTCAGATCAAACATCGTGATGCATCGGCCTCCGTGCAAGAAATACGTCAACTCATGGGTCTGTTGCAAAAGGATGGCGATGTAGGGATGTTCGTGTCATCAGGGGGTTTTACCCCAGATGCTAAAACTACTGCTCGCAGCTCTCATGTATAGTGGACCCCAATTTTCGGACAGTGAAATAAGATGGTAGCCTGCTGTG
>CAKKRD010000058.1 GCA_919902515.1 Nitrosomonadaceae bacterium | reverse complement strand
TCACAGCAGGCTACCATCTTATTTCACTGTCCGAAAATTGGGGTCCACTATAATCAGAAGCTCAAGCAATCCGCTTTACGATTGATCATTATGAGCCCCGTTTCGGTCGGCCTGATCTAGAAAATTAATACTCTAATCTTATGTATGCATGTGATGAATGTAATCAGAGAAAAGGAAATCGTAGTCCCCCAGAAACTGCCCGAAATAGCGGGGTACGCTTCTTTAGACCGGATCAAGACTTTCATCATGAGCACTTTGAGAAAAGCGGGATTCGACTGAAGCCTAAGTCCATCACAGGTAAATTTACGATTGACGCAATTGATCTCAATCGACTGACTCTTCGGCGGATTCGCGAGATACGAAGTCGTTTAACCGAGTGCGATCGTTTTGTTGCGGGAGGAATTTCAGCTCTTCGCACGATTCACATAGATCATCTTCCGGCACACATTAAAGCGCAAGCTGCGAACTCGATAAGAAACGCAAGTAGGATGGGCAAAATGCTTGCAGACAATATAGATTTACTGCTTAGCGATTATGCTCGGTCTCCCTTGATCGACTCAGACCCTGAGGCGACTGCTAGAACTATTGAACGAGCATCTGAATTAAAGAAACTTGAGGCGCTATATCCCGGAAGTTGGCGCGCGTCATCTAAGCAAATCCAGCGACCTAAGCGATCTAAGCGAACAAAAAAAACGTAGCCGAAGAAATCACTGCTAGCGTACAGGCGTACCCGACTTATCTGCGATAGTCACTTCAAGTAACGGGCAGTTGAAAATTGACTATTCAGTTACTAAATACGCCCGAACCGGCGAGCCAATCGGGGTAATGAACTTTAAGCCCGATTTAATTTGGGATCGAAATACAGCGAGGTACCAACAGCCCAATCCGGAACTTGAGCAATGGCCTCTGGACGCAAGACACGAATCAGAGGAATGACGTTATCCGGCTTTGAGGATTGACGAATGGCGATGTCGATTCCATGCTTGAGAAATTCTCTACGGTAGCGGTAGAACGTAGCTTTTGGGTCGGGCGTAGTAACAGCACCAGTCCGTCCTGCTTTCCCCATATGCCGCAGAGGGGGTATCTCAAAATCCGATAAGCTTTAGTCCTTTCCGTTTTGCATTTTCCGCCAGTGTCCCGTCCAGGGTGGCCATGTGACTTGCGCCTAATTCCTGCGCCACGGCAAGGTGCAGCGAATCTCCGGCGCGCAGGCCGTGCTGGTATGACTTGACCATTTTTGCCGCCTGGTTGTATGCGCTCCGGCTTACCGGGGCAAGCCGCAGGCCACCTACGGCCAGTAGATCGAATTCCTTATGCACCCGCTTGGCGTTGGCCTCGGATAACTGGCCAGTGCGCTGCTTGATGGAAATGGCGCTGGAAAACTCGGTCAGCAACCAGTCGCTACTGGTCGGCACATCCCGCAACCCGGCATACCATGCCGTCACATTCGGCGTTTTCAGTTCGACTGTCAGCAACGCTACGATCACGCTGGTGTCCACGTAGATCATCAGTAACGCGCCTCTTGCCGCATCCGTTCCACTACCGGCTGCGTTATCGGCATGGCGGCATGCAGCTTGGCCAGGCGGTTCAAAAAGGCAGTTTTGTCGAAGATCTTTTCCGGTGCCAGGGTAATTTCACCCGCCGGAGTGATGCTGGCTTCAACACTATCGCCCTCTTGCAGGCCCGCTGCCCGCGTGCATTCCATCGGCAGACGCACCGCCAGACTGTTACCCCATTTTGCTATCTGCAATTTCATTTGCTTACTCCCCTTTTGTTTATACAAGTAGATACATAGTAGCAGTTTGCGAAACAATGGCAAGCCTTCCTTACCAGGGCGGCGGGAATGTGGCTGGCTCGCCTCAGGGCGATTCAGCCATCCCTGCGCTGCGCTTCGGGACCACACTCGCTTGGCTCGTGCGTTCAAGCGAGCAGTGCTCACTTAGTCGAACCCGATGGCGGGTTCTCCTCCCGTCCCGCCTCCACCAAATTAAAAAACCACCGCGAGGGTGGTTTTTTAATTTGGTGGAGGCGGCGGGAATCGAACCCGCGTCCGCAAGCCCTCTACAGTCAGTTCTACATACTTAGCCATGTTATTTAGTTTAACCCGGCATCCGCCAACCGGCGGGCTGATGACAGGCGAGCCACCTATTGTTTAACGCTCTGTAAAGCGACCCTACGGAGCGCGATCCTCGTTAATGGCTCTGCTGTCTGTTGCCAGACCCGGCGTTGAGGCCCACCGGTGCAGAGTCCAGCCGGATTTAAGCGGCTAGAGCGTAACGTTCGTCGTTTGCGACTATTGCTTTTCCAGATGTATTTACGAGGTGACTGGTCCTCGGTATGCCCTGCGCTGCTTTGTAACCCACGTCGAAGCCAGGTCGCCCCCGGCAGTCTGTGTAACGTTCATAAGATGGTGATGGAACCGGAAAGTTCAATCACCACCGTTGAGATTCTAACAGAATTAAATGTAAGCAAGCAGGTCTTGCGGATGATCGATGAGGTACCTGGCGCCCCAGGATTCAGGCGGATGGCTGTTGCCAAGATAGCCGTACCGGGCGATGACCGGTTCCATCCCCGCAGCCAGGCTGGCTTCTACGTCGCGCATGTCGTCGCCCAGATAGATGCATTCGGCGGGTGCAACAGCCAATGCGCTACTCGCTGCCAGCAGCGGTTCGGGGTGTGGTTTGGAGTGGGTCGTGTCGCCGCCGCTGATGATGCATGCGGCGCGCTGGCTCAGGCCCAGCAGTTGCATCAGCGGTTCGGTAAAGCGCGCGGGCTTGTTGGTGACGATGCCCCAAGGCAGGCTGCGTGCATCGAGCTGGTCGAGCAGTTCAGCTATGCCAGGAAACAAACGGGTGTCATGGCACAGGCGTTCGGCGTAGAAATCCAGAAACTCGTCACGCATGCTCTGGTAGCCGGGATCGTCGGGTCCGATGTTGAATCCCAGTCCCAACAGCCCGCGTGCGCCGGCCGATGCCTCGGTACGGATGAGTTCCAGCGGCAGGGCCGGGAGCCCGCGTGCGCTACGCTGCCGGTTGAGGGCATGACCCAGATCGGGCGCGGTGTCAGCAAGGGTGCCGTCGAGGTCGAAGAAGACAGCTTTGATCATCGACAGGTGTGCAACATCCGGATCAGGCGCGGCACACCATGATGTAGTTCACGCTCGAATCCGGCGCGAGTGCGTAGATTTTGGTGATGGGGTTGTAGACCATGCCGATGATCTCTTCGATATCCAGTCTGGCATTGCGGGCCATACGTGCGAGTTCGGACGGCTTGATGAACTTGGCGTAATCGTGTGTGCCACGCGGCAGCAGATTCAACACATATTCCGCGCCGACCACAGCGTACAGGTACGATTTCGGATTGCGGTTGAGCGTGGAGAAGAAAACCCAGGCGCCGGGTTTCGCCAGTTTGGCGCAAGCCCGCACGATGCTCGCCGGGTCGGGCACGTGCTCCAGCATTTCCATGCAGGTGACGATGTCGTAATGATGGGGTTGTTCTTCGGCCAGATCTTCCACCGCAATCTTGCGGTATTCCACCTGGTTGCCGGTTTCCAGCAGATGCAGTTTTGCTACTTTGAGGGATTTGTCGCCGAGGTCGATACCGGTGACTTTGGCGCCACGCACAGCCATGCTTTCCGACAGGATGCCACCCCCGCAGCCAACATCAAGCACGGTTTTTCCTTCCAGGCCGGCAAGCTGCCCGATGTAATCCAGCCGCAGCGGATTGATTTCATGCAGCGGCTTGAACTCGCTGTTGGGATCCCACCAGCGATGTGCCAATTGACTGAATTTCTCCAGTTCCAGTGGATCAACATTTACGCTGTCTTTTTCCATGCCTTTACTCTTCATGCATCGCTCCAATCTGTTCTCGCCAGTATGCTGTCCGGCGCAACAGTTCCTGTTCATCCAGAGTGGTGAGTTTTCCATCGTTCAGCAGCATTTTACCATTTACCCAAACATGGCTCACATGGTTACGTCCGGCAGCATAAACGAGGTGCGAAACAGGATCATAGCAGGGCGAGAGTTCGAGGCTGGAAAAATCCACAGCAGTGATGTCGGCCGCCTTGCCTGCGACCAGGGAGCCGGTGATCTCACCCAGCCCCAAGGCTCTGGCGCCATTGAGCGTCGCCATTTGCAGCGCCTGATGCGCCGGTAGTATATCCGCCCTGCCGCTTTGAGCTTTGGCGAGCAGCGCGGCCAAACGCATTTCCTCGAATATGTCGAGGCGGTTATTGCTGGCGGCGCTGTCGCTGCCGAGGCCGATGTTGACGCCCTGATTCAACAGTGCGGCAATGGGGGCAAACCCGCTGGCGAGCTTCAAGTTGGAAGAAGGGCAGTGCACCACGCTGCAACCCTGTTGCGCCAGCAGTCCGATCTCCTCACCGGTGAGGTGCACCATATGTACCGCGATCAAGTTGGGACCGAGCAGGCCGAGCTGGTGCAGGCGTTCGATCGGGCGCAAGCCGGTGGTTTCCAGGCTGTTCTTGATTTCGTCATCGGTTTCGTGCAGGTGGATGTGTATGGGCAGATCGAGCTGCTCGGCATAGGTGAGGATGCTGGCAAAAGTTTTGTCACTCACGCTGTAGGGCGCGTGCGGCGCAAGACAGAACGACAGCAGCGGGTGCTGCTGGTAGCGGTCGCGCAGCGACAGACCCTTTGCCAGATAATCGTCTGCATCGCTGGCGTAAGCAGTGCGGAAATTGATCACGATCATGCCGATGGCGGCGCGCATCCCGGCAGTCAGCGCCGCCTGGGCAGACGCTTCCGGGAAAAAATACATATCGTTGAAACAGGTAATACCGCCTTTCAGCATCTCGGCACAGGCCAGCCGGGTTCCATCCAGGACGAAATCCGCGTTCACATGCCGGGCCTCGGTCGGCCAGATACGCTGGTTGAGCCACTCCATCAATGGCAATTCGTCTGCCAGCCCGCGCATCAGCGACATGGCTGCATGGGTATGCAGATTGACCAGACCGGGGATCAACACATGCTGGTCGAGAACTATTCGTTCACTTGGAGCAAAGCGTGACTGTGCTTCGGCATGCGGCAGGATTGCCCGGATCGTACCTTGATCAATTGCGATGGCGTGATCATGCAATAGCGTTCCTGCGGGTTCCACCGGAACGATCCAGCGAGCTGCCAGCAATGTATCGATTTTTATGGGATGGGTCATTTGTCGTAGAAATGCAGCAAAAAAAAGCCCTGCTACCGTGCAGGGCTTTGATCTTTTACTTCGCCCGGATCAGATTTACTTCGCTTCCCGTGTTCCGGCCACTTCAATCTCGACCCGGCGATCGGGTTGCAGACAATCGATCAATCCCTTAGTTTTTCTGTCGCCTTTGCAGGTATCTCCAGTCACGGGGTTGGCTTCGCCTTTGCCGTCCGTAAAAATGTTACTGGGGTCTATTCCTTTGTTCGTTACCAGGTAGCTTTTGACTGCTTCAGCGCGACGTACCGACAGTCCTTTGTTGTATTCCTCGGTGCCAATGCGGTCCGCGTAACCGATCGCAACGATCAGGTCGTATTTGACCCCGGTCAGTTTGCTGATGAGATTATCCAGCGCCTGCATGCCTTCTGGTTTCAACACGGCTTTGTCAAAGTCGAACAGCGTATCA
The DNA here is from genome assembly GCA_919902515.1 of Nitrosomonadaceae bacterium. Classification (GTDB taxonomy): domain Bacteria; phylum Pseudomonadota; class Gammaproteobacteria; order Burkholderiales; family Nitrosomonadaceae; genus VFJL01. The sequence goes on along the minus strand of CAKKRD010000058.1, from coordinate 37,834 downwards.
GCGGAAAGGGTCACTTTCTCCGGTGCGGTTTTGGCTGCTGCTGCGGTCGCTGCTGCTGCGGCTGCTGCGGCCGCCTTGGCCGCCTTTTCAGGCTTTATCACCAGATCGGGCTCGCATTGATAAATCGCCTTGGCAGGCGTCCAATCGCTGGTGTGCCAGCATAGATTGGTGGAATTCCTGGCTGGCACAGCGCGGTCATCCACCAGGTAGGCTTCCGGTTTTGTGACTTGAGCCATGGCGGCCCCGGATAAAAATATCGGCAGAACAACCACCCCAAACAGGAGTTTCTGGGTCAATGTGTTTTTCATGCTGATGCTCCTTTTCAGAAAAACTTCAATTTAAAGTCGGACTATCTGTTGCCCAGGCAAACGCGAACGCAAGCCTAACGAAGTTATTTTATTAATTTAGCACGTTGTTGTATAGCATATTATTTTATATGCTTGTGGACTATTCCTGAGCTGCCAGCAATGTATCGACCTTATGGGATGCATCATTTGTTGGCAAAAAAAAGCCCTGCGCAGTGGCAGGGCTTTGATCATTAGCTATGTTCAGATCGGATTTACTTCGTGTCCCGTGTGCCGTCCACTTCGACTATGACGCGGCGATCAGGCGCCAGGCATGCGATCAGCGCCTTGGTTGCCTTGCTGCCTTTACACCTGTCTCCGGTTATTGGATCGGCCTTGCCCTTGCCTTCAACCCGAATTTTTCCGGCATCTACGCCGTGGGTTATCAGATGGTTTTTGACTGCTTCGGCGCGACGCAGAGAGAGGCGCTCGTTGTATTCTTCGGAACCAATGCGGTCAGTGTAACCGACGACATTGACCGAATCATAATTGAGAGTCTTCAGCCTGGCCGCAAATTCTTCCAGTTGATCCCGTGATGGGCTATGTTTCACTACAGCTTTATCGAAATCGAACAACTCATCAGCAGAGAAATGCATTTTTGAGGGTACCGGTGCGGGTGCGGGCTTGGGTGCCGGTGGGGGTGGAGGTGCCACGACTACTTTTTTGGGTACCAGGTCGGGCTCACATTCATAAATCGCCTTGGCGGGCGTCCAATCGTTGGTGTGCCAGCATAGATTAGTGGAATTCCTGGCTGGTACGGCGCGGTCGTCTACCAAGTAGGCTTCCGATTTTTTTACTTGAGCCATGGCAGCTCCGGAAAAAAATATCGGCAGAACAATCGCGCTAAACAGGAGTTTTTTGGTCGATACGCTTTTCATGCTCATGCTCCTTTCTGGGAAGACTTCAATTTAAATAGACTACCTTTTGCCAGTGTAGTGATGGACAAAACCACACCATCTGTTCCTATATAGCACATTATTCCGGGAATGCCACGCCCGGTTGTCCGGTTGGGGATCCATGCCTGCGGGAGCCGTGTTATTGCGGATGGCATGGACATAAGAACACCCGGGTGGCTACAACAGGGGCGGCGTGATAGAATTGGCAACTTTATTTATTGCTGTCCACGGCAGAATTCCCGCCATAACTTATTGTCTCTGATAGAAAAATATCTTAATGGATCAATTCGCGAAAGAAACCCTGCCGATCAGCCTTGAAGAGGAAATGCGCCGTTCCTACCTGGATTACGCCATGAGCGTGATTGTGGGGCGGGCGTTGCCGGATGTGCGTGACGGTCTGAAACCGGTACACCGGCGGGCGTTGTTCGCCATGCATGAGCTTTCCAACGATTGGAACCGTCCTTACAAGAAATCTGCGCGCATCGTTGGTGATGTGATCGGTAAATATCATCCCCACGGGGATACTGCGGTCTATGACACGATCGTGCGCATGGCGCAGGATTTTTCGTTGCGGTACATGCTGGTGGACGGCCAGGGTAACTTCGGTTCGGTGGACGGCGACAACGCGGCGGCAATGCGTTATACCGAAATCCGTATGTCGCGCATCGCCCATGAATTGCTGGCGGATCTCGACAAGGAAACGGTGGATTTCGGCCCGAACTACGATGGCTCAGAAAGAGAGCCGCTGATTCTGCCGGCGAAAATCCCCAATCTGCTCATCAACGGTTCTTCCGGCATCGCAGTCGGCATGGCGACGAATATTCCGCCGCATAATCTGAATGAAGTAGTGGAAGCCTGCCTGGTCTTGCTGAAAAATCCCGAAACCAGCATAGACGAATTGATCGAAATCATCCCGGCGCCAGATTTTCCGACCGCCGGCATCATCTACGGCGTTGCCGGGGTGAGAGAAGGCTACCATACCGGACGTGGTCGCGTGGTGATGCGCGCCCGCACGCATTTCGAGGACATGGAAAAAGGCAGCCGCCAGAGCATCATCATTGACGAGCTGCCGTACCAGGTAAACAAGGCCAACCTGCTGATCCGTATCGGCGAATTGGTGCGTGACAAGAAAATCGAGGGCATTTCCGATTTACGCGACGAATCGGACAAATCCGGCATGCGCGTGGTGATTGAACTGAAGCGCGGCGAAGTGCCTGAAGTGGTGCTGAACAATCTGTATAAAGAAACGCAGATGCAGGACACCTTTGGCATGAACATGGTGGCCTTGCTGGATGGGCAGCCGCGCCTGCTGAATCTGAAGCAGATGCTCAGTGCATTCCTGCGCCACCGGCGTGAAGTGGTGACACGGCGCACGGCATTCGAACTGAAGAAGGCACGTGAGCGCGGCCATTTGCTGGAAGGTCTGGCGGTGGCGCTGTCCAACGTGGATGATGTAATCGCCCTGATCAAGGCGGCGCCGACCCCCGTGGTGGCCAAAGATGCGTTGATGGCGAAGGTATGGCGTTCGAAGCTGGTGGAGGAAATGCTCGTGCGCACCACGGTCGATGCCAAGGCATTCCGCCCGGATGGATTGGCGCCGGAATTCGGTTTATCTAAAAAAGGCTACCGTCTGTCCGACGCGCAGGCGCAGGCAATTCTGGAATTGCGCCTGCAACGCTTGACCGGTCTGGAGCAGGACAAGATTGTCAGCGAGTACAAGGAGGTGATGGACAGGATTGCCAACTTCCTTGATATCCTCGCCAAGCCGGAACGGATCACCGTAATCATCACCGAGGAACTTGCCGCCATCAAACAACAGTTTGGCGACAAACGCCGCAGCGAAATCGTGATCAGTACTCACGATTTGAGCATGGAAGATCTGATCGCGCCGGCAGATATGGTCGTAACGCTGTCGCACAGCGGCTACATCAAGTCGCAGCCGCTGGACGATTATCACGCACAAAAACGCGGTGGGCGCGGTAAACAGGCGACAGGTACCAAAGAAGATGACTTCATCGACAATCTGTTCATCGCCAATACGCACGATTACATTCTGTGCTTTTCCAGTCGTGGGCGGGTGTACTGGATCAAGGTTTACTCGGTACCGCAGGGTGGGCGCTCCGCGCGCGGCAAACCCATCGTCAATCTGGTGCAACTGGAGCAGGGTGAGAAGATCAATGCCATCCTGCCGGTAAAAGCATTCGACGAGAACCGCTATATATTCATGGCTACTTCCTTTGGTACGGTGAAGAAGACGCCGCTGTCCGAGTTCTCGCGGCCGCGCACCAGCGGCATCATCGCAGTGGGACTGGACGAAAGCGATTATCTGATCGGTGTCGCGCTAACCGAAGGCAAACACGACGTGATGCTGTTTTCCGATGCTGGCAAGGCGGTACGTTTTGATGAGAATGACGTGCGTCCGATGGGGCGCGGTGCGCGCGGCGTGCGCGGCATGAAGCTGGGCAAGGGACAGAAGGTTATTTCCCTGTTGGTGGCTGAGAGCGAGGAACTGGCGGTATTGACCGCGACCGAAAATGGCTACGGCAAGCGTACGCCGATAAGCGAATACACCCGCCATGGCCGCGGTACCCAGGGCATGATTGCGATCAAGACCAGTGAACGCAACGGCAAAGTGGTGGCGGCGAGGCTGGTCAGGCAGGATGATGAAATCATGCTGATTACCACCGGCGGTGTCTTAATTCGCACTCGCGTCAAGGAAGTTCGCGAAATGAGCCGCTCCACCCAGGGGGTGACTCTGATCAATCTGGATAAAGGTGAGAAGCTCGCCGGACTGGAGAGAGTGGTTGAGACCGACGGAGAATAGCGATTAAATCGCAGGGGAGTGCAAGAGTAAGGAATGGAACGTATATTTAATTTCAGCGCGGGCCCTGCGATATTGCCGGCGGAAGTGCTGCAACAGGCGCGCGACGAAATGCTCGACTGGCACAGCAGCGGCATGTCGGTGATGGAGATGAGCCATCGCGGCAAGGAATTCATGTCCATCGCCGCAAAAGTTGAAGCTGATTTGCGCGAACTGGCGGGTATCCCGGGTAACTACAAGGTGCTGTTCCTGTCGGGCGGTGCTTCCAGTCAGTTTGCCATGGTGCCGATGAATCTGTTGCGCGGCAAAAAAAGCACCGATTATATCAACACCGGCGAGTGGTCCAAAAAAGCTATCAAGGAAGCGAAGAAATACTGTGCTGTCAATATCGCGGCCTCATCCGAGGATGCGAATTTCACCTACGCGCCGGCACAGGACAAATGGGTGCTTGATCCGGCTGCGGCGTATGTGCATTACACGCCCAATGAGACCATCGGCGGAGTGGAGTTCAACTGGGTGCCTGACTTGTCGCACCTGAACGGCGATGTGCCGCTGGTGGCGGACATGTCTTCCAGCATATTGTCGCGTCCGCTGGATGTGGCCCGGTTTGGGCTGATTTATGCCGGAGCGCAGAAAAATATGGGCCCGGCAGGGTTGACCATAGTCATGGTACGCGAGGATTTGCTGGGAGCAACCGTGCCCGGTACGCCGACCATGTTCGACTACAAAATCCACGCCGATAATGATTCCATGTATAACACTCCGCCAACCTACGCCATGTACATCATGGGTCTGGTATTGGAGTGGCTGAAGAGGAATGGCGGCTTGGCGGCAATGGAAAAGGTCAATATAGCCAAGGCCGGTCTGTTGTATGACTTATTCGATACCACTGATTTTTATCACTGTCCGGTGGCCAGATCCGACCGTTCGCGGATGAATGTGCCTTTCACCCTGAAAGACGCAGCGCTGGATGGAGCGTTTCTGCAACAGGCGCAGGCACGCGGCCTGATACAACTGAAGGGTCATCGTTCAGTGGGCGGGATGCGCGCTTCAATCTACAACGCCATGCCGATCGAGGGGGTGGCTGCTCTGGTCCAGTTCATGAAGGAGTTTGCAAGTAGCCATGCCTGAGCGCGCGCACAAGGTTTTCCAGATACTCACACTCAACCCGATTTCACCGCTGGGTTTGAAGCGTTTTGTTGCGGGCCATTACATGGTAGGCAACGATATCGTCGAGCCGGATGCGATCCTGGTGCGCTCGCATAACATGCTGAAAGCGGGTATTCCGGCAAGTGTCAAGGCGATAGGCCGGGCGGGCGCGGGTACCAACAATGTCCCGGTAAAAGACATGAATCTGCGCGGTGTGCCGGTGTTCAATGCCCCCGGTGCCAATGCCAATGCAGTGAAGGAACTGGTGCTGGCAGGCATGTTGCTGGCGTCGCGCAATCTGGTCCCCGCAATTCGTTTCACCGAAGGCTTACAGGGCGACGATGCCACCCTGCACAAACTGGCGGAAGAGGGCAAGAAGCAGTTTGCCGGGATGGAGTTGCCGGGACGCACGCTGGGCATCATCGGTCTGGGCGCGGTCGGCAGGCTGGTGGCAGATGCGGCCATCCGGCTCGGCATGAAAGTGATGGGCTACGACCCGGAAATTACCGTGGAGGCGGCCTGGAATCTGTCGGCAGAGGTGAAAAAAGCCCAGAGCATCGAGGATCTGCTGCACAACAGTGATTTCGTTACGCTGCATGTGCCGTTGCTGGAAGCGACCCGTCACCTGATTAATCACGAACGCGTGCAAAGTATGAAGAAGGGTGCGATTCTGCTCAATTTCTCGCGTGACGGCGTCGTCGATGAAAATGCGGTGCTGATGGGGATCGAGTCCGGAAAAATTAAAAATTACGTATGCGATTTTCCCAGCCAGAAATTTCAGCATCATGCGGCAGTCATCATGCTGCCGCACCTGGGTGCATCCACCCGGGAAGCGGAAGAAAATTGCGCGATAATGGTGGTGGACCAGGTAATGGATTATCTGGAAAACGGCAACATCACCAATACCGTCAATTTCCCCAATGTGACCATGGAACGTGAATCGCCCTACCGGGTCGCGGTGGCCAACTCCAACGTACCCAATATCCTGGGGCAGATTTCCACCAACATGGCAAAAGCCGGGCTTAACATTCACACTATGGTGAATAAATCGCGCGGTGAGATGGCCTACACGCTGGTGGATGTGGACAGCCCGGTACCGCAACAAACAATAGACGAGATTGCGGCGATTCCCGGCGTATTGATGGTGCGCTACTTGCCGATACTGGCCGAGTAGTTTCGGCCAAGATGAGCTCACCTGCGATGACCGATCAACTCAAGCAACTGCGAGATCAGATAGACGCGATAGACAGCGAGCTGCTGAAATTGGTAAGCACGCGTGCCGATCTTGCGCGGCAGATTGGACAGCTCAAGAACGGCATGGTGTACCGTCCCGAGCGGGAGGCGCAAGTGCTGGCGCGGTTAAGTAAATTGAATTCCGGCCCGCTGGCAAACGAGCAAGTCGCACGGCTGTTCACTGAAATCATGTCGTTGTGCCGCGCTCTGGAGCAGCCTCTGACTGTGGCATACCTTGGCCCGCGCGGAACTTTCTCCGAAGAAGCTGCGCTGAAACGCTTCGGCAGCATGGTGACGACCCTGGCATGCGGCTCGATAGATGATGTATTCCGTAAAGTCGAGTCGGGTGCGGCGGGTTATGGAGTGGTGCCGGTGGAAAATTCCACCGAGGGTGCGGTCGGCAGAACGCTGGATTTGCTGATGCAAACTCCATTAAAGGTGTGCGGTGAAGTGCAGTTGCCGGTACATCAGTTTCTGCTGGCGCGGCATGACGATCTTGCGCGCATCAATAAAGTTTACTCGCATCCCCAGTCATTTGCGCAGTGCCACGAATGGTTGAATGCCAACCTGCCCCATTTATCGGGAGCAGCGCGGGTTAACGCAGCGAGCAATGCCGATGCCGCCAGATTGGCCGCAGAAGATGAACATGCCGCAGCCGTAGCCGGCAAAAAGGCCGCAGAGGTGTTTGGTCTTACCGTCTGCGCCGAGAATATCGAGGATGACCCGAAGAACACCACGCGCTTTCTGGTGATCGGCGCGCAGGATGTCGCTGCTTGCGGCAAGGATAAAACGTCGCTGGTGATGGCGGTCAAGAATCGTCCTGGCGCGATCCACGAACTGCTGGCGCCGCTGGCACAGTATGGCGTCAGCATGAGCCGCCTGGAATCTCGCCCCTCCCGCACTGGCCTGTGGGAATATGTATTTTTCGTCGATATCGAAGGCCACCAGCAAGACGAGAAAGTGGCGCAGGCGTTGGTAGAATTGCGCGAGAAAGCGGCGCTATTGAAAATACTCGGTTCCTACCCTGCAGCATGATCCATTCTTGATCTCCTGATTGCACGATTCCAAGATTCTGATCTTATGAATATTTGCGACCTCGCCCCGGAATATATCCGCGCCATCATGCCCTACCAGCCGGGCAAGCCAATTTCCGAGCTGGCACGGGAGATGGGTCTGGACGAGCATGCCATCGTCAAGCTCGCATCCAACGAGAACCCGTTGGGGCCAAGCCCGCTCGCACTGGCAGCAATGACCAGAGCGCTGCAGGAGGTGGCGCTATACCCGGACGGAAGCGGCTTCGAGTTGAAGGCCGCGCTATCGCAACGTTATGCGGTGAGCAGTGAGCAGATCGTGCTGGGCAACGGTTCCAACGATGTGCTGGAACTCGCAGCCAGGGTATTCCTGAAACCGGGTGCATCGGCAGTTTACTCGCAACATGCCTTTGCCATTTATCCGCTGGTAACCCAGGCAGTCGGCGCAAGCGGGATCGCAGTTCCCGCTCTGAAATACGGCCATGATCTTGATGGCATGCTGGATGCAATCACGCCTGAAGCGCGCGTAGTGTTTATCGCCAATCCCAATAATCCCACCGGCACGTTATTGGCCGCTGCCGATCTGTTGCGTTTTCTGCAGCGGGTGTCACCGGATGTGCTGGTGGTGCTGGATGAAGCCTACAACGAATATTTGCCGGACACTGCCAAGGCCGACAGCATTGCGTGGCTGAAGCGCTTTCCCAATTTACTTATTACCCGCACCTTTTCCAAGGCTTACGGCCTGGCGGGTGTGCGCGTAGGATTTGGCCTGGCGCGCGAGGACGTGGCGGGTTTGATGAACCGGGTGCGCCAGCCGTTCAACGTTAACAGCATTGGTCTGGTGGGTGCAGTGGCCGCGCTGGGAGATGTGGAATTCGTGAAGCGCTCCTATGCGCTCAACCGGGCAGGGATGATGCAGGTTACCACCGGCTTGCGGCGGCTGGGCATCGAATACATTCCGTCCTATGGTAATTTCCTGAGTTTCCGTGTGAACGGCGGCAATGCCGGTGCGGTTTATCAAAGCCTGCTGAAACAGGGCGTGATCGTGCGCCCGATCGGCATTTATGAAATGCCCGAACATCTGCGAGTCACCATCGGTCTTGAATCGCAGAATCAGAAATTCCTGCAATCCCTTGAAACAGCACTTGGAGAATCAGTTTGATCATCATCATGAACAGCGGCGTCACTGACGAACAAGTGGACGCAGTGGTAAATAAAATTCGGAGCTTTGGCCTTGACGCCAACATTTCACGTGGCACCGAGCGCACCGTGATCGGTGCCATCGGCGATGAGCGCAAGCTTGAGCCGGAAATGTTCGATACCTTGCCCGGAGTTGAATACTCCATGCACATCGTCAAGCAGTACAAGATCGTGTCGCGCGAATCGCATAAATACGATTCGGTGATCAATATTGGCGGCGCACGCGGGGCACCCGGAGTTGCATTGGGCGGCAACCAGATCCAGGTGATCGGCGGGCCGTGCTCGGTGGAAACCCAGCAGCAGATGGATCTGGCGGCGCAGCAGGTTGCCGCAGCAGGCTGCCGGTTGATGCGCGGCGGTGCTTTCAAGCCCCGCACCAGCCCTTACACTTTCCAGGGCAAGGGCGAGGAAGGGCTGGCAATATTCCGCAAGGCGGCGGACAAATACAATCTGCCCATCGTCACCGAACTGATGGATGCGCGCATGCTCGATGCTTTCCTTGAGCACGATGTGGATGTGATCCAGATCGGCACCCGCAGCATGCAGAACTTCGAACTGCTGAAGGAAGTGGGACGCACCAACAAGCCGGTGATACTCAAGCGCGGCATGTCGGCGACCATTTCCGAATGGCTGATGGCGGCGGAATACATCGCTGCCGGCGGCAATCACAATATCATTTTCTGTGAGCGCGGCATCCGCAGCTTTGAGACCGCTTACCGCAATGTGATGGACGTGACCTGTATCCCGGTGCTGAAAAAGGAAACGCACTTGCCGGTGATCGTCGATCCCTCGCATGCCGGCGGCAAGGCCTGGATGGTGCCGGCGCTCGCGCGTGCGGCGATTGCTGCCGGTGCCGACGGCCTGCTGGTGGAAATGCACCCAAATCCGTGTGAAGCCTGGTGCGACGCCGACCAGGCGCTGAATCCGCAGGAATTCAAAGACCTGATGGGGTCGCTCAAAGGAATAGCGGAAGTGATCGGACGCAGCATGTAGTGAAGAATCCGCCGCGAACAAAATAAAACCTTACTCGAGATGGCAAACGTTGTGATCAACAAACTGGTGATTATCGGCGTCGGCCTGATCGGCGGCTCATTCGCGCTGGCGCTGCGCAAGGCAGGGCTGGTCAGGCATATCGTCGGCATCGGCCGCAGCCGGGAGAACCTGCAGCGCGCATGTGACCTGGGGGTGATAGACGAAATCGCCGGTGATCTTGCGTTGGCGTTGAAGGGAGCTGATTTGGTGTTGCTTGCCATGCCGGTGGGGCAGACCGGCAAGATCATGGCGCAAATCGCCCCCCACCTCGAAGCCGGAACCATCGTGACCGATGCAGGCAGCACCAAGCAGGACGTGGTTGCGGCAGCGCGTTCCTTTCTGCCCGGACATCTGCAGAATTTTGTTCCCGGCCATCCCATCGCCGGCGCCGAACTGAGCGGGGTGGCTGCAGCCAGCGCCGATTTATTCCGCGACAAGAATCTGGTGCTGACGCCGCTGGACGAAACCAGCACCGAGGCGGTGACGCGAGTGACGGAATTGTGGCAGGGTTGCGGCGCGCGGGTGTCGCAGATGCGTGCCGACCAGCACGACGCCATCCTCGCTACAATGAGCCACCTGCCGCATGTGCTGGCGTTCACCTTGATGAATCATGTCTGCACTAGTGCCAGCGACAAGCCGGAAGAACTGCTACGTTTTGCCGGCAGCGGCTTTCGTGATTTCACCCGTATTGCCGGCAGTTCCCCCGAAATGTGGCGCGACATTTGCCTAGCCAACCGCGAAGCACTGCTCAAGCAAATCGACGCTTACCAGAACGAACTGACAAACTTGCGCGAGATGCTGGCGCGGGGTGACGGGCAGGCGCTGGAAAAGATTTTCGCTGATGCGCGTGATGCGCGGCAGCGATGGTTGAAAGACAAATCTTGAGCTGCGGACTATTCCAAGTATGGAAGTGTAAGGTAAAGAGCTTAACCTATCCCAGTAAATAATTACTGACAGTAAATATTTATTGCATTTCATACTTATTTTTGCTAATATTAAGGCTGAGAGGAGCGTTTCGCTCCGATGCTCTTTAAAAAATCGTCTTCATTTGCTGCCATAAGAACTAGTGAGGTAGTACCGCCTCGTTCTGTTGAACGAGGTACCCGTTTTCGGGTGGTTCAAGCACAGCGCTGGTTTCAATGCTGCTCTGATCTCTGATACTCGTTACCGGTGTCGAGATGCGATGTGCCGCGTTATCGATGTTAGGTAATGCGAATATATATAGAAGGAAGCTTTTTATTGGGAAGTGGTTTGTGGTGTTTCAACTCTCTCCGTTCGGCTAGTTGCTTATGGAAGCGGGCATGTGCCCGATTCGGAGAAATCCAAAATGAAAAACGATGATTTAAAGACCTCTATTGATGCGCTTAAAGCAATTCGGGAGGGAAAGCACCAAGAGTTGAGCACCAGCATTATTGATGAACTCGATGCGGTTATCCAAGATTTGGAAAGCCACATGGGGATTACGAAAGGCGAAGTAGAGGTACCGTTCACACTGATTAGCCGAGCTTTGAAAGTTATGGGCGAAGCGATACTTGTAGCGACAAACCTTGCTGAACTGATCCGTACTTTCTTCGATTCACAGTAGTGCAACAAACCACCAATTCCAAGGGGAATCCAAATGAATCTGGGCCGTGCTATTGCGCTTTGCCGCAAGCAGCGTGATTTGAATCAGGCTGAACTCGCCGCACGTGCAGGTGTGTCTGTTTCATACATTTCGCTGCTTGAACAAAATAAACGTAAAGACCCCACCCTTTCGACAATCCAGAAAGTGGCGGAAGCGCTTAACGTGTCATCTGGCATATTGTTTTTTCTTGCTGCGGATCAAACTGAGCTGGCTGGGCTCTCAGCAGAGCTCCAGGAAAAGCTTTCTTTCGCAGCATTAAAGCTCCTTAATGAGCAATCAAGCGAACCGACTCTTCTATAAGCATGCCCCCATCAAGACGATGGAGACGCTGGCTGAGATGCTTAACCTTACCGTTCCGCAACTTGGTAAGCTTGCTGCTAATGCCCATCGTATGTATCGACCTGGACCTCACCAGTTAAAAAGTGACGGTACTCCTCGTGAGACTTGGGATGCACAACCTCAGTTAAAAGGTGTCCAAGAAATCCTAAAAGTTCGCTTGCTACAGCGCGTTCAATTTCCCCTTTTCCTGCAAGGCAGCATCCGCGACAAAGAAAATCCCCGCGACTATGTGCGCAATGCTGCTTTTCATACGCAGAAGGGATGTGTTGTAACGCTTGACATAGCCAACTTCTTTCCATCGGTTACTGCAGAATGTATCAAGGACGTTTGGTTAAATTTCTTTCGATTCGACAATACGGTTGCCGACATTCTTACAGCGCTAACTACCAAGGATGGTTACCTTCCTCAGGGTGCGAAAACGAGTAGTTATCTGGCGAATCTGGTATTTTGGAGAAGTGAGCACGAGTTGGTTGAGCACTTGGGCCGATCTGGTTGGACTTATTCCCGTTTAGTAGATGACGTGACAATTTCAATTACTCGCAAGCCTTCAAAAGCAGAGCTCACAAAAGTTAACAAAACCGTTATTGGCTACTTGCAGCGTCATGGCTACAGTATCAAACGATCAAAGCATGAGATTTTTCATCAAAATCGTCCGATGATGGTCAACAATCTGATCGTCAATGACCGCACTGCATTACCAGAAAATAAGCGCCATAAGATCCGTGCGCAGGTTCACACGTTGAATCAGCAGATAGCAGCTGGTGAAGTCCCAAACCTAAAATTTGTTCGGAGTACCGAGGGTAAGATCGCCATGTTGCGTCGTTTTCATCCTGAAAACAGTAATCGGATTCTTGGTGAATGAATGTTTTTTAGCCAGTTCATGACTGGGCGGTAAGCTATCCTGAGCGGACATTAAAGCGCGAGGCAGATTTTGCAACATACCATTCCTTCAAAAAAATCACCGTTTCAAATCGCGATAAATTTTTTCATGTAGCCCGACCGTTTTTCCATTCTTTATCACGGGCTGTCCACGATGGACTGAACAGCGTTATCGATATCCTCAGCTACATTATCGTGCAGTTTATTTCACTGCCGCCCAAAACGGCGGGTTTGCACGACCGCATAGCTCATGCGCGACGGCTGCGTGGTACGAAAGGGATGGCGCTATTGCGCGACTCCGCCATGGAGACGAGCGACTCAGCGATGAAGCTCGCCGGCAGGTCGGGGTTGTCCAATGCGTTACGCCCGACCTTGGCCCAGAATTCAATTTGGCCGCGATGGTGCGGTGTTCTGCAGCGGCTTCTGTTTTTGCTTGCGCGTAAAGATCGTCATCGATTCTGACTGGCATACCCATGGTTTCAATCCTCCTGAGTTACCGCTTATGTAGCAATGCTAACGCAAGCGCGGAGGCCGGGTCAAAACTGTGCTGTAAATTCGATCCTGCCTGAGCAGTTTGCTCAAGCCAGCCAGAGAACCCCCTGGTTTCTGGACTGCGTGACCGCCGGTTCTGGTAAACTGCTGCGACTGTTGTGCTTGTCTCCGCTTGGTCCGCCGTAACGCCGATTTAAGTCTCCCTTCTGGGAGCGAGATTGGGTCAGACGGCCTGTGTGTGGCCGAGGGGAGGAAAAGCACGACGGGATGTGCCGTTCCAAGCGCTGCCAACGTGCAGGTCAGCAGACAGATTGAGGTGCGCTAACAACCGTAGCCGATTCAATCCCGATTCCTGTTGCATCGATCTTCGCGGCGACAAGGGTCTTGTCTGTTTTTTGTCATGTCATCCGGCAGCGCCCTATTTTTCTGTGCAAGGGTAGCCATGCCATATTTTGAAAAACTCGATACTGTTATCCGCGACACCATCGAACCGGCGGCCGTTGCCACGGATCGCGATGCCGCGTTTCCGCGTGCCGCCGTTGCTGCACTCGGCGAAGCTGGCCTGCTGGGTCTGGTCAGTGCGACCGAGGTGGGCGGCATGGGACTGGGTTTGGCCGAGGCAGCGCAGGTGGTTGAGCGCATTGCCAGGGCGTGCCCTTCCACCGCCATGGTGGTGACCATGCATTATTGCGGCACGAGCGTGATCGAGAAGTTCGGTGCCGACCCGATCCGGCGCGAAATTGCCGCCGGCCGGCATCTGACGACTTTGGCTTGGTCCGATGTGGGTTCCCGCAGCCACTTCTGGGCAGCGGTCGGCAGCGCCCGCCCGGACGGCGATGCTTATCTGCTCGATTGCGACAAGACCATGGTGACTGCTGCAGGCGAAGCCGATTCCTACGTGTGGTCATCGCCCCCGGCTAAAGCTGCCGGCGCCAGCACCTTGTGGCTGGTCGACAGCAAGACAGCGGGTTTGAGCCAGCCCAAACTTTTCGACGGCATGGGTCTGCGCGGCAACGGTTCCTCACCGCTTTCCTGCAAAGCGCTGCGGCTGCCTGCCTCCGCCATGCTGGGCAGCGACGGCGGCGGTTTCGACATCATGTTGGGCGCAGTGTTGCCGGTATTTTCGGTGCTGATCGCTTCCTGTTCGCAAGGAATAATGGAGGCATCGCTTGAGCGTGCATGTGCCCATGCGAGTGCCAGCAAATTTGAACATCTGGGCAGTGCGCTGGCAGATCTGCCCACCGTCAGGGCTTATCTCGCACGTGCGCGTATCCGTGCAGACATGGCGCGCACCCTGCGCGACGATACCCTGGCGGCGCTGGCCGGTGGCCGTGCCGATGCGATGCTGCGGGTGATGCAGACTAAAGCCGCGGCGGCGGAAGCTGCGCTGGAAGTCACCGATGTCGCCATGCGCGTGTGTGGTGGTGCCGCATTCCGCAAGGATGTGGGGGTCGAGCGCTATTTCCGTGATGCGCGCGCAGCCTCGGTCATGGCGCCGACTTCCGATGTGCTGTTTGATTTCATCGGCAAAGCCGTTTGCGGCATGCCGGTGTTTGATTAGGAAGCGCGAAATGGCAAAACCATTGCTGCTGGGTGCGGTTGCCTATGCGCCCAAGGTTGTGACCATCTGGGAAGGATTCAAGGAATATTTCCGGCGTCACGATTTCGAATTTGATTACATGCTTTATTCCAATTACGAGCGTCAGGTGGAAGCGCAGCTCGACGGCAGCATCGATCTTGCCTGGAATTCACCGCTGGCCTGGGTCAGGGCGGAGCGCATGGCACGTGCCCACGGGCTTGAGGCGCGCGCGCTGGCGATGCGCGACAGCGACCGCGATCTTTGTTCAGTGCTGGTAGTGCGGTCCGATTCCCGCGTTGCAACCACAGGCGAATTGACTGCTCTGGCGGGGCAGATGATCGGTTTCGGTGCGCTGGATTCACCCCAGGCCAACCTGATTCCGCGCGATCATCTGCGTGCGCAAGGACTGCTTGCCGGACGCGACTATACGGCGCGGCGCTTCGATGAACTGGGCGGCAAACACGGCGACCATATAGGCGGCGAGCGCGCGGCGGCGCTGGCCCTGATGGCGGGGGAGATCGACGCTGCCTGGATGATCGACGGCAATTACCTTGCTTTCGCGCGCGAGGGCATACTGCCGGCAGGCGCCACACGGATTGTGGCGCGCAGCGGCAGCTACGATCACTGCAACTTTACTTCGATCTGCGGCATATCTGCGGCAAGCGATGAAATGGCGGCGCGGTTCACCGAGTTGCTGCTGGCGATGGACTGGCAGGATGCCCAGGTAAGGCCGCTGCTGGAACTGGAAGGACTCAAGGCATGGCTACCCGGCCGCACCAGCGGTTACGATTTGCTGATGCGGGCAGTGGATGACGAGAAATTCTACGATGCGGAAGGAAACATACTTGCCACCGATTATAGATATTGAGAATCTGGGGCTGGATGCCGGCGCCCATTTGCTGATCAAGTATGGTCTGGGTGCAATTCCACCCGGCGGCGAGCTGCGCGTGGTTGGCAGCAGTCCCGGCTGGGAAGTGCAGTTGGCGGCATGGTGCCGCGCGCAAGGCCACGGCATGAGCATGCAGCAGCAGGATGGACATCCGGTTGCCACAGTGATCCGGGGGGCTGCCGATGCCGGCCGCTGGCATGATGCCGCGCATGCCGGACACGGCGATGCGGCGTTGCCCGGCGCGGTTGCGGATCAGGCCTTGTCGTGCTGGGGGCTGGCGGCAAGGGGAGCGACGGTGGAGGCGGGTGCGCCGGATATTCATTTCCGGCTCGACCGCAAAGACGAGGTCTGGGCGGATACCGCCGCCGTGCTGTATGCGCAAGCAGTGGCGGCGCAATGGAATCCGGCTACGGCGATAGACTGGAACGAACCGTTCGATCTTCCCGCTGCGGTGGAAGATGCGGTGGCGCAGTTGATGACTTACCTGATCGAAAACGAAGCGGCCGCTTTGGTTGTGCCGGCACGGTTTCTCGGCCAGGTGCATCCGCATTTCCGCGAAATACAAGCGTTGCTTGCGATTCAGGTGGCGGACGAGGCACGCCATATCGAGGTCTTTACCCGCCGGCTGCGTCTGAAAGGGAGAGAGCCGGCGCTGTCCACTGCTGGTGGGCAGGCTTCGCTCAAAACCCTGCTGGATGAACCCGATTTTTCCGTTGCCGGCTTTTTGCTGTCAGTGCTGGGCGAGGGCACTTTCGTCAGCCTGCTCAACTTTCTCCACCTGCATGCGCCCGACCCGGTGACACGGCAGATCGCCCGCCTGACGGCGCGGGATGAAGCGCGCCATGTGGCTTTTGGCATGTCGCACTTGCTGTGGCGGTTGCAGCAGGAGCCGCAATTCCGCACGCGGTTGGCCAACGCGGTGCAGTCGCGCAATGACGCCTTGGCGAATACTGCCGGACTCAACGAGGAAGTGTTCGATGCGCTGATCCTGATCGCGGCAGGCGAATTCACCCCGCAGGCGATCGCCGCAGGCTACGTCCGGGTGCAGCAGTTGATTGCGGATATGGCCGAAGGAAGGCGGGTGCGGCTGGAAAGGCTCGGTTTTGACAAAGAAGCCGCACTCCACCTGGCGGCCTTGCATACGCGCAATTTCATGTAAGCGGTTCGTCCAGATGCCGCATGGACAAGATGATGCGCTATGCGTATAACAGCGGATGTCCTGGAAAATCGGCTTGGCCGGGTGACCCGTGAAATCCATCAGCTCTCGTGAGAATCCTTTCTTCAAGCAACTCGTCAAGCTGGCGGAATCTGCCGTACAGCGCAGAGCCAGCAGGCTGACGCTGCTGGATGGCACGCATCTGATTACTGCCTATCGCGCTGCGCTGGGGTTGCCGCAAAGCCTGGTTATCGGTGAGTCGGCGAGCGACAATGAAGAAATAAAACATTTGCTGGCGCAACTGGCGACGGAGCAGGCAGTGTCGGTGGTGGTACTGAGCGATGCCTTGTTCCGCGAAGTCTCTCCGGTCAAAACCCCCAGCGGCATAATCGCGTTGGTAGCCATTCCCGTGCACGATGTCATCCCCGTATACCAAGGCGAGAGTTTCAGCGTGCTGCTTGAAGCCATACAAGACCCCGGTAATCTTGGCTCGATCCTGCGGTCTGCCGCCGCTGCCGGTGCAAGCGACGTCTATCTGTCCGCCGGCTGCGCCGATGCCTGGTCGCCCAAGACGCTGCGCGCCGCGATGGGAGCGCATTTCCAGTTGCGCATCCATGAACAATCCGATCTGGAAAAAGTGGCACGAGGATTCAACGGCAAGGTGGTCGCCACCACGTTGCAGGCGAAAACCAGCCTTTATCAAACCCGCTTGAGCGGGACGGTGGCATTCGTGTTCGGTAACGAGGGGGCGGGTCTGTCAGAGGCAGTGCTACAGGCGGTCAGCGAGCAAGTCAGCATCCCCATGCCGGGCGGCACGGAATCTTTGAATGCGGCGGCAGCGGCGGCCGTATGTTTTTTCGAACGGGTGCGGCAGAACACGAGCGCTGCGTAATAGTTAGAGGCGCTGCGCGAACCAGTTGGCTGCACTGCGCGCAGCCTGTTCCAGCGTGCCGGGTTCTTCGAATAAATGGGTCGCACCGGCGATCAGGGTCAGTTTCTTCTCGCAGTGCAGCAGTGCATAGGCCTGCTGGTTCAGTTCGATCACACCGTAGTCCGCGCTGCCGACGATGAGCAGAGTCGGCGCAGTCACCTGGTTCAAGGCGGTTTCTCCGGCCAAGTCGGGACGGCCGCCGCGCGAGACTACGGCAGCGATCTTGTTGCCCATTTCTGCCGCTGCCTGCAACGCCGCTGCTGCGCCGGTGCTGGCACCGAA
The DNA here is from genome assembly GCA_919902515.1 of Nitrosomonadaceae bacterium. Classification (GTDB taxonomy): domain Bacteria; phylum Pseudomonadota; class Gammaproteobacteria; order Burkholderiales; family Nitrosomonadaceae; genus VFJL01. The sequence continues at coordinate 19,957 of CAKKRD010000058.1, read as the reverse complement.
ATAGCCGATGTGCAGGGTTTGCGTCTGTGGGTTGGCCTGCAGCCAGGCAGTGGCGGCCAGCAGTCGGCGCGTCAGCAGATCAATGTCAAAGCGCGTGGCATAATCCTGATCCTCTGTGCGTGTCAGCAGGTCGAATAGCAGGGTGCCGATGCCGTGTTGTTGCAGCACTTCGGCAACAAAGGTGTTGCGTGGACTGAAGCGGCTGCTGCCGCTGCCATGCGCGAACAGCACCACACCGGTCGCAGACGGCGGCAACACCAGTTCGCCGTCGAGTTCGACCGCATCGGCCGGAATATGTACGTTACTCATATTGCCTCTCCTATTGCAATGGGGATGCGCCGCCTGCCAAATTGCCCCGCAAATTTGTCGAAATGTCCGGCGATGCGGGTATTGCAGTCCGGACAATGGCCGTCGGGCGTGAGGCGGTATTGTTCGATTTCATACCAGTCGCGCACAATCAGGGCACTGTTGCACGAGGGGCAGTACGTGGTATCCCCCTCGCGGTTATGCACATTGCCAGTATAGACATACAGCAATCCTGCCGCTTGCGCGATCTGCCGCGCCTGTATCAGCGTTTCTGCCGGGGTGGCGGGAATGTTGGTCATCTTGTAGTCGGGATGGAAGGCAGAAAAGTGCAGCGGCACGTCTACGCCGAGTTCCTTGGCGATCCACTCGCTCATTTTGCCTATCTCATCTGCTGAATCATTGAGGCCGGGAATCAGCAGCGTGGTGATCTCCACCCATACCACGGTTTCCTGGCGCAGATATTTCAGCGTATCCAGCACCGGTTGCAGATGAGCGCCGGTCTGTTTGACATAGAACTCGTCGGTGAACGCCTTGAGATCAACATTGGCAGCATCTATTTTGGCAAAGAAATCGCGCCGCGGCTGGTCGTGGATATAGCCTGCCGTGACCGCCACCGCCTTGATGCCGCGTGCGTGACAGGCATCGGCTACGTCCATCGCATATTCGGCGAAGATCACCGGGTCGTTGTAGGTGAAGGCAACGCTCTTGCAGCCCAGTTCCTCGGCGCTGCGCGCGATGGCTTCCGGGCTGGCCTGGTCGGCGAGTTTGTCGAAGCTGCGCGATTTGGAAATATCCCAGTTCTGGCAAAATTTACAGGCGAGGTTGCAGCCTGCCGTGCCGAACGACAGGATGCTGCTGCCGGGATAGAAATGGTTGAGCGGTTTTTTCTCGATCGGATCAACGCAGAATCCTGAAGATCGTCCGTAAGTTGTGAGCACCATCGCATCGCCGACCCGTCCGCGCACGAAGCACGCGCCGCGTTGCCCTTCATGTAGCTTGCAGTCGCGCGGACACAGGTCACACTGGATACGGCCGTCGTCCAGCCGATGCCAGTACCTGGCGGGATGTTGTTCGGCAATGCTGATCGGTTCATCCATTGTAGGATTCCTCGTCTAAGTCAGTTTCACGCCATTTAGTCACGGTATAGCGCGACAGTTTCACGTCCCCGGCCCAGAAGTTATCGGGCAGCCCGGCCTTACGTTTCAGCATAGCAAGAAACAGATGTGGTTGCGCGAGGCTCTCCCATACCTGTGGCAGAAAGGTGCTGCGATGGCGGCCGTATTCGAATACAACCCCGTCGATACCGGGGCGCAATTGTGCCAGCGCGTCCGTTTCGTCGGCAAAATCCAACGGCTGCGGTGCGGTGAGCAGCGAGACTTCCACTTGCACCGTGACAAATTCCTCCCGCGTGAGCGGCAGGAAGCGCGGATCGTGCAGCGCGGCGGACACGGCATTGCTTTTGACATCGGCCAGCAATGGCCGGCGCGGCTGCAGCGTACCAATGCAGCCGCGCAACTCGCCGGATTGAGTGAGGGTGATGAAACTTGCGCCAGGTTCAGTTAGCCACGGTGCAGTTTCATCCGCTGCTGCTGGATACGGCGCGTGCAAGACGTGCGCAATCGCAGCACGTGCTATCGGCAGCAATATTTTTCCTTGATCAGTTGCCATGTTCCTCCTTCCCGGTAAAGGCGAGTGCGGCATAACCCACCACCTGATCGCGCGAACCGGCGGTATCGCCGGAGTTGCGCAAATCAAGCAAGTGCGGCGTCAGGTGGTGTTTCTGCGCCGCGACGATCAGGCCGCTGATGGGCGTGCCGCCGCAGGCGTGTTCATGTGCTATCGGCTGGTGCAGATCCAGGATGGATTGCACGGTCTCGCCATCCACGCGTTGTGCAGTGGCGTAAGGCAGATAATGTGAAAGATCTGAGCTGATGACAATCAACGTTTCCTCGCCGCCCCACAGCGCATCCAGTACCTCGGCGACTTCTTCGGCTGACGCCATGCCGACAGCCAGTGGTAGCAGGGTGAAATCTGGCAGGATGCTTTGCAGGAATGGCAGTTGCACTTCCAGCGAATGCTCCAGCGCGTGCGCCTGCGCGCTGACGCTGACTTGCGGCAAATGGGCGATAGTGCGTGCTGCCGCCGTGTCCAGCATCACCCGTCCGAGCGGCGTGTCGAAGGCATCCGCTTCCGGCAATGCCAAGCCGCGTACCGCAACACGATGAGTGGGGCCGAGCAACACCACGCGCCGGATGTGCGCAGCAATGGGACGCAGGGTGGCATAAGCTGTGGCTGCGATGGCAGCCGAATAAATGTAGCCGGCGTGCGGCACGATTAGAGCCTTGGGGATCAGGGCGTGCGGATGTGCTTCAGTCAGCAACTGCTGCACATCGTGGGCAAGCTGTTGCGGATCGGCTGGGTAGAACATACCTGCGACGGCTGGTGTGCGAGTAATGAACATAGTGATCTCTCTTCAAGCGATGTTGCCAATATGTGGATTGCCGGGGAAGAATCAAGGGCAACATAAAAAATTATTGCGTGTTGATGAGTGGCTGTCATCAAACCCGAAACATTGTTTATGGCGGAAGATCTGGCGTTCGAGTTGCATTGACCTGCGCATGGACAACGCCCTGCGGAAATTTTGCTATTGAAATCTTGCACTCCATCACCATATTTTTCCTGTCGGCGGGATCATCCGCCCAACAAACCGATTAACACAAGGAGAAAAACATGGCTAATGTGACTCGTTTCGACCCATTCCAGGTTTCCAGTCTGGATCCGTTTGATGATGTGTTCAGGGGGTTTTTCCGCCCGGTGAAAATGGAAAGCAAGCAGGAAGTTCTGATCAAGATGGATGTCAGGGAAGACGACAAAGCATACACGGTGCACGCTGAAATTCCCGGTGTGAAGAAGGAAGACATCCACGTTTCCATCGAAGGCAATCAGGTGTCTATCAGCGCAGAAACCAGGCAGGAGAAGGAAGTAAAGGACGGAGAGAAAGTGCTGCGTTCCGAGCGCTATTACGGCAAAGCCTTTCGCAGCTTTTCACTCGGCAGCGAAATTGACGAAGGGGCATCCTGCGCCAAGTATAGCGATGGGATCCTGGAACTGACGCTGCCAAAGAAAGCTGCTTCTTCCGCCAGAAAACTCGTCATCAACTGATGTTTTTTATTGGCTGCTTCCGTGGCCACTGCTGCCCCGGCAGCAGTTACGCGGGCGGCTGGTCCGATTCGCTGACATTTTGCTGGTTCAGGTCTATAGTTAGAACAAGTGCATCATTCGTAGAGTTTGGCCATGATCAAGAATCCGCGTAGCAAACGTATCCTGTCCATCTCGCTGCTCGTACTGGGCGGGGTATTGATTTTTCTGGCACCGGAAAACGCCTGGATAGGTGCAGTCCTCCTTGCCCTCGGGCTTGGCGTGGAAATAGCGGGCTTGATGCTCGGCCATCGCAGGTGACAAAAATTCCCAATGATTTGATCATGCGGGAGTGAGACCAGCTGCGCCGGATCGCACGGAACTTCGGGCTGCGCGACGACGTAGCCGTAGCCCTTGCCGCACCAGCGCCGCTTCAAAATCGGGGAAGCTTGCCGCTGTCATGCCCTGTTCATCCCATAGGTGTTGCAGCCAGGCAAGAGCCAGGTCATAGTCATCACCGATCCTGCCCGGGAGAAAGCCGAGGGTGCGGGCCGCCACGAAGGCGAGCGGTGACAGCAGGGGGGCTGCTTTCTGCCACCTGCCGCGCAGCTCGCGCAGGAAAATGCCAGCCGTTACCTTGCCGACACCTTTGCCCAGATGCATGATGCGCTGTTCCAGGTCAGCGGGATCGGCCGCAGCGGCATGCAAGGTATTGAGGTTGCCGCCGTAGCGGTCGAGCAGAGTGTGGTTGATTTCGAGCAGCTTGGTGGCGGTCTTGTAGTCGTAGCGCACATAGCTGCCCCGGTCAAGAATGGCGACCAGCCCGTCCCAGCCGGTATCGAGCATGCGCTGCGGCATCAGCACGCTGCTGCTTTCGAATTCGTGCCAGGTACGGCTGGCGATGGTTTCCGGAATACGTGCACCGTAGAGCACGGCAGCGATAAACCACTTGTAGATTTCAGCGGGGTCCAGCGCACCAAGATTGATGCCGAGTCCTGCCGCATAACTACCGCCCAGTTCTGTCACCAGCGCGGGCGCATTCAGCGGACGACTATCCCCTGAAACACGGGATGATCTCGGGTCCGGCCTAGGTGGGTTGCCCATCTCTTTCTCCTCGCGTTGTGGCGGAATGGATGCGGAATCCCTTGGTATCGGATATGTTACGCCACCTTGTTGTCCGATAAATATATCCAGCTTCAAATTTCATCTATGATGAAAACCGTGAAGAATTACTTTTTTAGCTTTTGCTGCAATTACTGGAGGAGGTAAGATCATGCTGGATTCGTTGAAGGAAGCAGGAAAACATATCGGTCACGAGATCGGCCGCGCTTGGGAGCATCTGTCGGAAGGCTGGCGTGAGTTGCTCAGCCGCAGCAACAACGCGCTTACCCATTTTGCCCGTAGCAAGGAGGAGGAGCAGACGCAGACTCCAGCGCTGGCTTCGTTCCCGCGCTGGAGTCTGCTGGCGGGAGAAGTGGAAGAAACGGAGAAAGAAGTGGTGGTGAGAGTGGAGGTACCCGGTATGGAGAAGGAAGACTGCCGCATCATGATCGAGGGTAACATGCTCAACCTTTCTGGGGAAAAGCACTTTGAGCGTGAAACTCTCGACAGCACCTACCACGTGATGGAGCGCGCGTACGGGGCATTCCAGCGCAGCATTCCGTTACCCCTCAACGTAGACGCGGACAAGGCGGAGGCGAGTTACAAGAACGGGGTACTGACCGTCCGCCTCCCCAAGGTTGGAGGCAAATCGGCCAAATCCATCCCGGTATCCTGAACTTGCATGTTGGGTGGCGCTCGCAATCGCCTGTCAGTTGTGTGAGGCTCGCAATTGAATGCTGAATTTCACCGCGAATACCGTCCGCAGGGCGATGGCTGGGTTCGTTTCATTCGTCCGGCAGGAGTGCTATGCTTGGCGACTGCTCTCATCTGCTTTTCTGCGGGTGCGGCTGAGACCAAATCACCCCGAGGCGGGCAGGAGAAGAAAATGATTGCTCTGACACTTACATCGACATCCTTTTCCCACAACGATGAGATTCCCGTTCGCCATACCTGTGATGACCGGGATGTTTCACCAGAACTTTCCTGGACCAAAATACCGGATGGCACAAGAAGCCTGGTGCTAATCGTCGATGATCCGGATGCGCCCGATCCAGCCGCACCAAAAATGACCTGGGTGCACTGGATGCTGTACAACATCCCGCCCGATGCCAGCAGTTTGCCCGAGGGTGTGGGGGCGAAGGAGTTGCCATCAGGAACCTTGCAGGGGCTTAACGACTGGCAGCGCACCGGCTACGGCGGGCCGTGCCCGCCGGTGGGCAGCCACCGCTATTTTCACAAGCTCTATGCCTTGGATACCCTACTGCCGAATCTCAAACATCCAACCAAGGCAATTCTGGAAAAAGCGATGGAAGGCCACGTCATTGCCCATGTTGAACTGATCGGGCGCTATCGGCGTCATCCTTGACCGCCCCCGGCGGGATACTCCGGATTAATCTATCATTAGCACGGCTGCGCCGCGCACCTGGCCCGCGCGCAGGCGCTGCACGGCTTCGTTGGCCGCTTCCAGGCGGAAAGTTTCCACCGCGGTTCTGACCCCGGCCTGCGGTGCGATGGCGAGAAATTCCTCACCATCGCGGCGGGTGAGATTGGCAATGGAGCGTACGCTGCGCTCCCCCCACAGCAAGGCATAGGGGAATTCCGGAACAACGCTCATATGGATGCCGGCGCATACTACCGTTCCGCCCTTGGCGGTGTGGCTCAGCGCCTGCGGTATCAGTGCGCCGACCGGCGCAAACAGTATGGCAGCATCCATCTCCTGCGGCGGCGCTGCACTGGAGTCTCCCGCCCAGACAACTCCCAGTTCACGGGCAAAACGTTGCCCCTCCGTATCGCCCGGTTTGGTGAAAGCGAATACCTCCCGCCCCTGCCAGCGGGCCACCTGCGCGATGATATGCGCTGCCGCACCGAAACCGTAAATGCCGAGCCGTTGCGCATCGCCGGCCGCAACCAGCGCGCGGTAGCCGATCAGCCCGGCGCAAAGCAGCGGTGCAGCTTCAGCATCGGAATATATATCCGGCAAGGAAAAGCAATAGCGTTGATCGGCCAGCGTGAATTCGGCGTAGCCGCCATCCAGGGTATAGCCGGTGAACTCTGCCGCATCGCAGAGGTTTTCGCGGCCGCTCACACAGTAGCGGCAATGACTGCAGGTGCGACCGAGCCACGGTACGCCCACGCGCTGCCCCAGAACAAAACGTTCCACCTGCGCGCCTTTTTCCACCACGGTGCCGACGATTTCGTGACCAAGAACGAGAGGCAGCTTGGGTTGCCGCAGGTCGCCGTCGATCACGTGCAGGTCGGTGCGGCACACGCCGCAGGCATGCACCTTGAGCAGGATTTCATCGGCTGCGGGTCTGGGCCGGGGCAGTTCGCCCAGCCGCAACGGCTGGTTCTGCGCATCCAGAATCATGGCTTTCATGGGCATCCTCGGTAATAAAATTTCACAGCGCGCCAACCTGCCAAGCTACCTGACATACGTTATGCTCACAACCCAAACCCGACAGTTGACCGCTCTTTTTACAGTTTAGCGCTATGCTGTAAAACAGCATCCAGAATTTTCCAGGATCGGCGTAGAACAGTTTGCAGAGGGTCTGCCGGTGACATCAAAGCATGTCAATTTCAATTTGGAAGTGAAACGATGAAACGGGACAGTCATCGGACAGCATGAAAATCCACCAGCTTACCGTGGAACAAGCCTATGCCAGTCTGCACAGCAATCCGGACGGATTGTCCGAGCCTGAGGCGTGCAGACGGTTGCAGGAATACGGAGCAAATCGCGTGGAAGAAGTCAGCGAACAGCGCCTGCTGCCGGCTTTCATCAAACAGTTCACTCATTTTTTTGCGCTGATCCTGTGGCTTGCCGCCATCCTTGCTTTCATTGCCGAATGGAACCAGCCGGGACAAGGCATGGCCATGCTGGGCTATGCCATCATGGGTGTGATCGTGGTCAACGGTGTGTTTTCGTTCTGGCAGGAATACCGCGCGCAAAAGGCAGTGGCTGCGCTGCGCAATCTGCTGCCGCATCAAGTGAAGGCCATGCGCGACGGGGGCGTCAGGCAAATACCAGTAGCCGAACTGGTGCCGGGAGATGTGATCCTGCTGGCGGACGGCGACGCCATTCCGGCTGATTGCCGCCTGCTCGAAGCCTTCGGTGTGCGCGTCAACAATGCCACGATTACCGGCGAGTCGCTGTCCCAGGCGCGCAATTCTGAGCACTCCGGCGAGGACGAAGCGCAGAACAGCCGCAATGTGCTGCTCGCCGGCACCACCATGGTGTCGGGGGAAGCCAGGGCGCTGGTCTACGCCACTGGCATGCATAGCGAGTTCGGCAAGATCGCGCATCTGACCCAGGTGACGGGTGCAGCACTGTCGCCGCTACAACTCGAAATCATGCGCCTGAGCCGTTTCATCGCAATGCTGTCGGTGTTGATCGGTATGGTGTTTTTCCTAGTCGGTCTGTGGCTGGGTTTGCCTTTCTGGCCAAATTTAATTTTTGCCATCGGCATCATCGTAGCCAATGTCCCGGAGGGATTGCTGCCCACGGTGACGCTGGCGTTGGCCATGGCCACCCAACGCATGGCGAAGAAAAATGCATTGGTGCGCCATCTGCCGGCAGTGGAAACGCTGGGTTCGACCACGGTGATCTGTACCGACAAAACCGGAACACTGACGCAGAACCGCATGACGGTAAAAAAACTGTTTCTGTCCGGAAAATTTTACTTGCCGCTGGATGTTGCCCAGCAGCGCGACAATCCGCTGTTCGCCGTGGCAATGTATTGCCACAACCTGAAACAGAGCGAGCAGGAGGGCAAGCAGGTCCTGCTCGGCGACCCGATGGAAATCGCATTGCTTGAGCTGGCGCGCTCGGCCATCACAGTGCAGCCAGAATACAAGCGGATTGACGAAATCCCTTTCGATACCGACCGCAAGCGCCTCTCGCTGCTGTACCAAACACCCGGCGGCAACATGCTGTATTGCAAGGGCGCGCTGGAAACCGTACTGCCGCTGTGTCGCAACGTCCATCTAAACGGCGCGATCCAGGTTCTGGACGATAGCCAGCGACAGTGTTTGTTGCAGGCCCAGGAAAATATGGCAGTGCAGGGATTGCGTGTGCTCGCCCTGGCTTACCGCCGCGGTGTTCCTGGCTTTGCGCATGAGCGCCTTGAGCAAGAGCTGACCCTGTGTGGATTGGTGGGGATAGAAGACCCGCCACGGGCGGAGGTTCCAGCGGCAATTGCCCGCTGCCACGCAGCAGGCATCAAGGTGATCATGGTAACCGGAGATCATCCTCACACCGCCCGCGCCATCGCTCACGAAATCGGCCTGGCACAAACCCCGCTGATCATTGTCGGCGATGAATTGCGGCGCATGTCACAAATTCAGTTGCAATTGGCGCTGGATGCAGAGGAAATCATCTTCGCGCGGGTGGGGGCTGACCAGAAAATGCGTATCGTGCAGGCGCTGAAGAAGAAGGGCGAAATCGTGGCGGTAACCGGCGACGGCGTCAACGACGCACCGGCACTGAAAGCAGCGGATGTTGGCATCAGCATGGGCATCTCCGGCACCGATGTCGCCAAGGAATCTGCCGACATCATCCTGCTCGACGATAATTTCGCCAGCATCGTCGCGGCGATCGAGGAAGGGCGTGCGGTATTCGAGAACATCCGCAAATTCATGACCTACATACTCACCTCCAATGTTCCCGAGCTCATTCCCTATCTGGCTTTCGTGCTGTTCAAGATCCCGCTGCCGCTCACCATCGTGCAAATCCTCGCGGTGGATCTCGGCACTGATATGCTGCCAGCATTGGCGCTGGGCACGGAGGCGCCGCGTGACGACGTGATGCTGCGGCCGCCGCGCGCACGCAGCGAACGGCTGCTGCACTGGCCCTTGTTGTTACGCGCTTATCTTTTTCTCGGTTTGATGGAAGCGCTGGCGGCGATGGCGGCGTTCTTTTATGTATTGCATAACGGCGGCTGGCACTATGGGCAAACGCTGGCTATTGATGACACGCTGTACTTGCAGGCCACCACTGCATGTCTGTCGGCCATCATCGTGATGCAGTTGATGAATGTGTTCATTTGCCGTCATCCCACAGAATCGGTTTTCCGTTTTGCATGGTTCGGCAACCGCTTGCTGCTGCTGGGGATTGCGTCGGAAATCATCCTGATCCTGTTGATCGTCTATACGCCGTTAGGTAACCACCTGTTCGGCACCGCGCCCATCGGCATTGATGTCTGGCTGTATGCCCTCCCTTTTGCCTTTGCCATGCTGGCCCTGGATGAATTGCGCAAGGCATTGCTGCGGCGTTTTTGCGGGTAAGAGTTATTCTGCCTGCTCCGCCTGCTCCGCATCCAGTTGCTGCGCCAGCGCCTGCAATGTAGCGGATATCGTTACCGGGTAGGCGGGAGCGGTGTCGAGTGTGGTCATTGTGTGCGGCAGACGGGCATATCCCGCCAATGTCTGCTGGCGTAGTTGGTGCAGCGGGGTATTCGCCGAGATGCGCTGGCCTGCCCGCATTACCAGCTGGAGCAGCACTTGGCCCGCCTGCGGATCATTTTCCGCCAGCGCCACCACATCGCCAGCCAGGCAACCGTCGGCGCTGTAGTTGCGGTAAACCTGTTTTCTTCCCGGCCAGGTGGCCTTGCCCTCCGAGCGTTTGCGGCGCGGCTTGCCGGCATACTCCTGCAATTTGTAGGCACAGTCCAGCGACGGTGCGTCGCTGGAGATATCCAGCGCAGTGCCTACACCAAAGCCGTCTATCGGCGCTGCGGACGACAGCAGCGCGTGCAGCCGGTATTCGTCCAGATTGCCGCTGGCAAAAATGGTTGCCTGCTGCAGTCCGCCCGCATCGAGTATTCGCCGCACCTGCTTGGCATGTGCCGCAAGATCGCCGCTGTCCAGGCGCACGCCCTTGACGCTGATGCCATCCGCCCGCAGCTTGCGGGCCAGGATGACCACCTTGGCTGCGGCGGCTTCGGTGTCATAGGTATCGATCAGCAGAATCACGTTGTCCGGATGGGAACGGGCAAAATGTTCGAAAGCGGTCGCTTCATCGGCGTGTGCCTGGATGTAGGAGTGCGCCATGGTGCCGAACAGCGGGATGTCATACAGCGTTCCGGCCAGCACGGTGGCGCTGCCGGAAAATCCTGCCAGATAGCTCGCCCGTGCTGCGAGCAGCGCCGCCTCCGCGCCGTGCGCCCGGCGCATGCCGAAATCCACCAGCAGCTTGTCCGGCGCTACCAGCACCGAGCGGGCAGCCTTGGAGGCAATCAGCGTCTCGAAATGCAGCAGGTTCATGACACGCGATTCGATCAGTTGGGCTTGCGGCAGCGTGGCGGTAATCCGCAGGATGGGTTGATTTGGGAAAAATACCGTGCCTTCCGGCAGGGCGTGAACATCGCCGTTGAAACGAAACCGTTCAAGGTAAGCGATGACAGCAGGCGGGAAATGGCTGGCGAGCCAGGTCAATTCTTCCGGCGAGAACTTCAGGTTCTCGAGAAAATCCAGCACCTGTTCCAGCCCGGCCGCCACCATGAAATTTCGTTCCGGCGGAAGCTTGCGCACGAACAGTTCAAACACGGCGGTGTCTTCCATGCCATGCTCAAGGTAACTTTGCAGCATCATCAGCTGATAAAGGTCGGTCAGCAGGGGGCTGGACAGCGGGTTCATGCGCCGAGTGCCTCAAAGTGGAGCGGAACTGCGCCCAGGTGTGCCATTGCTTCTAGCGCATGCGGACCATCATCCGCTTGCAGATTCAGCGCGCGCACCGCATCCACCAGGATGAAGACCGTGTAGTGGTGCCGCAGGGCATCCTGCACGGTGTTGCGCACGCAGTACTCCGTGGCGACTCCGCCGATGAATAGCCGGCGAACGTTGCATGCTTGCAGCAGGGCATTAAGCTGGGTGCCGGCAAAGCCGGAGTAGGCATCTTGCTCGCGGCTGGTGGCTTTGGAGATGATGCGGGTATCGCTGGGTAACTTCAGAGCGGCGGGGAACGCCGCGCCCGGCGTGGCTGCAATGCAGTGCGGCGGCCACGGACCGCCCTGTTGCAGGAAAGAGCAATGATCCGGCGGGTGCCAGTCGCGGGTGGCGAAAATCGGCAGGCCATGCGCATGAAACCGCGCAATATAACGATTGAGTAGCGGGATGATCTCGTCGCCCAGCGGCACGGCCAGGCTACCGCCCGGCAAAAAATCGTTCTGCACATCGGCGACGAGCAGGGCATCGCCGGCGTCAAGCACGGTTTTCATCACAGACAGATTCCGCCTGCGGGCGGTTGCGGGCTAAATCTCGGCATTGTTTCATGTCGGGCATCAGCCGCCGCGAATCAGCAACACGGGTACCTGCGCCGTACGCACCACTCCTTCGGCGACACTGCCAAATAGCAGGCGGCTGAAACCGGAACGGCCATGGGTGCCGATCACGATCAAGTCTGCCGGCCAGCGTCCGGCTTCCGTTACGATTACGCTGGCGACGCGTTTGCCACTGGCTTCGAGCAGTTTTACTTCCGCTGTCATGCCCGCCTGCTGTACCACCGTTTGCGCTTGCGTCAGGATTTTCGTACCGCTGTTTCTCATGCTTTCCAGCAGCTCGGCATAATTGATGGAACTTTCTATGTCCACAAAGTGGATCTCCTCTATCACGTGTAGCAGCAGCAGTTGCACATTTTGTTGCCGCGCAAGTGCGAGGACTTCCTGCAGCGCCCGGTCGGAAGTCGGGCTGCCGTCAACCGGAATCAGAATACGTTGATACATGCTATCTCCTGAAGAAAATCATCCTTTTATACACACTTTGGGCCGCAGGAAAGCAACTCGGCGGGCGAGTCCCGCCTGTTCTGTCGCTTCTGCCACCAAGTCAACATCCTTATATGCGCCCGGCGCCTCCTCTGCCGCCCCGCGCATCGAGCGCGTGCGGATCAGTATGCCTTGTTGCGCCAGTTCATTGATCAGTTCCCGGCCATGCCAGCGCGCCAGTGCCTGATGCCGGCTCATGGCGCGGCCGGCACCGTGGCTGGCTGAGGAGAATGCCGGGTTGCCACTGCTGCCGGCGAGGATATACGAGCCGGTACCCATGCTGCCGCCAATGACGACCGGCTGACCTGCCGCACGATAGCGTTCTGGCAGCATGGCGTGCCCCGGGCCGAATGCGCGCGTCGCGCCTTTGCGGTGCACATGCAGCAGCCTGGGTTTACCGTCGATTTCGTGCGTTTCCACCTTGCAGGTATTGTGCGAAACATCAAACATGGTTTCCAGCTCGGCATGAGGATAAACTTGCGTGCAGGCGCTGCGCGTCAGATGTGTCAGGATTTGCCGGTTGGCGAGTGCGCAGTTGATTGCGGCATTCATCGCCCCGAGATATTGCCGGCCCTCCGGCGATTTGATCGGCGCGCAAGCCAGCTCGCGGTTGGGCAAGTGAATGCCAAGGCGGCCGGCAGCCTTGGCCAGCATCAGCAGATAATCGGTGCCGACTTGATGTCCCAACCCGCGCGAGCCGCAGTGGATCGAAATCACGATCTGACCTTGATGCAGTCCAAAGGCCAGTGCCGTAGCGCTATCGTAAATGCGTTCCACCACTTGCACTTCAAGGTAATGGTTGCCGGAACCAAGCGTACCCATTTCGCCACGCTGGCGTTTCTTGGCTAGCTCCGATACATAATCCGGCACGGCGCCGGTAACGCGGCCGTGTTCTTCCACATATTCCAGGTCGGCAGCATTGCCATAACCGTGTTGTACCGCCCATTGCGCGCCATCTTGCAGCACCTGGTCGAGTTGTGCGGGATTCAGTTTTAGATCACCTTCTTCGCCCACGCCGGCGGGAATGGCATGGAACAGCGTGTCAGCGAGTCTAGTGAAGTGTGCGGCCGCGTCGTGCAAATCGAGGTTGCTGCGCAGGCAGCGTATGCCACAGGAAATATCGAAGCCGACGCCACCGGCGGAAATAACGCCGCCCTGTTCGGCATCGAACGCCGCGACGCCGCCTATGGGAAAGCCATAGCCCCAGTGTGCGTCCGGCATGGTCATCGCGGCGCCGACCAGGCCCGGCAGGGCGGCAACATTGGCGATTTGCTCCAGCACCTTGTCGTCCATGCTCTCAAGCAGCGGTGCGGTGCCATACAGCAGCACCTCCGCGCGTTTTTCGCCGGACGCGCGCGGCAGGCTCCAGAGATAGGGTTGCAACTGGCGTAATTGCTGTAGATTCATGTCACACATCCACGATACAACGGGCTTCCCACATCGCCCCGGTTTGTTTCACCGACAGCATGGTCAGGGTCGCGCCTTTTACTTCCACGCCGCGCTCCAGACCGGCGTGCCACTTTTCACCCAGGGCTTCGGCGCGCCATTTGTTGTCATGATGCTGCACGTGGAAGCGGCTGAATATCATGCCTTGTTCACGTGATTTTCCCAGCAGCAGGTTCAGCCAGGTGACCAGCGCGAGCTCGGGGTCGGCTTCTTCGAACTCGAGCGTTAAGGTGCTGCTTGGTTGCACCAGATCCAGATTCGTGACAATGGCAAATACCGCCTGCGCGGCTGCTTCAAATGCCTGTTCCACAGTCATGCCACGACCGATGATGCCAATATCGGCATCATGTTCAAAATACAGTGAAGATGAGGTTGGCATGGTGTAGCTTAGTGTGGTTCACTGTGGTTTATCTGCCGTATCGATCTTCGCTGCGCACCCGCCGTTCAATCAACCATACTACATACAAGATAGCTTTAGCCAGCCGGATATACTAGGCTGATTACAGCAAGTTCTGCAGTGGCCAGCCGTATCCGGCGGTTGCAGCGAAGATCGAATCAGGGAGAATCCTGCATGCCGTGCCACAACGCCGATGTCGCTGCCATCTTTGAGGAGATTGCCGATCTGCTTGAGATCCAGGGGGCAAATCCGTTCCGCATCCGCGCCTACCGCAATGCTGCGCGCATCATCGGCGAACTTTCTCAGGAAGTCAGCCTGCTGCTGGAAAAAGGTGAGGATCTGACACGCCTGCCCGGCATCGGTGACGACCTTTCCGCCAAGATCAAAGAGATAGTTGCCAGCGGCCGTTGCAGCTTGTTGGAACGCCTGCGCCAGGAATTGCCGTCCGCCATCACCGAGCTGCTGAAAATTCCCGGCCTTGGCCCCAAGCGGGTCAAGGCGCTGTATCACGATCTCGAGGTGCAGACCGTCGAGCAACTCTATGCGGCAGCGCGCGACGGCCGTATCCGCGTCCTGCCGGGTTTCGGCGAAAAGAGCGAACTCAATATTCTGCAGGCGGTCGAGGCCCATGCCAGCCAGACACGCCGTTTCAAGCTGGCGGTGGCGGCACAATATGCCGATGCGTTAAGGGCCTTCCTTGCGCTGGCGCCTGGCGTGACGCAGGTAACGGTTGCGGGCAGTTTCCGGCGCATGCGCGAGACTGTGGGCGACCTCGACATTCTCGTTACGGCGGCTGCCGCCAGACCGGTGATACAACGCTTCATTGGCTATGAGGAAGTGGCCGATACGCTGGCGGCCGGCACCACTCGCGCCAGCGTCATACTCCGCTGCGGCTTGCAGGTGGACTTGCGCGTGGTCGCGGAAGAGAGCTACGGCGCCGCGCTGCACTACTTCACCGGCTCCAAGGCACATAATATCGCCGTCCGCCGGTTGGCGCAGAAACGCGGACTGAAAATCAACGAATACGGCGTGTACCGCGGAAAAACCCGCATTGCCGGTGAAACTGAAGAGTCGGTTTATGCTGCGGTCGGTTTATCCTATATTCCGCCGGAGTTGCGTGAAAACCGCGGTGAGATTGCACTGGCGCAAGCCGGGCGGCTGCCGCAGTTGCTAGAGCTGGGTGATTTGCGCGGTGATCTGCACGTTCACACCAAAGCCACTGACGGCCACAACACCCTGCGTGAAATGGCGCTTGCCGGCAAAGCATATGGCTTTGAATACCTCGCCATCACCGAGCATTCACGCCGGCTGAGCGTGGCCCACGGCCTTGATCCGCTGCGGCTGGCACGGCAGTGCGAGGAAATCGACCGGCTGAACGAGGAACTGGAAGGGATCACCCTGCTCAAGGGCATAGAAGTGGATATCCTGGAAGATGGCAGCCTTGATCTGCCGGACGAGGTGCTGGCGCAACTCGACCTGGTTCTGGGCGCAGTGCACAGCAAATTCGAACTTACGCGCGTCAAACAGACCGAGCGCATCCTGCGTGCCATGGCACACCCGCATTTCACCATGCTGGCGCATCCCAGTGGGCGGCTGATCCAGCAGCGGGCCCCCTACGATGTGGACATGCCGCGCATTATTCGCGAAGCCAGGAGCCGTGGCTGTTTTCTCGAACTCAACGCCCACCCGGAGCGGCTGGATCTGCTCGACAGTTACTGCCAGATGGCCAAGGAGGAGGGAGTGCTGGTCAGTGTCAATTCTGATGCACACAGCACTTTTGACTTTGCCAATCTGCGCTTTGGTATCGGTCAGGCGCGGCGCGGATGGCTGGAAAAACAAAACACGCTCAACACCCGTCCACTCGGCGAGCTGCGCTCGCTGCTCAGTCGAACCATGTAATCACCAGGGAGTATGGCCATGCACACCACCACTTTTTTGTTGCGCAACCGCTACCATAGGAGGAAGTCATGATATTTGCAGATCGCATTGCAGCCGCCGAGCAGTTGGCCGAGGCTCTGGCCGAATACCGCGGCAGACAGCCGCTGATACTGGCGATACCGCGCGGAGCAGTGCCGATGGCGCAGGTCATCGCCGCCAGGCTGGAGGGTGAAATGGATGTGGTGCTGGTGCGCAAATTGCGCGCGCCGGGCAATCCGGAGTTCGCCATCGGTTCGGTCGATGAGAGCGGTTGGGTTTACCTGGCGGATTACGCTGCCGCAGCGGGTGCAGACGAGGCATACATCAGTGACGAAACCGCCGCACAACTGGAAACGATACGGCAGCGCCGCATCCAGTACACCCCGGTGCGCCCGCCGCATGATCCGGCCGGACGCATCGTCATCGTCATCGACGATGGACTGGCCACCGGCTCGACCATGATTGCGGCGCTGCACGCGCTCAGGGCGAAGCAACCGGCGGAGCTGATCTGCGCGGTGCCGGTGGCGCCGCCCGACACGCTGAAAAAAATACGTGGCAGCGCGGATCGAGTCGTGTGCCTGTCAGCCCCGCTCAATTTCCAGGCAGTGGGCCAATTTTACCTGGATTTTCCGCAGGTGACGGACGCGGAAGTCATTGCCATTCTCGCGGCTGCCAGCCATTCATCCACGCTTTAGCTGCGCTGTGCGCAACCTTGCTGATGGAAGGCATGGGGGGTTCTATAGCGGCAGCAGTTCCTGCGTTAAAATTCTTCCGAAGAATTTAAACGCGGTATCCGGTATCATAGGATTTCTGGATCGCCGAATTACCGCAGAACTTGTCCCAAACGGGCCGTACAACGGGCCGTGCATATGACCAGAAAATCAACCCCCCTTCCCTCCCGCTGCCGAACCGACTGAGGATGCCACGCCGCCGGGCGCAAAGCTGAATCAATTTCCGGTGGTGGGCATCGGCGCCTCCGCCGGCGGATTGAGTGCATTCACCAAACTGCTCAAGGCGCTGCCGCTAGACACTGGCATGGCCTTTGTGCTGGTGCAGCATCTCGATCCCAAACATATCAGTCTGCTGCCTGAACTGATGGCGCGCGCAACGTCCATGCCAGTAATCGAAGCGAGCGACGGCCTGCGGGTCGAACCCAACTACATTATGTCATGCCGCCCAACTGCACTCTGGCGCTGCTGCACGGGGTACTGCACCTGATGTCGCGCCCGGATATACGCGGCAAGCACATGCCGATAGACGATTTCTTTCAGAGTCTGGCGCAGGATCGGCAGAACAATGCAATCGGGGTCATTCTGTCGGGCACGGCGCCGGATGGCACTTTGGGCCTGCAGGCAATCAAGGCGGCAGGCGGCATCACTTTTGCCCAAAGTGAAGATTCCGCCGAGTACAGCGGCATGCCGCACAGCGCGATTGCCACGGGCCAAGTAGATTTTGTTCTGCCTCCGGAGAACATTGCCAGCGAGTTGGCGCGGATCGCACGCCATCCTTACTTGCGGCAGGAGTTGCTTGCCGTCTCGCAGGAAGCGCTGGAGGAAGGCGACAAGAATATAAGCGTGAACAAAATATTCCTGCTGTTGCGCACGCGCACCGGCATCGACTTCACCCATTACAAGCAGAACACCATCCAGCGCCGTATCAGACGGCGCATGGTGCTACATCAACTGGATAAAATAAAAGATTACGTCAAGTTTCTGCAGGTGCACCCGAAAGAACTGGATGCGTTGTTTCAGGATATGCTGATCAATGTCACCAGTTTTTTCCGTGATCCGGAAACTTTCGACGCGCTCAAGAAAGAAATTTTTCCTCGTCTCATGGCGGGCCGTTCCAGCGAACTGCCGTTACGTATCTGGATACCGGCCTGCTCCACCGGCGAGGAGGTTTACTCGGTCGCGATAGCGTTGTTTGAATTTCTGGGTGATCATGTCGGCACCACCCGCCTCCAGATCTTTGCCTCTGATATCGATAAAGAAGCCATCGATAAGGCGCGCCAGGGCATCTATCCACAAAGAATAACTGAAGACGTGGAACCGGAACGGCTGCAGCGGTTTTTTGTCAAGACAGCGACCGGCTACCAGATTTGCAAGCCGATCCGCAACGTTTGCATTTTCGCAGTGCAGAACGTCACCAAGGACCTGCCTTTCTCGCGCCTCGACCTGATCTGCTGCCGCAATCTGATGATTTATCTTGGTTCGATGCTGCAGAAAAAAGTATTGCACACTTTTCGCTATGCCTTGCGAGCCGATGGCTACCTGATGCTGGGCACCTCGGAGAGTATCGGCAGCGAAACTGATCTCTTTTCCCTGCTGGACAAGAAAACCAAGATTTACACCCGCAAGCCTGTGGTATTCCGGCCGGGCGCTGATTTCATCACCATGCCTTACGCCATGCCGCCGTTTGTTGCAATCCCATCCACGCACCCGTGTCAACCGCAACCACAGTGCAACAAGAGGCCGAGCAACTGATTCTGGAGAAATACGGGCTGCCGAGCGTGATCATCAATCGGGACATGCAGATACTTCAATTCCGCGGTCAAACCGGCCCTTATATCCAACCGTCTGCTGGTAGCGCCAGCCTCAATCTGCTGAAGATGGCGCGCCCGGATCTGGTGCTGGAACTGTGCACGCTGGTGCAGCAGGCAATCAAGCAGCACAGCGCGATGCGCAAGGAGGGAGTGCAGTTGCGCGAGAATGACAGTTGCCGCAAGATAAATCTGCAGGTGCTGCCCCTTTCGCATGCGGAAGTCACCACACCGAATTATCTGGTGCTGTTTGAGTCTGGCACAGAGGCTGCCGTAGTCCGGAAGACCGAGGGCCTGGCGCCAGACGCTGCAGATGCCAAGAGCCTGCGCATCCAGGAACTGGAAAATGAGTTGCTCGCCGAACGGGAATACATGCAATCCATCATCGAGAATCAGGAGGCGACCAACGAGGAGTTGCAGTCCGCCAATGAGGAGATCCAGTCCGCCAATGAAGAGTTGCAAAGTACCAACGAGGAGCTGGAAACCGCCAAGGAAGAGCTGCAATCCACTAACGAGGAACTGGCGACAATTATCGAGGAGCACGAGAACCGCAACCAGGAGTTGAATCGGGTCAACAATGACTTCAGCAATTTACTGGCAAGCATCGAGCTGGCGATCGTAATCTTGCACGCGGATCTGCGCATCCGGCGCTTCACCCCCGCCGCAAAAACGCTGCTGAATCTGATTGATACCGACATCGGGCGGCCCATCGGCAATATTCGTCCCAATTTCGAACTCCCCGGTCTGGAACAGCGGGTGCGACAGGTGATCGATACCATGGTACCGCAATCAGTCGAACTGCGGGATCATGACGGGCACTGGTACGTTTTGCGTCTGCGCCCCTACCGCACGCTGGATAATCGCATCGAGGGTGCAGTGCTGGCGTTTATCGGCATCGACAGCATCAAGGATGCGGAACACCTGCGTCAGGCGTTACGGCAGGAACGGCGTTTGGCTGTGGTGGCGCGCAATTCCAGCGATGCCATCACGCTGCAGGATTTTACGGGCCACATTCTGGCCTGGAATCAGCGCGCAGCAGAGATGTACGGCTACAGCGAAGAGGAGGCGCTGCGGCTCAACGCCGCTGCGCTGATCCCCGACGAGGTGCGCGCGGATATGCATATGCTGTGGGAGCGGCTGCGGCATGGTGAAAAAGCGCCACCCTGCGAAAGCCGGCGCCGCGCCAGGGATGGCCGCATATTCAAGGTGTGGCTGACCACCTCCGCATTGCTGGACGAAGCGGGCAATCCATCTGCCATCGCGCTTACCGAGAGGGAGCTAACATGACTGAAGATCAAAAAAACAGGTTCGTCAGTAAAATGTGTGGGTAAATTTTGGCTCGGGCAGTTTCCCAAGCAC
>CAKKRD010000057.1 GCA_919902515.1 Nitrosomonadaceae bacterium | reverse complement strand
AATCATGAGCAGATTGCAGCGGTAGCCATCCACGGTTGCTTGAGCCGGACCGTTCGTCCCCGCGCGCAGAACGTAGCGCACCCTTGAAATTCTCCACTATCCCCCCATGTAGTCTGCAACTACACAGTGGAGGATTCTATGCGTTTCGATAAATTAACTACCCGCTTCCAGCAGGCACTGGCCGATGCACAGAGCATGGCGGTTGGTCAGGACAACTCTTATATTGAGCCGCAACATCTGTTGCTGGCGTTATTGCAGCAGGAAGATGGCGGCACGGCTTCATTGCTGCAGCGCTCCGGCGCCAATGTTGCCCCGCTGCGTGATGCACTGAAGAAAAGCACGGAGCGCCTGCCCAAAGTGGAGGGCACTGGCGGAGAAATCAGCGCCTCACGCGAACTTGGTAATCTGCTCAATCTGGCCGACAAGGAAGCACAAAAACGCGGCGACCAGTTCATCGCATCGGAACTGTTTCTGCTGGCAGCACTGCAGGACAAGGGCGAAACCGGCACGCTGCTGAAGCAGCATGGGGCCAATCGCGCGGCACTGGAGCAGACCATCAGTACGGTGCGCGGCGGCGAGAATGTTGGCAGCGCCGAAGCCGAAAGCAGCCGTGAATCCCTGAAAAAATATACCCTTGATCTCACTGACCGTGCGCGCATGGGCAAGCTCGATCCGGTGATCGGACGTGATGATGAAATCCGCCGCACCATCCAGGTATTGCAGCGGCGCACCAAAAACAATCCGGTTTTGATCGGCGAACCCGGTGTGGGCAAGACCGCCATCGTGGAGGGTCTGGCGCAACGGATCGTCAACGGCGAGGTGCCGGAAACTCTGAAAAACAAGCGCGTGCTGTCGCTCGACATGGCTGCGCTGCTGGCTGGGGCCAAATACCGTGGCGAATTCGAGGAACGCCTGAAGTCGGTATTGAAGGAGCTCGCGCAGGATGAAGGCAGCACCATTGTATTTATCGACGAATTGCACACCATGGTCGGCGCGGGCAAGGCGGAAGGTGCGATGGATGCGGGCAATATGCTCAAACCCGCACTGGCGCGAGGCGAGTTGCATTGCGTAGGCGCCACCACGCTGGATGAATACCGTAAATACGTCGAAAAGGATGCCGCGCTGGAACGCCGCTTTCAGAAAGTACTGGTGGACGAGCCCAGCGTGGAAGCCACCATCGCCATTCTGCGCGGGTTGCAGGAAAGATACGAGCTGCATCATGGCGTGGACATCACCGACCCGGCCATCATTGCGGCGGCGGAACTGTCGCACCGCTACATCACCGACCGTTTTCTGCCGGACAAGGCGATCGACCTGATCGACGAGGCTGCGGCGCGCGTCAGAATGGAAATCGATTCCAAGCCCGAAGTGATGGACAAACTGGATCGCCGCCTGATCCAGCTCAAGATTGAGCGCGAGGCGATGAAGAAGGAGAAGGACGAGGCCTCGCAAAAACGTCTTGCGCTGATCGAAGACGAGATCAAGAAACTGCAACGCGAATACGCCGATCTGGAAGAGATCTTGAAGGCGGAAAAAGGTGCGGCGCAAGGCACGGCGCAACTCAAGGAAGAAATGGACAAGGTGCGCGCCGAGATCGTCAAGCTGCAACGCGAAGGCAAGCTGGAAAAAGTTGCCGAGCTGCAATATGGCAAGTTGCCACAGCTCGAAGCCAAACTGAAAGAAGCGGTACATGTCGAGGAGAGCAAGCCCAAGAATCGTTTGCTGCGCACCCAGGTTGGTGCGGAGGAAATTGCCGAAGTGGTGAGCCGCGCTACCGGCATCCCCGTTTCCAGGATGATGCAGGGCGAACGGGAAAAGCTGCTGCATATGGAGCAAAAGCTGCACGAGCGCGTGGTCGGGCAGGACGAGGCGGTACGGCTGGTGTCGGATGCGATCCGCCGTTCACGCGCGGGGCTTTCCGACCCCAATCGTCCTTATGGCTCATTCCTGTTCCTGGGACCGACGGGTGTGGGCAAAACCGAATTGTGCAAGGCGCTGGCAGGTTTTCTGTTCGACTCCGAGGATCGCCTGATTCGCATAGACATGAGCGAATACATGGAGAAACATTCCGTGGCGCGGCTGATCGGTGCGCCGCCCGGCTATGTGGGCTATGAGGAAGGCGGCGGCCTGACCGAAGCAGTACGCAGAAAGCCGTACGCGGTGATCCTGCTGGACGAGGTGGAAAAAGCGCACCCGGATGTGTTCAACGTGCTGCTGCAAGCGCTGGATGACGGCCGCATGACCGATGGTCAGGGGCGCACCGTCGATTTCAAGAATACGGTGATCGTGATGACCTCCAACCTCGGTTCGCAGATGATCCAGCAAATGACGGGCGATGATTATCAGGCGATCAAGCTGGCGGTGATGGGCGAGGTGAAATCTTATTTCCGCCCCGAATTCATCAATCGCATCGATGAGGTAGTGGTATTCCATGCGCTGGACGAGAAGCACATTCAGTCGATCGCGCGGATACAGTTGCAATATCTGGAAGCAAGGCTGGCGAAACTGGAAATGAAACTGCAGGTGTCGGAAGCCGCGCTGATGGAACTCGCCCAGGCTGGTTTCGATCCGGTTTTTGGTGCGCGGCCGTTGAAGCGTGCGATCCAGGCGCAAGTCGAAAACCCTTTGGCAAAAGAGATACTCGAAGGCCGCTTTGCCGCCAAAGACACAATCAAAGTAGATTGCAGCAACGGCGCATGGGTGTTTGCAAAGGCGTGATTTGCGGGGCGCAGGCGTGAGGTATTGCGCGCAGCAGGGGATGCAGACCATGGCGGCCGGAATGATGCGCAGCGAATATTCTTGGGAGGCGCAAGATTCAGGTAAAATATCGGCTTTTTTAGCGGATAGAGGGTCATGCGCAGTATTGCAATGAGAGGCAGCCTGGTCGCCATCGTTACGCCCATGCACGCAGCAGGCGAACTGGATCTGGAGCGTTTCCGCGCCCTGATTGATTTCCATGTGGCGCAGGGGACAGACGGCATCGTGGTGGCGGGTACTACCGGCGAGTCTCCCACAGTCGATTTCGACGAGCATCATCTGCTGATACGTATCGCGGTGGAGCATGCCGCCGGGCGCGTGCCGGTGCTCGCCGGTACCGGCGCGAACTCCACGCGGGAAGCCATAGACCTGTCGATCTACGCCAAGGATGCCGGCGCAGATGCGAGCCTGTCAGTGGTTCCCTATTACAACAAACCCACCCAGGAAGGCTTGTATCAACACTTCAGAGCGGTGGCGGAAGCGGTGGACATCCCCCAGATTTTGTACAATGTGCCGGGCAGGACAGTGGCGGATATCACCAACGATACGGCACTACGGCTGGCACAGATCCCCAATATCGTCGGCATCAAGGATGCGACCGGCGACATCGGCCGCGGTTCTGACTTGTTGCGCCGTGCCCCGCCAGATTTTGCAATTTATAGTGGAGATGATGCCAGCGCCCTGGCGCTGTTGTTGCTGGGCGGGCACGGCGTGATCTCGGTCACGGCCAATGTCGCACCGAAACTGATGCACGAAATGTGCGTAGCAGCATTTACCGGCGATCTGACCGCCGCCCGCGCGGCCAACAACAAATTGCTGGGCCTGCATCTGGATTTGTTCATTGAAGCCAACCCGATTCCAGTGAAGTGGGCGCTGGCACAAATGGGGCTGATAGGCCCCAGTTTGCGGCTGCCGTTGACCCCGCTGTCGGCGCAGTATCATCAGGTTGTCAGGGAAGCGATGCGCCAGGCCGGGATTCATGCTGCAGAAGGGCTGGATGTTTAATATGAGATGGCGCAGAACGGTCACGCGCTGCCTGGCATTGATGGTGGCGGTGGCAGTGACAGGCTGTAACCTGATGACCTTGCTGCCAGAAAGCAAGAAAATGGACTACAAGTCGGCAGGCAAGCTGCCGCCGTTGGAAGTGCCGCCGGATTTGACTGCACCCAGCACAGATGAGCGCTATATTGTTCCCGATATCAACCCGTCAGGAAGCGCGACTTATTCCGCTTATAACAAGGAACGAACGGGTAACCCCGGAGCCGGTTCCACTTCTCTTCTACCTGCGTCGGATGACTCTGGGGCGCGCATTGAGCGCGCCGGTACTCAGCGCTGGCTGGTGGTGAAAGGTGAGCCGGAGGCAGTATGGCCGATAGTAAAAGAATTCTGGCAGGAACTGGGTTTTATCATCAATGTGGAAACACCCGCAGCCGGGGTGATGGAAACCGATTGGGCGGAAAACCGCGCCAATATTCCACAAGATATCATACGCAGCATACTCTCCAAGGTTCTGGATAGTTTGTATTCGACCGGTCAGCGCGACAAGTTCCGCACCCGCCTGGAACGGGGCGAAGCGGGCACTACCGAAATTTACATCAGCCACCGCGGCATGGACGAAGTGCTGGAAGGTAATACACGTACCGTCTGGCAGCCACGGCCTGCCGACCAGAGCCTGGAAGCCGAAATGCTTGCCCGTTTGATGATGCGCTTCGGCGTGGAGGAGGCGCGTGCCCGAACGGCTATGGCCAGCCCAGGCGGCGGTCAGGAACGTGCACGTATTGACCGTGAACGCGGTGGAGTTCTCACGCTGAACGAGGCATTTGACCGTTCATGGCGACGCGTTGGGCTCGCGCTTGACCGTGTTGGCTTTACCGTGGAAGACCGTGATCGCTCACAAGGCATTTACTTCGTGCGCTATGTCAATCCCGATAAAGATAACGATAAGGGTGGCGAAGGCATGCTGGCAAAACTTGCTTTCTGGCGCAGTGAAGCTGCTGCCGCCGCCGCCAAACCGGAGCAATACCGCATTCAGGTGAGTACGGCAGAGGCAGGCAGCGAAGTCAAAGTGCTTAATCAAGAAGGTGCCCCAGAAAAATCCGCCACGGCAACCAAGATATTGAATCTGCTGTATGAGCAGCTCAAGTAATTCCAATCCTGTAAATGCGCTTTGCCTGCTTAGGTAGCGGCTCCCAGGGAAATGGTCTGGTGGTCGAGGTGGCAGATACCCGGCTGCTGCTGGACTGTGGCTTTACCCTGAAAGAAACCATTGCCCGTCTTTCCCGTCTCGATCTTGATCCCGGCATGATAAATGGTATCGTTGTCACGCATGAGCACGACGACCATATCAGCGGAGTAGCGCGGCTGGCACGCAAATTTGATATCCCGGTGTGGCTGACGCATGGTACCCTGCGCAGTATGGAGAAGGCTTTTGCGGCATTGCCGCAAGTCAATATCATCGACAGTCATCAGCGTTTTGCCATCGATGCCATCGAGATAGAGCCTTACCCGGTTCCGCATGACGCCCAGGAGCCGGCACAGTTTGTATTCAGCGACGGTGCGGTGCGCCTGGGCGTGCTGACCGATACCGGCTATTCCACCCCGCATATCGAAGCGGTCTTAAGCCGGTGCCATGCGCTGGTGCTGGAGTGCAATCACGACGCGCAAATGCTTGCGAACAGCGATTATCCGTCAAGCCTCAAGCAGCGCATTGGCGGCCGTTTCGGACATCTTGAAAATACCGCTGCGGCAAAACTCCTGGCAAGTCTTGATTGCAGCCGGCTGCAGCATGTCATTGCCGCTCATTTGAGCCGGACCAACAATACCCCGCTGCTGGCGCAAGCTGCGCTGAGCAATGGCTTGAGCTGCGACAGAAACTGGATCGGCATCGCCAGCCAGAACGAGGGGTTTGGCTGGCGGCAACTGGTTTGACCGGTCACTTTCCGCATGTACTGCGGACGATAAAAAACCATCCCGCAGGATGGTTTTTTTCGTGCCAGTTAGCTGCTTTGTGGGCAGCCGGCTTGTCGATTTACTTGCCTTGAGGAGCCAAATTGGTGCTGCCGTCGGGACGCGCACTGGGGAGAATTGTGGGGCCGCTTAGATCCTCATCCGCCGCAATCGGGGGTGGAGTGATTTCAGGGGAAGTGTCGACAGGTACTTTTGATATTTGTTCAAAACGATCCTTCTCTTGCTCGGGGAGAGCTTGGTTGGGTTTGCCACAGGCGGCCAGAGTGAGTGCTGCCAGGGTGAGGACGAGGAGCGAGAGTCTCATTATTCGGGTTCCTTGATAAATGGTTTGGGACAGGGTGTAGTGTAACAAAAATTAATGTATAACGAAATAACTGGCCGATCCAAGTGCAAAAAACCGGCCGGTTTTGCATGGCACTTTCGACCTGCACTGCGGACGATAAAAAACCATCCCGCAGGATGGTTTTTTTCGTGCCGGTTAATTGCTTTAATGAACCTGCGGGGGTTTGTGTGCTTCCTGGCCTGGCTTGAGGGGATTGCCATTGCCATCGAGGGCAAAACTTGGGAGCTCGGCCGGACCGCTAAGATCATCATCATCAGCAGGCGTGTATGTGGTCACATCGGTCGCAAGACCCATTTCTTTACGCTCTTCCCCCAGGGTGCCGCCTCCTTCCATGTTGGTGCCATAAGTTGCGGAACCTTCTTGTTCTGCTTGTTTGGGTCTGTCGCAGGCGGTGAATGTCAGTGCTACCAGAGCGGCAGCGAGAAGCGGAAGTTTCATTGTATATATCCTTGTGTTAGTTAAATAAAATAGCTTGCAGCGGGCCGTGTAATTGCATCGGGCAGCGTAGTATATAGCAAAAGTACTTTGATTATCAAAATATTTAACTAATTTGAGTTGCTGATTCTCAGACACGGTTTCTTGCATAACAAAAGCCGCCCTTCGGGGCGGCTTTTTTGCCAGTTAGTTGCCGGGATTTTACGCCGGCTATCGACATCATTTGTCAGTAGTTGCAGTACCAGTCGGGGCCGGAGTCGACTCCTCATCTTTAAGCACATCAAAATTTGGCTCAGAGTCACGCGGTGCATCCGCAGAGGGCGGCGGTTTGTCCATGGGGTAACCGTCAAGACTTTTTTTACCTTCACCACAAGCAGCCAGCGTCAAGGCGGCCAAGGCAACAACGAGGAACGTGGATTTCATTATGCAGCTTCCTTTATAAATTTTAACAAGGCAAAGTATATAATAAAATATCTTGATTATTCAAATTTAACGCAACCGCTGAGCATGGTTCTTTGTTTTACAGGGCCAGTGCGCAGAAAAAAAGCCGTCCCGAAGGACGGCTTTTTTCATTTGCGTTTGCCTGTTGTTGCGTTTGGTTATTTTTCTACTATTTGGCAGGAGCGGGAGCGGGAGCAGGAGCTTCGGCTTCTTTTGCCGCTTTATCAAGTTCTTCATCAGACACTGAACCTTCACGCTTCTCCCACAGGCTGGGGGGGTATTGCCCTGGTTTTCCTTCCCCAGGTGTTTTTTCCCGCATCTGGTCACAAGCGGTAAATGATAGTGTTATCAAGGCGGCAGCGAGGAGCGGGTAGACTCTCATTATTAATCTCCTTTATCTAGTTTATGACGGATCACGGTGAATTGCTTACAAAGCGCTTTGGCCATTCAAATCTGGAAAGACCGCTACCTTAATAGCAGAATTCAGAAATGTTGTCTAGTAGATTCCGCTGGATTTATGCATTTTCCCTAGCAGGGGCTCGTTCCAAACCTGTGGCGGTAGCGGCAATGCAGAATATGCCGGGGTAAGTTACTGCAATTTTAGCTGACCATGTTGATGTAACCATAGAGATACCATTGATGCAGCAGAGCCATGGCTTCTGCATCAATGGGTTCTCCCGCCGCCAATTCCTGCTGATCGGCAAGTTTTTCCAATGAGCGGCAGGCAGTAACGCTGACTGGGTGGGCATCGCCATTCAAAAAAATACTTTTTCCCCGGCACAGCATGCAGCTCTTCAAATCCAGCCGCAATCCGTTTTTTTTGACTTGCTGCATAAATCTTTTCTGTGTCAGGGGCGGCGATGGCTGTGTGAAAAAAACGTGAGGTTTGGGCTCGGTGAGATAGGTACCGATAAAGTGTTCGATGTCGGTGTTGTTCCACTTGATTTTACCCAGCGCGCTACTTGTCTGGCGTAGCATGGCCAGACTGATGTGTGCCGGATGGGGTTGCAAGGCGATATCGGGGTCGCGATAGATACCGTCGATCTTGATGTGGTCTTGCAGATAAACCAGGAACTGGGTGGCAAGTTCCTGATAACTCGGGGCGCGGAAACCGATGGAGTAGGTCATGCAATCATCCTCGGCTACACCATTGTGGGCGTATCCGGGCGGCAGATAAAGCATGTCACCCGGTTCCAGCACCCATTCCTGTTTCGGGCGGAAGTTGCGCAGGATTCTCAGTGGCGCATCTGCGATCAGGCTGCGGTCATGCTGGGCGGATATCTGCCAGAGTCTGCGCCCCATGCCTTGCAGCAAGAAAACGTCATAAGAATCAAAATGGGGCCCGACTCCGCCACCTTTGGGGGCATAACTGACCATCAGGTCATCGAGCCGGGCGTAAGGGATGAAATTGAATCTGCGCAGCAGGTCGCGGGCTGCGGGCAGAAAATGATTGACGTCCTGTACCAGCAATGTCCAGGTTTTTTTTGACAGGTGAGAAAAATCGCGCGCAACGAAGGGGCCATGTTCGACTTGCCATTCCCCCTTTTGCCGTACCACCAGACGCGATTGCGCGTCGTCTCTGCAGGCGAGATCGATAAGATCGTTGCGTGCCAGGAGTCCCTGAAAACCGGGCAGGGCGCCACGCACCAGCAGTGGTTTTTTCTGCCAGTAGTCGCGCAGGAAATTTCTGGGTGTACGGCCGCCCAGGAGGGTAGTTTTCATGGCTGCATTATAGGCGCGTAATATCATTCAACAAAAGCCGTTGTAACTTTGCAGGAATGGATTAGGGCGCCGCTGAACCAGTCCCTTAGAGGCCACCCCTAAAGACAAGGTAATCGTGCCCGATACTGCCGCTGGCGTGATTCTGATTATTTCCCTCGCATAAACATCTTGTCGAGATCAGCCAGACTTATTTCAAACCAGGTTGGCCTGCCGTGATTGCATTGGTCGGAGCGCTCGGTTGCTTCCATTTCACGTAGCAGCGCGTTCATTTCCGGCACGGTCAGCATACGGTTTGCACGAACTGCAGTGTGGCAGGCCATGGTCGAGAGAAGTTCGTTGCGCCTGCCAGTCAATACCTGACTGGCACCAAATTCGCGGATCTCGCGCAGAACGGCACGCGCGAGTTGCACCGCATCGGCGTCCTTGAGGGTGGCCGGTAGCGCGCGCACCGCCAACGCGGTGGGGGAGAGTGCAACGATTTCAAATCCCAGTTCGCGTAGGATCGCACCGTTCTCTTCGGCTGTGGTGATTTCCAGGCTATCCGCCCGGAATGTCACGGGAATCAACAATGGCTGCATCGACAACGTATGGCTGTCCAGCGCCGACTTGAGTTTTTCATATACGACGCGCTCATGTGCCGCATGCATGTCCACGATGATCAGCCCCCGGTCATTCTGCGCCAGAATATAAATACCCAGGAGTTGTCCCAAGGCAAACCCCAGCGGCGGGATTTCTGCTCCCGCTACAAGCGGCGCTGCTGTCGCTGCTGTTGCGCGCGGTATCGTGTCTGTACCAAACAGGGTCTGGTAAAACGCCGGCGACTGGGCGGCAGTGGCAAGTGGCATGGTGTTTTGCCGTGAGTAAACAGGAAATGCTGCGGCCGTTCTCGGGCTTGCGCTTTCCAGCTCCCTGGGTGCCAGCGCTTGATGCGGCGCTGCCAGGGCCTTGTTGATTGCGTGAAAAATGAATTGATGCAGTGCGCGCGAATCGCGGAATCGCACCTCGGTTTTGGTGGGATGCACGTTCACATCCACGCCCTCCGGACCCATTTCCAGGAACAGCACAAAAGCCGGATGCCGTTCCAGATGCAGCACGTCGCGGTAAGCTTCGCGCAGCGCATGGGCGATCAGTTTGTCGCGGACGAAACGGCCGTTGACGAAAAAATACTGGGCATCGCGGGAGGAACGCGAGTAGGCGGGCAATGCTGCCGCACCCCACAGGCGCAAATCTGCCGCTTGTTCATCAATGAATACCGCAGTCTGAACAAATTCCTGGCCCAGTATTGCCGCGATGCGCTGTTTCGCATTCGCCGGACGCAGGTGATGACGTACTTTTCCGTTGTGTTGCAGCGTGAAGCCGATGGCGGCACGTGACAACGCAAGGCGCAGAAAGATTTCCTCGCAATGGGCGAATTCAGTGGCTTCGGTTTTCAGGAATTTGCGTCGGGCAGGGGTATTGAAGTAGAGATCATGCACTTCCACCACGGTACCGGCAGCCAATGCTGCGGGTTCAGGTTGCGAGTAACGGTTGCCTTCCACTTGTATCTGCCAGGCATGTTTTTCCGCTGCCGTGCGGCTTGTCATCATCAGGCGTGAAACTGCGGCAATACTCGCCAGCGCTTCACCGCGAAACCCCAGACTCGCTACTCTCTGCAAATCTTCCAGCGTAGTTATCTTGCTGGTGGCATGACGGGCAAGCGCAAGCGGCAGATCGTCCCTGGAAATTCCGCTGCCATCATCGGCCACCCGGATCAATTTGATTCCGCCCTGGGCAAGTTGCACGGTTATTTCGGCTGCTCCCGCATCCAGGCTGTTCTCCAGCAGTTCCTTGAGTGCCGAGGCAGGGCGCTCCACTACCTCGCCAGCGGCAATCTGATTGATGAGCAGGTCGGGAAGTAGCCTGATTGCGGTCATGAACGGGGTGGAACGGGAATATGCTGCGATTATACGGTGTTGAGTTACGGTTTGCCGTACCAGCGGTTAACTGGATTCTGCCGCGGGTTTTCGCAGCCGCTGCCGGTTAGGGGTGTCCTTCCATCGCCGCCGTGATCACAGTACGATCAAGGTGAGGAGCGAACATGCCAATGAAATCGTACACGTATCCGCGCAGGTAACTGTTGCGGGTAATGCCGATGCGCGTGGTGCTCGGCTCAAACAGGTGGCTGGCGTCGATGGCCCGCAGGTGTTTGTCGCGCTTGGGATCGAACGCCATCTGCGCCAGAATGCCGATGCCCAGTCCCAATTCCACGTAGGTCTTGATTACGTCGGCGTCTATTGCAGTCAGCACCACGTTAGGGGTTAACCCTTTGGCCTCGAACGCCTGATTGATCTTCGTGCGGCCGGTAAAAGCAAAATCGTAAGTGATGATGGGATACTGAACGATGGCCTCCAGCGTCAGTTTCTCGAGTTTAAGCAAAGGGTGTCTGGGCGGGGTGATAATGCAGCGATTCCACTGATAGCACGGCAGCATCACCAGTTCCTGAAACAATTCAATTGCTTCGGTGGCGATGGCGATATCTGCTTCGCCTGAGGTGACCAGTTCGGCTATCTGCGTCGGACTGCCCTGGCGCAGAATCAACCTCACCTTGGGATAACGTGCGGTGAAACGTTTGATCGCGGGCGGCAGTGCATACCGGGCCTGAGTATGGGTGGTAGCGATGGTCAAAGACCCGCTGGCTTCATTGGTGAATTCCTGGCCGACTTGTTTCAGATTCTTCGCATCTCTAAGCATTCTTTCTGCAATTTCAATAATAGCTTGTCCTGGCGGGGTGATCTTGACCACCCGTTTGCCGTTGCGTACAAAGATGTCTACTCCCAGTTCGCTTTCCAGCAAGCTGATCTGCTTGCTGATTCCTGGTTGCGAAGTGTGCAGGCTTTCCGCGGCCTTGGACAAGTTCAGACCCTGGTTAGCGACTTCGCACAGATAGCGTAATTGTTGTAGTTTCATGATTCCTGACTTCAAATAACATTATCTTATAACAATCTAACGCAATATTCTTTCATGACATATGTGCTGGTTGCTATCATAGCGGTTTCGAGGCACCATATAAAGTTACATGCTGCATGTGGCCGCACGGGTCATGTCCGTACGGAAACGGTAAATTCCAGTTTACCTGGCATGCTGGAATCACCTGCCAGGAACCGGCATGGGTAATTACACTGGTGTACGGACACTGGGTTGGAAGTTGCAACCGGTAGCGGCAATCAGTCTTGTCCTCATGAACGGCAAGCTGATATGGTAACCAATTGTGGAGAATCAGGATGGATCACTTGGCTGGTCTCGCTAACGACGAGGAAATTAATTTATTCGATCAGGCGCTGCAGGACTATCAGGGCTTGCGCATGGATGCCGATCGTTTCACCGCTACCCGCTTGCAAATGGGGATCTACGGTCAGCGCCAGGAAGGCGTCAATATGGTGCGCGTCAAACTTCCGGGCGGTCGTCTGAATGCGCCACAATTGACTGTGATCGCCGACATGCTGGAAAAATATGTGCGCCACGATGTCGTGCATATCACCACGCGCCAGGATATCCAGATACATTATGTGCCGCTTGAGCATACGCCAACAGTGTTGCGTCATCTAGCTACGGCCGGTTTGACCACGCGTGAGGCCTGCGGCAACACTATCCGCAATGTGACTGCTTGTCCGCTGTCCGGCGTGTGTCCGCGTCAGCATGTCGACGTTACGCGGCATCTCGACGGCGCGGTGCAGCATTTTCTGCGCAACCCGCTGACTCAGCAAATGCCGCGCAAATTCAAGATCAGTTTTTCGGCTTGTGAGTCCGATTGCGCCCAGGGCATGATGCACGATATGGGCGTAATCGCAGTGCGCAACGGGGCGCGCTTCGGTTTCAAAGTCGTAGCTGGCGGCGGTCTCGGACATAAGCCGCATGAAGCCATTGTGGTGGAAGAATTCATCGAGGAAAAAGATCTGCTGCTGGTGATGGAAGCGATTATTTCATTACATAACCGCTATTCCGACCGGGTTAAACGCGCCAAAGCGCGGATCAAATTCCTGGTCGACAAGTTCGGTGCCGAAGGATTTGTCGAGAAATACCGCAAAGAACTGGCGCGCACCAAGGCCGCACTGGCAACGCAGGATTATCCGCAAGGCGCATGGAGTGCCGGTGCCGATAGCGAAGTCCCCGGTATCGGTGCGCCGCGCCACCTGTTCGAGCAGAAACAGCCGGGTTATTACGTCTTTCCGGTCAGCGTGCCGATGGGTAATTTGAACGTGGTGCAATTGCGTGGCCTCGCCCAAATTGCCGAGACCCACGGGCTGCACGATATTAGAGTGACCCAGGATCAGAACATGTTTCTGGCAAATGTAACGAAAGCCAAAATTGATCCCTTGCGCGCCGCCCTGGCTGCATTGGGTTTGGGCGAGCCGCAGGCAGGCGACGATGTGGTGGCGTGCCCCGGTACCTCAACCTGCCGTCTGGGGATAACTTCCAGCACGATTGTTGCACCAAAATTAAGCGGCGGCAAACACGATCTGAAAATTCGTGTCTCCGGCTGTCACAACGGTTGCGCCCAGCCGGAGACTGGTGACATCGGCATTTACGGTGAAGGCAAGCGCATGCACGGCAAACTGGTACCGCATTATCAGATGTATTTCGGCGGCAACGGCATGGCGTGCGGAGCGCTGGCGATCAAAGGCCCCTCGGTGCCTGCAGCACGCGTCGAAGCGGCAGTGGAACGGGTGCGATCGGCTTATGCATCCAGTCATGAAGCGGCAGAGATGTTCTTTTCCTGGACGCGGCGCGTCAGCAAAACCTATTTCACCGAGCTGCTGGCGGATCTGACGGAAGTAAAGCCGGAAGAACTGGAATCGGTCTTGCGCGACCATGGCACAGCCAGTGATTTCAAGGTGCTGCAACTGGGTGGAGGTGAGTGCGCGGGAATGAGTCAGGTGAAGATTGGTTCAAGTTTCTTTGAAGCAGCCCACGAGCGGAACTACCGGGATGCGCTCAAGTATCAGCGCAAATTTAAAGATTCGCTCAGGTGCGCCGAAGAGATCGCGCGTTTGATCGGCCAAGGCGTGACCGAATTGCTTGGCGGACAGAAGCGTGACAGCCTGACGGAACAGGCAGAAGAGTTGCGCCGCGTATTACCGACCAAACCACATCTGTCCAAACAGCTGATCAAGTTTGCGGAGTATTTTGCGCACCCTGTCGAGGAGCTGAATGACGCCCTGTTGACTGAGTGGTTTACCGAACTGGATTCCTGGACGCTGGAAACTGCGGAGTTCTGCCTGGGTTTCGACCGCCAGCTTGACCTGACCGGCGCGTTGCCGCAGACCGCTGCTACCGGATTGCTGCAGGTTCAGCAGACCCAGCAACCGGCCATTGTGGTGTGATGAATTTTGAGCAGTAATCGAGATGGCGGCATGAGTCTGGAACACAAAATCAGGCAGGTGCGAACGCTGCTGGATGCGGTGCAGGCAGATTATGCTCCGGTTGTTTTCGCCAACAGTTTCGGTGCGGAAGACATGGTGTTGACCGATCTGATTGGGCGGTTTTATCCCGCTATCGAAATGTTCACCCTGGATACCGGCCGCTTGCCGGAAGAGACTTACACTCTGATGCAGCAAGTAAAGGATAACTATCACATCGACATCAAGCTGTATTTTCCTGAGTCTGCTACGGTGGAGAAATATGTCGAGCAGTATGGCCCCAACGGGTTTTATGACAGCGTGGAGTTGCGCAAGGCCTGCTGCCATATGCGCAAGGTGGCGCCGCTGAAACGTGCTTTGCGCGGTAAGCGTGCCTGGATCACTGGGTTGCGCCGCGACCAGGCGCCGACCCGGAAGGATTTGACCGAAGTGGAATTTGATGCTGACAACGGGCTGCAAAAAATCAGCCCGCTGCTGGACTGGGAACTATCCGACGTATGGGCTTATCTTAAAGAGTTCAAGGTGCCGTACAGCCTGCTGCACGACAAGGGTTACAGCAGCATCGGCTGCGCACCCTGCACGCGTGCCATCACTCCCGACGAAGATGTTCGTGCCGGACGCTGGTGGTGGGAAAATCCCGAAACCAAGGAGTGTGGCTTGCATCCGGGCGAGCGGCATGGTGCTGCCGCAGCTTCTGCGGATTTGGCCCCAAACCAGAATCTGGAGGATAAAGCGCATGACCCGCATTCCAGGAAATCACGTTTGGCATGACGATAGGACTAACCAATGGATATTATATTGAGTGACATGCAAGAATTTATTACCCCTGTGCCCAATTTTGTGATGAAAAGCGAACCGATAGTGATTAAACGCCGTACGGCACGGCAACTGGGTCATCTGGATGCACTGGAGAGCGAATCCATTCATATCCTGCGGGAAGTGGCGGCGGAATGCGCCAACCCGGCCCTGTTGTTCTCCGGCGGCAAGGATTCCATCGTGCTGTTGCGGCTGGCGGAGAAAGCCTTCCGTCCGGGGCGCTTTCCGTTTCCGCTGCTGCATATCGATACCGGCCATAACTTTCCCGAAGTGATCGAGTTTCGTGACCGTCGCGCCCAACAACTGGGCGAGCGCCTGATCGTGCGCAGCATGGAAGACTCCATCCGCCAGGGCAGGGTGGTGCTGCGCTCGGAGAATCAGAGCCGCAATGCGTTTCAATCAGTGACATTGCTGGATGCCATTGCCGAGTTTCGTTTCGATGCCTGCATTGGCGGTGCGCGCCGTGATGAAGAGAAGGCACGCGCCAAGGAACGTATTTTTTCCTTCCGCGATGAATTTGGTCAATGGGACCCGAAGAATCAGCGTCCAGAGTTGTGGGATATCTACAATACACGGGTGCATGCGGGGGAGAATATCCGCGTGTTCCCGATCAGCAACTGGACCGAACTCGATGTCTGGGAATATATTGCCCGCGAGCAACTGGAAGTACCGCACATCTATTTCGCCCATACCCGCGAGGTGATCCGGCGCGGCAATGGTCTGCTGCCGGTATCCCACCTGGTGCAACCCAAAGACGGCGAGCAGCCGGAGAACATCATGGTGCGTTTCCGTACCGTAGGCGATATGAGCTGCACCTGTCCGGTGGAATCCACCGCCACCAGCGTTGACGAGATCATTGCCGAAACCGCGATTACACGCATTACCGAGCGAGGCGCTACCCGCATGGACGACCAGACTTCGGATGCGTCCATGGAGTTGCGCAAGAAAGAAGGATATTTCTGAAATAATGGCTGCCTGCCAGTGCAGAGCAGAGGCAGGCATCGATTTCCGTAGCGAGTAGAATTCCCAGAAGGCCTGTAAATGTCGGTAATCGAAAGCACTGCATTAGACAACATCGAACTGTTACGCTTCATCACCGCTGGTAGCGTGGATGATGGCAAGAGCACCCTGATCGGGCGCTTGCTGCACGACTCGAAATCAATTTTCGAGGATCAGTTGAGCGCCATCACGCACACCACGAGCAAGCGCGGGATGAAAGGCGTCGATCTGTCGTTGCTCACCGATGGCCTGCAGGCGGAGCGCGAGCAGGGCATCACCATCGACGTGGCTTATCGCTATTTCGCCACCCCCAAGCGCAAATTCATCATCGCCGATACGCCGGGTCACGAGCAATATACCCGCAACATGGTGACCGGGGCCTCCACCGCGAATCTGGCAATTATCCTGATCGATGCGCGCAAAGGCGTACTCGTTCAGTCGCGTCGCCATACTTATCTGGCCAGTCTGGTGGGCATTCCACATCTGGTCGTGGCGGTCAACAAGATGGATCTGGTGGATTATTCCTGCGAAGTATTCGAGCGCATCTGCCGCGATTTTGCTGCTTTTGCCGAGGAACTCAAACTGTACAATATTACCTACATGCCAATGTCTGCTCTGAACGGAGACATGGTGGTGGAGCGCGGTGACAATCTTCCCTGGTACGAGGGCGTGACATTGATGGATCTGCTGGAGAATATCCCGATCGATCATGACATCAATCTCGACGATTTCCGTTTCCCGGTGCAGTTGGTGTGCCGCCCGCAGACCGAGGAATTACATGATTTCCGCGGCTATATGGGGCGTATCGAGTCGGGTTCCATCCAGGTCGGTGATGCGGTGACAGTGCTTCCCTCGGGACTGACTTCGCGCATCAAGGAAATTGTCACTTACGATGGTCCCCTCGATCACGCGATTGCACCGCAATCGGTAACGCTGACCATCGAAGATCACCTGGATATTTCCCGCGGCGACATGCTGGTAAAAACCGAGCAGAAGCCGCGAGTAACCAGGGAGTTTGAGGCGATGCTGTGCTGGTTATCGGAACAGCCCCTCGATCCGAAGCGCAAATACCTGGTCAAGCACACCACCCGAATTGTCAAAGCGCTGGTGAGCCGGATAAACTATCGTGTCGACGTCAATACGCTGAATCGCGAAGCGGTGGATATTTTCAGGATGAATGACATCGGGCGGGTGACGTTGAAAGTGCAGCAACCCCTGGTGTGTGATGATTATGAGCGCAACCATGCCACCGGCAGCTTCATTGTCATTGACGAAGCCAGCAACAATACCGTTGCCGCCGGCATGATCTGTCCGCCGGAAGGATGACCCGGCAAAGTTGCAATAATGCTGCCGGCGGTTCGGAGCTAGCTTGGATGAATCGCAAAGCGACAAGGCCGACGACCTTGCCGCTTTTGTATTTTTTGGCGGGGCCTTAGCCCGGATGCTGGTAGGGATATAACAATCCCGACCAGGAACAAGTACGAATTATTTACCAGCTGGTTTTTTCATTTAATGGCAATCAACTTATCATGACAATTCTGGAATCGGCGCTGCATTCTGCCGCGACAACTGCCGCGGCTACTCCCGTCCTGGCATTCGACATGGCTTTTGCCGATTTGTATCGCCGTGACGGTCTGGTAAAGCTGGATCAGGCGTTCCTGGATTTTCTGCGGGAGGGAGATGCTGGTCTGCGTATTCGTCTGGATCATGCCCGTGCTCATCCTGATGAGCTGGACCCCAAGGATGAATCCGCTTTGCTGATTGAGCTTGCTCCCTGGATGGAGGATTTTATTGCCAGACTATTCGGCATCGAAACCGAAGTCTGCGCCCTTGCAGCCCGCCATCATGAACTGGCTCCGCTTTATTCCTGCAAACGGCAATTCGTGCAGCGGCGCGCGATGAACAAGGTGAGCGAGGCGGAGGTGCTGGCAGCCGACGGTATCGCGCTGGAACAAAAGCTGGTGAGTGAATTTGGAGCGCCATTTTCCGAACTGGTGTTTGCAACCAAAGTAACCCAGTGGCTGGAAAATGAAGCCGAGAATGAAGAGCGTCTCAAGGCGGCACTGTTGTATGCCGCCTGGGCGCTAAAGACGCCGGCAGGGCGTGAGCATAGCCGGGATGGCGTGCTGTTCAAATCTCCTGCCAAACTCGATTATCTGCATCTGCTGACCACGGCTACCGATCACGCTGCCGGCTATACCGTTCACCGTCTCAATCACTTGCGCCGACGGGAAGGCTTTGCACTGACCGATACCGGCACTGATCTGGTTGGCGCCCTGGATGAGGCAAACTACTGCATCTGGTGCCATGAGCAGGGAAAGGATTCCTGTTCCAAGGGGTTGAAGGAAAAACCGAAGACCCCCGGAGAGCCTCCGGTTTTCAAGAAAAGTCCGCTCGGCGCCCTGCTTGCGGGCTGCCCACTGGAAGAGCGCATTTCCGAATTTCATAAACTCAAGACCCAGGGGATTGCCATCGGCAGTCTGGCAATGATCGTGCTGGACAATCCCATGTGTGCCGGCACCGGCCATCGCATCTGCAACGATTGCATGAAGTCCTGCATCTACCAGAAACAGGAGCCGGTCAATATTCCCGAAGCGGAAACGCGCACCCTCAAAGATGTGCTCGAACTGCCCTGGGGTTTTGAAATTTACAGCCTGCTCACTCGCTGGAACCCGCTCGATCTGCAGCGCCCTTTGCCAAAGCCGCCCACGGGCCGCAAAGTGCTGGTGGTCGGGATGGGGCCGGCCGGGTATACCCTGGCGCACCACCTGATGAACGATGGTCACACGGTGATGGGCATCGACGGTCTCAAGATCGAGCCTTTGCCGGCACATCTTTCCGGGGTGGA
Source organism: Nitrosomonadaceae bacterium (assembly GCA_919902515.1). Lineage (GTDB taxonomy): Bacteria > Pseudomonadota > Gammaproteobacteria > Burkholderiales > Nitrosomonadaceae > VFJL01. Next base: position 22,070 of record CAKKRD010000057.1, on the reverse strand, counting down.
CCAACAGGGGCAACGTTTACCGTTCAGCCCGATACAGCATGCGGCCGCGCTGGAGGAGAACCTGGATGAGCGTGTGCCGGCTGGTTTTGGCGGTGTTGCCGAATATGGCATTACCGTGCGCTGGAACAAGAATTTTCTCAAACTGATCCGGCTGCTGCTAGAACGGCGCGAGGAATTTGCCCTGTTCGGCGGCGTCCGTTTCGGCGGCACACTGACCGCCGATGATGCTCTTGCCATGGGGTTCGATCATGTGGCGCTGGCAGCCGGCGCCGGGCGTCCCACTGTGCTTGATCTGCCCAATGGTCTGGCGCGGGGTGTACGCGCCGCATCCGATTTCCTGATGGCGTTGCAGTTGTCCGGCGCGGCCCAGGCCAATTCTGTCGCCAATATGCAGTTGCGCCTGCCGGTGGTGGTGATTGGCGGGGGACTGACCGCCATCGATACGGCAACTGAAGCGCTCGCCTATTACCCGGTGCAGGTGGATAAATTTCTGCGCCGTTATGAAATTCTCACGGCGGAGCAGGGTGAGGCAGCCATCCGTGGTGCCTGGGATGTGGAAGAGCAGGAAATCGCGGAAGAATTTCTCAGTCATGCGCGCGCCATCCGTACCGAGCGCGAAGCTGCGGAACGGGAAGGGCGGGCGCCGCGCATACTGGAATTACTCCAGTCCTGGGGAGGCGCCACCATCGCTTATCGCAAACGGCTGATTGACAGCCCATCCTATACACTCAATCACGAAGAAGTCGAAAAAGCACTGGAGGAAGGCATCTGGTTTGCCGAAGGCCTGACGCCTGTGCGTGTGGATACCGACCGCTGGGAACATGCACGCTCTGTACAGTTCATGGTGCAGGCACCGGATGAAACGGGATCATGGCAAAAAACCGGAGAAGCCGAACTGCCCGCCCGTGCTGTCCTGGTTGCTGCGGGTACCCAGCCGAACACGGTACTCGCCAGAGAAGATGAGAAGAATTTCAAACTGAACGGGCGCTATTTTGCCGCCTGCGATGAAGACGGCAACCCGGTTAACCCGCCACGCGCAAATCCCAAGCCGGAAGCTTCCATGGTGCTTTTGAGCCGCTGCGAGGACGGGCGTTTCATCAGTTTCTTCGGCGACTTGCATCCGTCTTATTCCGGCAACGTGGTAAAAGCCATGTCCAGCGCCAAGCAGGGCTATCCGGTGGTAAGCCGGGTGCTGGGACGTGTAGCTCCCGCATCCACAAAATCCGGCGGACAGTTTTTCGCGGAAATGAATGGACGGCTGCGGCCCACGGTGCATAAGGTGGAGAGGCTCACCCCCAACATCATCGAAGTGGTGGTGCACGCGCCAATGGCAGCGGAGCGTTTCCATCCCGGTCAGTTCTACCGTTTCCAGAATTTTTCAACTCTCGCCACTACTGCAGGCGACACAAAACTGGCGATGGAAGGCATCGCCCTCACCGGCGCAGCGGTGGATGTTGCGCGCGGATTGGTGTCGCTGATCGTGCTGGAAATGGGCGGGTCGGCAGACTTGTGCGCCCGGCTCCAGCCCGGTGAGCCGGTGGTACTGATGGGCCCCACCGGCACGCCTACCGAGATTCTGCCGGGTGAAACCGTGGTGCTGGTAGGCGGCGGCCTCGGCAACGCGGTATTGTTTTCCATTGGCGCGGCAGCGCGGGCAGCGGGATCAAAAGTCCTGTATTTCGCCGGTTACAAGAAACTGATCGACCGTTACAAGGTGGCGGAAATCGAAGCGGCAGCAGATATGGTGGTGTGGTGTTGCGATGAATCCCCCGGTTTCAAGCCTTCCCGTCCGGGTGATCTGAGTTACGTCGGCAATATCGTGCAGGCCATGGCTGCCTATGGCAGTGGTGCGCTGGGCGCTCAGCCGGTGTCGCTGGCAGCAGCCGACCGCATCATTGCCATCGGCTCCGACCGCATGATGGCGGCAGTCGGCGCCGCCCGGCATACGCTGCTGCGGCCTTATTTGAAGACAGACCATTTTGCCATCGGCTCGATCAATTCGCCGATGCAGTGCATGATGAAAGAAATCTGCGCCCAGTGCCTGCAACCTCACAAGGACCCGGCAACCGGTGAGATTACTTATGTGTTTTCCTGTTTCGACCAGGATCAACCGCTTGATCAAGTTGATTTTGGCGGTCTGGCATCGCGCCTGCGCCAGAACAGCGTGCAGGAAAAACTCACTACCCGTTGGATCAGTCACTGCCTGAAAGCATCCAGTCAAACTGGAGCCTGAGGTCATATCCATAACCATCGGGATTGAGTTTTTTCCTCAATCCAGGCAATGCACCATGCCCAAGTTCATTTATAATCCGAGGTTCGTTGCGAGCAGGATGCGGTAGGGACCATTTTTGCAGGGTTGTCGGAAAGACGTGGGATGTTGGAAAGATAGGAGAGATAGTCAATGCATATAGGAATACCCGTAGAAATACGCGGGGGAGAGACCCGCGTTGCGGCCACACCGGAGACGGTGAAAAAATTTACCGCCAAGGGTTTTCATGTTGTCCTGGTACAGTCCGGTGCCGGTGCTGGTGCGAGCATACCCGATGAGGCATATCAGGATGCCGGTGCAGCCATCGTGGCCAGCGCAGCGGAGCTGTACGGTCAATCACAGATCGTACTCAAGGTGCGTGGCCCGGACTCCGGCGAATTGGCGATGATGCGCAAGGATGCCGTGCTGCTGGGACTGCTGGTGCCACATCAGGCAGACGGCATAGCGGCTCTCGCCACGCATGGCCTGACCGCATTCGCGATGGAAAAACTGCCACGCATTTCCCGCGCTCAGAGCATGGATGTGTTGTCGTCACAGGCCAATATCGCCGGCTACAAAGCGGTGCTGATGGCAGCCAACGTTTACCAGAAATTTTTCCCGATGCTGATGACGGCAGCGGGTACTGTGAAAGCTGCGCGGGTGCTGATACTGGGTGCAGGGGTAGCAGGCTTGCAGGCAATTGCGACCGCCAAGCGGCTGGGTGCGGTAATCGAAGCTTCAGACGTGCGTCCGGCGGTGAAGGAACAAATCGAGTCGCTGGGCGCAAAATTTCTCGATGTGCCTTACCTCACTGACGAGGAGCGCGAGATCGCGCAAGGCGTGGGGGGGTATGCCCGGCCGATGCCAGCGGACTGGATACGGCGCCAAGCCGAACTGGTGCATGAGCGCGCGGTGCAGGCCGACATCGTGATCACCACCGCGCTGATTCCCGGACGTCCGGCACCGGTTCTGCTCAAGGAAGAAACCGTCCGCGCCATGAAACCGGGATCGGTGATCGTGGACATGGCGGTCGAAGCGGGCGGCAACTGCCCGCTGTCGGAACTGGACAAGATCGTGGTCAAGCACGGCGTGCACCTCATCGGTATTTCCAACCTGCCGGGACTGGTGGCGACGGATGCCAGCGCGCTGTATGCGCGCAATCTGTTGAATTTTCTCAACCTGATGCTCGATGCCAAGAACGGTGAATTCAAGGTGGATCGGGAGGACGAGATCATCGCCGGAACACTGGTTTGCGCGGATGGGGAAGTGATCAAGAAAGCATAAAGAACGTGCGTGGCTAAGTCCATGGCTGCACGGGTTTACGGTTTGTTTCACAGCATAGGTACACGAATCTAGAAGGAGCAATCATGATCGGCGAAGTTGATCCAACCATCATCAATCTCACGGTATTTGTGCTGGCGATATTCGTCGGCTATCACGTGGTATGGAATGTGACCCCGGCGCTGCATACACCGTTGATGTCGGTAACCAATGCGATTTCCGGCATCATCCTGGTGGGCGCGATGCTGGCTGCCGGACCGGCTGAAAGCGACTGGGGTGTCTGGCTGGGTGCGGTAGCGGTAACGCTCGCCTCGATCAATGTGTTCGGTGGATTTCTTGTTACCCAGCGGATGCTGGAGATGTTCAGAAAAAAAGATAAAAAAGGAAGCGCGTAAATGTCCGCAAATTCGGTCGCACTCGCGTATCTGATCGCGTCAGTTTTTTTCATTCTGGCACTGAAAGGCTTAAGCTCGCCGTTAACATCCCGGCGCGGTAATCTGTTCGGCATGGTGGGGATGACCATCGCTGTCATCACCACGCTGACTGTCACTAAGAACTGGGCGCTGATACTCGGCTGCATCGCAGTGGGCGGTACTATCGGCGCAGTGGTGGCACGGCGGGTGGAAATGACGGCAATGCCGGAACTGGTTGCATTCATGCACTCATTGGTGGGTCTGGCGGCAGTGTTCATCGCCATCGCCGCAGTCAACAATCCGGTTTCGTTTGGTCTGCCCGCAGTACTGCCGATGGGCAGCAAACTGGAGTTATTCCTCGGTACCTTCATCGGTGCCATGACCTGGTCAGGTTCGGTGATCGCGTTCCTGAAACTGTCCGGCCGCATGAGCGGCGCGCCCATCACTTTTGGCGGGCAGCATACGGTCAATCTGGTGCTGGCAATTGTCATGCTCGGTTTCGGCCTGTGGTTCTTCTTCAGCGAGACCACCAACTGGACAGCCTTTGCCGGCATGGCTGCGATCGCTTTTGTGCTCGGCTTTCTCATCATCATCCCCATCGGTGGCGCGGATATGCCGGTGGTGATTTCCATGCTCAACTCGTACTCCGGCTGGGCAGCCGCAGGTATTGGTTTCTCGCTCGGCAACCCGATGCTGATCATTGCCGGTTCGCTGGTCGGCAGTTCCGGCGCGATTCTGTCCTACATCATGTGCAAGGCAATGAACCGGCCGTTTCTGTCGGTCATACTCGGCGGCTTCGGCAGCGAGGGAGGAACTGCGGCTGTCAGTGACGGCACACAGAAAACCTATCGCAGCGGCAGCGCGGATGATGCCGCATTTTTGATGGGTAACGCGGACAGCGTGATCATCGTGCCGGGGTATGGGCTGGCGGTGGCGCGGGCGCAACACTCAGTCAAGGAACTGGCGGAAAAACTGCACGCAAAAGGGGTCAATGTGCGGTTTGCCATTCATCCGGTGGCAGGGCGGATGCCAGGACACATGAACGTGCTGTTGGCGGAAGCGGAAATCCCCTACGAGCAAGTGTTGGAAATGGACGAGATCAACAGCGACTTTTCCAACACCGATGTGGTGCTGGTACTGGGGGCAAACGACGTAGTCAACCCGGCGGCGAATGTACCTGGCAGTCCCATCTATGGCATGCCTATCCTGGATGCCTACAAAGCGCGCACGGTGATGGTGGTGAAACGCAGCATGGCGGCGGGTTACGCCGGTCTCGACAATGACTTGTTCTACATGGACAAGACCATGATGGTATTCGGTGACGCCAAGAAAGTAGTCGAGGGCATGGTCAAGGCACTGTAATTCCAATTCCATTTCATCAGTGACACTTCGTTGATATCCTCACTCGCCCCTTTAATTTCCGTCTGACATAACCGGCGCAAACGGCTTTATTGCTTGCGTCCGTGTTGATGAATGGGTTGGGCGTTTGGTCAGACGTGAACTGCTTCAGCATGCAGCTTAAGGCCCAGTGCACTGACCACTTTCAGGATGGTGTCGAAGCTCGGTGCGCGATCACCCGAGAGCGCTTTGTAAAGGCTTTCGCGTGACAGCCCAGCATCTCGCGCAACTTGGGTCATGCCTTTGGCGCGTGCGAGGTCACCTAACGCTTTTGCGATGAATGTTGCATCACCATTTGCTTCTTCCAGACAGGCTTCCAGATAGGCAGCCATTTCTTCTGGTGTGCGCAAATGCTCTGCGACATCGTAGCGAGTGGTTGTCGTTTTTACCATCATGCGCTCCTATAGATTGCGTGCAAGACGCAAGGCGATCTTGATATCCGCAGCTTGGGTGGTTTTATCTCCACCAGCCAGCAAAATCACAACCTCACGCCCACGTTTCGTAAAGTACACCCGATAACCGGGGCCGTAATCAATCCGCAGTTCAGAAACCCCTTCTCCAACAGCCTTGACGTCGCCCGAATTGCCAGCCGCGAGGCGCTCGATTCGGACTTGGACGCGCGCACGAGCCTGTAGATCACGCAGGTTGTCGATCCACTGAGCATAGGTTTCAGTTTTGCGAATTTCCAGCATGACAAACTGTAGCCCTGTGGATACGTATTGTCAATGTCGAGATTGCTTCGGTGAGGCTGCTTCGGGTTAGATGCCCAATGTTTGGATTAACCGGCTGACCGGGCTTTATTGGTCAGTCCGGGTTGAGTGATTAGCGGGGTAATCGGGCGAGGCCGCAAATCACCCGAAAGTCGCTCAGAAAAATTCATTTCAAATCAGCCAGACTTAAGAGAACTTAACGTCGCTTTAGGTAGCATAACAACGCCTTTGCTGAGGAACTAAGTTGAGCTATTTTCTCTTGATTGAAAGTGACGGTTCCTGTTTCCACATGGTATGTACTTAGGTCTTGCTGTGCTTTTTTGTATCTCTCAATGTGTCTACGAAAGTGCCAGCGTTTGTAAAAAGGGACATGGTTGTAAATGAGGAGAAAGTCACTAACACATTGGCCCGGCAACCCGACTCTGAGCTGCTCGATTTGCTTGTTGAGCACAATGAAAGCATCTTCGGATATTTCGTTAAATTCTTTCCTTCGGTCTCTTCCAATAGCTTGCTTATTGCCGAAATACAGGCCGATAACGAAGGTGGCCAGGCCGAGTATGGCCGGGTACTCCTTAGCGAAATTGAGGACGTCTTGAAATGGCACGGGGTCTATTGGGCGCTGATGTTCTTTAAATTGGGATACGCGTCGGTTGGAACCAATTGTTAGATGCCACTTGCGCCACGTTACACGAGTTGTACAACTCGGACGCAGCCAGGCAGAAGTGGCTTCATGCGGTGAAGTGTTGATATCTGGCTCATATGCAGTTGGTCCGTTGTCTTTACCTCTGCCCACAGCATTTGCTCGCCGTTAGTCATCGTGAGGTCAGGCCAACCAGCGCGATAGCTGTATGGAGCCTCCATGATCGCTGCTGTGATCTGCGCCAACATTTCGCTACCGAGAGCAATAAACAAAGAAGCCATCGCCTCGGCAGTAAGCCCCGGATAACACTCCTGAACCAGTAGCGAGGTGTAGATTTCGTTGAAGCTACGAACCACATGCACTGTGTCGGCAGAACGAATCGTGCTCAGGATCAGATTGGAGTGCTCCTGGTGAATTGTGAGCTGGGCTTCGGTAAAACGGCTACAAGCGTCCTGACGTGAGTTGAACGTATTGAGGCTGGTAAGCACGTCTAGCGCCGCTGCCCTTATGAGAAGAAGAATTGGGCCTCCTTCGCAGTAGGCACCCGAGTAGCCGATAGAAGAGAAGTGGCGCCATGCTGCATATTCTGGATGGTTACCAGCCTCCAAACCATGTACTTTTTCGTAGGCAATGCCCATCATTTGGCATTGCTCCTCCAACGGCAGCATGACAACGCCTTGCTTCCAGCCTTCGTGAGTCAGTGCTCCTGTGGAGTCGGCAAGCCCTCGCGCTGTAAGACCGGCAAGGGTGGCTCGCTTAGCGGAGACGCCTCTTCCCCGAACTATCTCTCGCAGTGTTCTCCGCATCTCTCCGGTCAGAGGGTGTGGCATATCATTATCTGGGGCATCTAACGCCGTCGGTGCGGCTGCACCGGCTTGTTAGGTCTTCCCTCGGATTGGGTCATTGAAGGAAAGATGCAACTTGGAGCTTGGAAACTTCCTCCTCACGATAAAATCCTCCCACACCTGCTGGCAATAGAACCCGGGCCACAGATGGTTTGTGATGTGAACGTGTGGACCGGCTTCCCAGTGGTTGTCTCGTCTGTAGAGTTCTTCAATCTCAAAGAAAATGAAGTGCCACTCCTTAATCGGGTGCTGTAGTTCCTTAGAGATAAACATGTGACCGACCTTGTACTTCCGTTGTCCGTGTGACTTGAACAGTCTACGGAGAGCCTTTTGACGCTCCTTCGAGCCTATTGTTGTTGCGTCACCATTTAAAACTGCCCAGTCCTCGTCCGTCGCCACCAAAGCGTCCGGGACATAGTCACTCGACCACATTACGTGGTTCAGGTCTGTGGCTCCTTGCTTACACGCAATGATGAGGTCTATAAACTCCTTCTGTGCGACGGTCGTGGTCTTACAAAGCCGCTTTAGCAATCCCTTATCCTTACAAGAAAGTATATCGGCGAATCTGTTCCCCATGGAGCGACTCAGTGATGGCCTAACTAGATAGATATGGATAACAAGTCTACCATGAGGCAATGTCGTCTATTTATGCTCGCACTGTCAAACATAAAATCATTTTCCCATTTTTTCATTGAGCTGGCCGCTCGTCGGTTAGGTTTGTTATTTCAGGCGCGCCTAAAATTTGATGGATGAAAATTAAAGCAGCTTCTCAAGATTCTCCCAAACTACTTGATGACTGGACGCGCGCTGAAATCTCCACAAATTCCCGGTTGTCCGGCCCGATGTAATTGGCAGAAGGCCGGATGATCTTGTTGTCCAGGCGCTGCTCGATGATATGCGCGGCCCAGCCGCTGGTGCGGGAGATCGCGAATAGCGGAGTGAACATGGCAGTCGGCACCCCCAGCATGTGGTAGCTCACGGCGGAGAACCAGTCGAGGTTGGGGAACATTTTTTTGCTGTCCCACATCACCGTTTCCAGCCTGGCTGCGATGTCGAACATTTTCATGTCACCGGCATCTGCCGACAGCTTTCTGGCTACTTCCCTGATGACCTTGTTGCGCGGATCGGCGATGGTGTAAACCGGATGGCCGAAACCGATGATGATTTCCCGGTTCGCGACACGGCGGCGGATGTCAGTCTCGGCTTCATCGGGGCTGTGGTAGCGTTGCTGGATGTCGAATGCAGCTTCGTTGGCTCCGCCATGCTTGAGCCCGCGCAGCGCACCGATGGCACCGGTGACAGCGGAGTAGAAATCCGAGCCAGTCCCGGCGATCACGCGCGCGGCGAAAGTGGAAGCGTTGAATTCATGCTCGGCGTACAGCACCAGCGAGGTATGCATGGCCTTTACCCACGGTTGCGGCGGCGGCTGGCCATGCAGCAGGTGCAGGAAATGCCCGCCAATGGAATCATCGTCGGTTGCCAGTTCGATGCGGCGGTTATTGTGCGCATAGTGATACCAGTACAGCAGCATCGAGCCAAGGCAGGCCAGCAGCCGGTCGGCCAGATCGCGCGCAGCGGCGCTGGTATGGTCTGTCGCTTCCGGCAGCACTGTACCCAGCGCGGATACGCCGGTACGCAAGACATCCATCGGGTGCGCTGTTGCGGGAATTGCCTCCAGCACGGTTTTGATGCTGGCGGGCAGGTCGCGCAAGTTTTTCAGTTTTGTCTTGTATGTGGCCAGTTCCGCGAGCGTAGGTAGCTTCTCGTGCACCAGCAAATAAGCGATTTCCTCGAATTCGCAGGCAGCAGCCAGGTCCAGAATGTCATAGCCGCGGTAATGCAGGTCGTTGCCGGTTCTGCCGACGGTGCAGATGGCGGTATTGCCCGCCACTACGCCTGACAGCATCACGGATTTCTTGCTTCTGGGGGCAGGAGTTTCGCTAGTTTCACTCATTTCCAGTTTTTTCTGAATCCTTGGAAAACAAAGCGTCCAGCTTCTGCTCGCATGCATGGTAATCAAGAAAGTCGTACAGTTCGGCGCGAGTCTGCATGGTATCGACCACGTTTTTCTGCGTGCCTTCGTTGCGTATCGCCCGATATATCTTGAGCGCAGCGGCATTCATGGCGCGAAATGCGGACAGGGGATAGAGCACCAGCGAAACATCTGCGCCGGCCAACTCCTGGGTGGTGTAGAGCGGGGTTGCGCCAAACTCGGTGATGTTGGCCAGGATCGGTACTTTCACCGCAGCGGCGAACTGCCGATACATGTCCAGTTCGGTTATCGCTTCGGGAAATATCATATCCGCGCCCGCCTCGACACAGGCGCAAGCCCGGTCGATGGCAGATTGCAATCCTTCCACCGCCAGCGCATCGGTGCGCGCCATGATGACAAAATCGGCATCGGTTCTGGCATCTACCGCAGCCTTGATCCGATTCACCATTTCATCTTTGCTGACAATGGCTTTGCCGGGGAGGTGCCCGCAACGCTTGGCCTGCACTTGGTCTTCGATATGCATTGCCCCCGCACCCGATTTAATCAGCGATTTCACCGTGTGAGCGATACCGCGCGTAGCGCCCGCGTCGCCGAAGCCGGTATCCGCGTCCACCAGCAACGGCAGATGGGTGATGTTGGTGATGCGGCGCACATCGGTCAGCACATCATCCAGCGTCGAAATGCCACGATCGGGCACGCCCAGCGAACCCGCCGCCACGCCGCCGCCGGAAAGATAAATCGCCTTGAAACCGGTGCGCTCTGCCATGCGCGCGCAGTAGGCATTAATGCAGCCTGCCACTTGCAGAGGCTTCTCAGCGGCAAGCGCAGCACGGAAACGGGAGCCGGCGGAGAGTATGGTCATAAGTATTCGGGGAGATGCTGAATTTTCAATTGCGCAAGAGTAGATGCGCTGAAAACGGGAGTTCAACGAAATGTGGAAATATCTTTATCCCAGCAGATGTCTTACCGAATCGCGCTCTTCCAGCAAATCCTGGTAACTTGCCTGCATTCTCGCTGTGCCGGAGTCGCTTATTTGCAGTCCCTGAACGATTTTGTAGACACCGCCCTGACAGGTGACGGGATGCCCATAAATCACGCCTGCAGGAATGCCATAGCTGCCGTCTGACGGAATGCCCATCGACACCCAGTTGTTTTCCGGGGTGCCAGAAACCCAGTCATGCATATGATTGACGGCTGCATTGGCAGCGCTGGCAGCGCTCGACAGGCCGCGTGCTTCGATCACTGTCGCGCCGCGCTTCTGTACGGTGGGGATGAAATAGTTTTCCACCCATGCCGGGTCGCTGATGAGGTCGACCACTTTCTTGCCACCCGCTTCAGCGTGGTTCAAATCCGGGTATTGAGTGGTGGAGTGATTGCCCCACACCACCATTTTACGGATGCTGGAAACCGGTTGGGCAAGTTTTACAGCCACTTGCGACAGAGCGCGGTTGTGATCCAGTCGCAGCATTGCCGAGAAGTTGTCTGGCTTCAGGCCGGGCGCATTTTTCATCGCGATGTAAGCGTTGGTATTGGCGGGGTTGCCCACCACCAGAATCTTTACATCGCGGTTGGCGACTTCATCTAATGCCCTGCCTTGGACGGTGAATATCGCACCGTTGGTTTCCAGCAGATCCTTGCGCTCCATGCCTTTGCTGCGCGGGCGCGCACCTACCAGCATGGCAATGCTGGCATCACGGAAAGCAACTTTAGGATCGTCGGTCGCAACCACGCCGGCCAGCAGTGGAAATGCGCAGTCGTCCAGCTCCATCACCACGCCCTTGAGCATGGATTGTGACTGGGGGATGTCGAGCAGTTTCAGGATGACAGGTTGATCCTCACCGAGCATGTCGCCGGCGGCGATGCGAAATAGCAGGCTGTAACCAATCTGACCAGCAGCGCCGGTGACCGCGACGCGAATAGGGAATTTCATTTCTGCGCTCCTGGGAGAAATGGTCAATGCATGGGATTTGCAACGCATTCGACTATAGAAACATTCCTCGCGGCTGTCAATTCAAGGAATTAGCAGGCCGGTTTTGATTCTGCCCGTAAACTTGCTTGGTTGTATCGCTTGGCATAACGGGCTAAACTCATCGCTGGCCCCGGAACCCGATTGCATGGAAGCGAAAATTGCAAAGAAAACGCCCCAAGCATCTTAATCTCATAGAAATCAAGCAGCCCTTGCCGGCGGTGGTTTCGATTCTGCACCGCATTAGTGGAGTGCTGCTGTTCTTTCCCGGCATCCCTGTTTTACTCTGCAGCCTACAGATGGCGCTGGGTTCACCACAAGGCTATGCTGAATTTCAGTCTTTTCTGGCCAACCCCTTGATCAAGGGCGCATCGATGCTGGCACTGTGGTTCTTGCTGCATCATTTCTGCGCGGGTATTCGTCATCTGCTGCTGGACCTGCATTATGGTGTCGCGCTGGAACAGGCGCGCATGAGCAGCAAACTGGTGCTGGTGATGGGGATTGCCCTCACGCTACTGATCGGAGCGGCAATATGGTGAAACATATAGTCACTGGTGCTCATTACGGTCTGCGCGACTGGTTGGCGCAGCGTGTCACCGCGGTGGTGATGGCAATCTACCTTCTGCTGCTGGCAGCGGTGCTGCTGATCTCGCCGCCGCATGATCATGCTGCCTGGAAAGCACTATTCAGTGAGCAGTGGCTGCGCATTGCTTCTTTCCTGTTTTTTGTGAGTCTATGCTGGCATGCCTGGATCGGGATGCGCAACATTCTGATGGATTATGTGCACGCCACTGGCACCCGCCTGATGCTGCAAATACTGGTTATTTTGTCGCTGCTGTTTTATGCCGTATGGTCGGCAGATATTCTGTGGAGCTGATGTGGCGATAGCCAGAAGAAAATTCGATGCAGTCATTGTCGGTGCCGGTGGTGCCGGGATGCGCGCTGCACTGCAACTGTCGGAAGCCGGGCTCAAGGTGGCAGTGCTATCCAAGGTGTTTCCCACGCGCTCGCATACAGTGGCGGCACAGGGTGGCATCGCTGCAGCGCTGGGTAACGTTACCGAGGACAACTGGCACTGGCACATGTACGACACGGTGAAAGGCTCCGACTATCTGGGTGACCAGGATGCCATCGAATTCATGTGCCGCCAGGCTAATGAAGTGGTGTATGAACTGGAGCATTTCGGTATGCCATTTGATCGTCTGGAGAACGGGAAAATTTACCAGCGTCCTTTCGGTGGCCAGTCGCAGAATTTCGGCGGCGCGCAGGCAACGCGTTCCTGTGCGGCGGCGGATCGCACCGGCCACGCCATGCTGCATACGCTGTATCAGCGTAACGTGCGCGCCAATACCCAGTTTTTCATCGAGTGGATGGGGCTGGATCTGATTCGCGACGAACAGGGCGATGTGCTGGGCGTGACGGCGCTGGAAATGGAGACCGGCGAAGTCATGGTGCTGCAAGCCAAGGCCACGCTGTTTGCCACCGGCGGGGCGGGGCGCATCTTCCATGCCAGCACCAATGCTTTCATCAATACTGGCGACGGTCTCGGCATGGCGGCACGCGCCGCCATTCCGCTGGAGGATATGGAATTTTGGCAATTTCATCCGACCGGTGTGTATGGAGTGGGGGTGCTCATCAGCGAAGCCGTGCGCGGTGAAGGGGGTTACCTGCTCAACAAGGATGGCGAGCGGTTTATGCAACGCTATGCGCCGCATGCCAAGGATCTTGCCAGCCGTGATGTGGTGTCACGCGCCCTGACTACGGAAATCAAGGAGGGGCGCGGCTGCGGCAAGGATGCCGATCATCTGTTGCTGAAGCTCGACCACCTTGGTGCGGATGTAATCAACATGCGGTTGCCAGGTATTCGTGAAATCGCCATCAAATTTGCCCAGGTGGACCCGATCAATGAGCCGATTCCGGTGGTGCCAACCGCGCATTACATGATGGGTGGCATTCCCACCAATTTTCACGGCCAGGTGGTTGCACCCTATAAAACCGGGCCGGAGGAAGTGGTGCAGGGTTTTTACGCGGTGGGTGAGTGCGCTTGTGTTTCTGTGCATGGTGCGAATCGCCTGGGAACCAATTCATTGCTCGATATCATTGTGTTTGGGCGAGCTGCCGGCAATCGGATTATCGAGGATTTGAAAAAGAATCCCCATCACAAACCATTGCCGGCAGATGCCACCGACAAAGTACTGGCACGGCTTGCCCGGCTGGAGAATCAGAAAGACGGCGAGAATGTGGCACAAGTGGGCACTGCGCTGCGCAAGACCATGCAGGCACATTGCGGCGTGTTCCGTTTCGCTGATATGCTGAAGCAGGGTGTGAGCAGAATCGGTGAAGTGGCGGAACGCGTTGCGCAGACTGAAATCGGGGACAAGAGCAGGGTATTCAACACTGCGCGGATAGAAGCACTGGAACTTGACAATCTGGTAGAAGTGGCGCTGGCTACCATGGTTTCGGCAGAAGCCCGCAACGAGAGTCGTGGCGCCCATGCGCGTGACGACTTCCCCGAGCGGGATGACGACAAGTGGCTCAAGCACACTTTGTATTTCAGCGCAGGCCGGCGACTGGATTACAAGCCAGTCCGATTGAAGCCGCTGACGGTGGAATCGTTTCCGCCCAAGCCAAGGGTTTATTAGGAGCAGGTATGCGTTTCTCGATCTACCGCTACGATCCCGACAAGGATGACAAGCCTTACATGCAGGACTATGACGTCGCGCTGGAGCCGTCCGACAGAATGCTGCTGGATGCGCTGGTGCGAATCAAGTCGGTGGATGATAGTCTGAGTCTGCGCCGTTCCTGCCGGGAAGGGGTGTGCGGGTCGGACGCAATGAATATCAACGGCCGCAACGGGCTGGCCTGCATCACGCCGGTTGCCGGGCTGAGAGAGCCGGTGGAATTGCGTCCGTTGCCGGGGCTGCCGGTAATCCGCGATCTGATCGTGGACATGACCCAATTTTTCCAGCAATACCATTCGATCAAGCCTTATCTCATCAACAATGATCCGCCACCAGAAACTGAGCGGCTGCAATCGCCTGAAGAAAGAGCAGAACTGGACGGGCTGTATGAATGCATCCTGTGCGCGTGTTGCACCACCGCGTGCCCTTCGTTCTGGTGGAACCCGGATAAATTCGTCGGTCCTGCGGGATTGTTGCAAGCCTACCGTTTTCTCGCCGATAGCCGCGACCAGGCCGGCGCCGAGCGGCTGGACAATCTGGAAGATCCGTACCGTCTGTTTCGCTGCCATTCCATCATGAACTGTGTGGACGTATGCCCCAAGGGGCTGAACCCAACCAGCGCCATTGGCAGGATCAAGGACATGATGGTGAAAAGAACGGTATGAAGGAACTGGAGCGCGCCCGCTGGCGCTGCCGGCGTGGATTACTGGAACTGGATATAGTGTTGCAACGGTTTATGGACAAGCATTACACGCAACTGAGTGAAACAGAATTGCAGCAACTTGTTACATTGCTGGACCTTTCTGACAATGACTTGTGGGATATGATTACAACAAGGAAAGAACTGGAGGATGTCAGCCTGCGGCCGGTATTGCGGCTTCTGCAAGCAGCTTGACCGCGCCGCGGTTTGTTTTGCCGACAACGATGAAAACAGTGGAGAATGATATGGAGCAGAAACGTACAGCGACCCTCGATCTGGGCAACGGTAGCCCACCGCTTGAATTCCCCGTCATGGCCGGCAGCATGGGACCGGAGGTGGTGGATATCCGTAGTTTGCACGCCAGGAGCGGCGTGTTTACTTACGATCCCGGCTATTTTTCCACCGCCAGTTGCAGCTCAAAAATAACTTTCATCGACGGTGACGCGGGCATCCTGCTTTATCGCGGCTACCCGATCGAACAGTTGGCCAGGCAATGCGATTTCATGGAAGTGTGTTATTTGCTGATGAATGGCGAGCTGCCTACCAGCGATCAGAAGGTTTCATTCGACCACACCATCAAGGAGCATACGATGGTGCATGAGCAACTGGCACGGTTCTATACTGGCTTCCGCCGTGACGCCCATCCGATGGCGGTGATGGTGGGGGTGGTTGGGGCGCTGTCGGCGTTTTATCACGATGCGATGGATATTTCCGATGCCGCGCAACGCGAGCTGTCAGCTTTCCGCCTGGTCGCGAAATTGCCGACCATTACCGCGATGGCTTACAAGTACAACATTGGCCAGCCGTTCATTTATCCGCGCAACAACCTCAACTACGCAGAAAATTTCCTGCACATGATGTTCGCCACTCCCGCCGAGGAATACAAATCCAACCCGGTACTGGCGCGAGCGCTGGATCGCATACTAATTCTGCATGCTGACCACGAGCAGAATGCTTCCACCTCCACCGTACGTTTGTCCGGCTCCAGCGGTGCCAATCCATTTGCCTGCATCTCCGCCGGTATCGCCTGCCTGTGGGGGCCGGCGCATGGCGGAGCGAACGAGGCCTGCCTCAACATGCTGGAAGAAATCGGTGATGTTTCACGCATCGGTGAATATATCAAACGTGCCAAGGACAAGAACGACAGTTTCAAGCTGATGGGTTTCGGTCACCGGGTATACAAGAATTTTGATCCGCGTGCGAAGCTGATGCGCGAGACCTGTCACGAAGTATTAAATGAACTGGGATTGCAGAATGACCCACTGTTCAAACTAGCGCTGGAACTGGAGAAAATCGCGCTGGAAGATGAATATTTCATTTCCAAGAAACTCTATCCTAATGTCGATTTCTATTCCGGCATCGTGCAACGCGCTCTGGGTATTCCGGTTTCCATGTTTACTGCCATATTTGCCATGGCGCGCACAGTCGGCTGGATCGCTCAGTGGAGCGAAATGATTTCCGATCCGGAATACAAGATAGGGCGCCCACGCCAGCTTTATACCGGTGCGGTCACACGCGATGTGGCGCCGCTTGCGTTACGAAAATAATTCGGTTCCGTAAAAGATGCCCGCAACGAGTATGAAGCAGTTGTTCGAGAACTCCATGCTGTTTGGCACGAATGCGCCATTCATCGAGGAGCTTTACGAAGATTATCTGCAAAACCCCACCCTGGTTTTGCCGGAGTGGCGCGGTTATTTTGATGAACTGCAGAAAACAGCGGGAAAAACCACACGGGATGTATCACACAGTCCGGTACTCGCAGCATTCATTCGTCCGGCAAAAGAACATGCACGCGACGATCAGGCTACCGTTCAGGGCGCTGCTCAGGCGGTGGCGGCAGAACGCAAGCAGGTATCGGTGCTGCAGATCATCAATGCCCATCGTTTCCTTGGTGTGCGTCTAGCCAATCTCGACCCGCTCAAGCATCAGGAGAAACCGTATATTCCAGAACTTGATCCGTCCCACTATGGTTTGACCGAGGCGGATCTGGATACGGTGTTCGATACCGGTTCGCTGGTTGGTCCCGCTCGTTCCTCGCTGCGAGAAATTCTGCAGGCACTGCGTCAAACCTACTGCGGCAGTATCGGTGTCGAGTACATGTACATTGCAGACACCGAGCAGAAGCGCTGGATACAGAAGCGCTTCGAAGGCCCGTGCTCCCAGCCCGCTTACTCTGCAGAGTACAAGCGTCATATTTTGGAACGGCTCAACGCGGCAGAAGGGTTGGAAAAATATTTGCACACCCGCTATGTCGGACAGAAACGATTTTCTGGTGAGGGCGGCGAGAGCCTGATTCCACTTCTAGATAACCTGCTGCAGCGTGCCGGTCAGATGGGTGTGCAGGAGGTGGTCATCGGCATGGCTCATCGCGGACGGCTCAACGTGCTGGTGAACACGCTGGGCAAAATGCCGGCCGAACTATTCCAGGAATTCGAAGGCAAGCATGTGCAGGAGCTGACTGCCGGTGATGTTAAATATCATCAGGGTTTTTCTTCAGCGATGTCTACTCCTGGCGGCGGAGTCATGCGCCTGACGCTGGCATTCAATCCGTCGCATCTGGAAATCGTTGACCCGGTAGTGGAAGGCTCGGTGCGAGCCCGCCAGCATCGTTTGTGCGACAGGCAGGGCAAGCTGGTGCTGCCGGTGTTGCTGCATGGCGATGCGGCGTATGCCGGTCAGGGTGTGGTGATGGAGACCCTGAACCTGTCACAGACCTGCGGCTATGGCACCGGCGGCACGGTACATGTCGTTATCAATAATCAGATCGGTTTTACCACTTCCGATCCGCGCGATGCCCGTTCTACGCTGTATTGCACGGACGTGTCGAAAATGATCGAAGCGCCGATTTTCCATGTCAACGGCGATGACCCCGAAGCGGTGGTGATGGTGACAGAAATCGCGCTTGATTACCGCATGCAGTTTCAGAAGGATGTGGTCATAGACATGGTTTGTTTCCGCCGCCTCGGCCACAATGAACAAGACGAACCGATGGTGACGCAGCCGCAGATGTACAAGGTCATCAGCCGCCATCCTGGTACGCGCAAACTCTACGCCGACAGGCTGCGAAGCGAGGGCGTCATCCAGGCGGGCGAAGCCGAGCAGATGGTGCAAGCCTATCGTGATGATATGGATGCAGGCCGCAACCCCAACAAAACCATACTCTATGACTATAAGCCGCAGCGCGCGGTGGATTGGGCGCCTTTTCTGAAGGACAGTCGCTGGGAGCAGAAAGTGCAGACCGGTTTGCCAATGGCGGAACTGAAGCATCTGGCGGGACGGCTTACCGCTATTCCTGCCAATTTCAAGTTACATCCGCGGGTGGAGAAAATTATTGCCGATCGGCGATTGATGAGCGAAGGAAAGCTGCCGCTGGATTGGGGGATGGCGGAAAATCTGGCCTACGCGGCGCTATTGAAAGACGGTTATCCGGTACGTATTTCCGGGCAGGATTCCGGGCGTGGAACCTTCTTTCACCGTCATGCGGTGCTGCATGATCAGGAGCGGGAACGATGGGATGAGGGCACCTATGTTCCACTAAGCCACATTACGCTGGAGCAGCCGGATTTCGTGGTTATCGATTCAGTGCTGTCAGAAGAAGCGGTACTGGGTTTTGAATATGGCTATGCTACCGCTGAACCGAATGAACTGGTGGTGTGGGAGGCGCAATTTGGCGATTTTGCCAATGGCGCACAAGTGGTGATAGATCAGTTCATTGCTTCCGGCGAGGCCAAGTGGGGGCGATTGTGCAGCCTGGTGATGATGCTGCCGCATGGCTACGAGGGACAGGGGCCGGAACATTCCTCCGCGCGCCTGGAGCGCTACCTGCAACTGTGCGCAGAATACAATATTCAGGTATGCGTTCCGTCCACGCCGGCGCAAATGTTTCATCTGCTGCGGCGGCAGATGATACGTCCACTGCGCAAGCCACTGATCATCATGAGCCCGAAAAGCATGTTGCGCCGCAAGGAATCAGTATCGAGTCTGGAAGATCTGGCCGCTGGCAGTTTCATGAGCGTGATTCCGGAAACGGAACAGCTTGATCCGAAAAAAGTACGGCGCATCATCGCTTGTTGCGGCAAAATCTATTACGACCTGCTGGCTTACCGGTGGGAACACAAGATTGTGGACATCGCGATCATTCGCATCGAGCAATTGTATCCGTTCCCACATGATGATTTCCAGGCCGAGATTGAGCGCTACGCCAATGCCAGGGATATACTCTGGTGCCAGGAGGAATCCGGCAATCAGGGAGCCTGGCACCGCATTCAGCATTATCTGCTGCGGCACAAACGGCCTGATCAGGTTCTGGGTTATGCGTTGCGCCCATCATCGGCATCGCCGGCGGTGGGGTATCTGGCAAAGCACAATCTGCAGCAGAGTGAACTGGTGGCAGCGGCGTTTCGCGAGAAAATTTAACTTAAAGGAAGGCTCATGCTAGTCGAAGTCAAAGTTCCGGTATTGTCCGAATCGGTGGCAGAGGCCACGCTGCTTTCCTGGCACAAGAAGCAGGGTGAATATGTCGAGCGTAATGAAAATCTGATCGATATCGAGACCGACAAGGTCGTGCTGGAATTGCCGGCACCGGTGGCGGGCGTACTGGCTAAAATCATCAAGGGTGATGGGGCGACGGTAGCAAGCAGCGAAATCATCGCGACCATAGATACTGCGGCTGCAGTCGCAACCACTGCGACAGCAGGTGCGGTGCCATCAGTCACGGAATCTGCTGCAGCGGTTGCGGTGACTCCGGCTATGATGCCTGCAGCCAGGAAAATGGCAGCCGAAGAGAATCTCAAGGCCGAGGCAATCAGCGGAACCGGGCGCGGCGGACGCATCACCAAGGAGGATGTGGCGGCACACGCGGGAACCAAGTCGCCGCCAGCCACGGTAGCCACCGCCGTGGCTATGCCTGGCGGTGATCGGTCTGAGCAGCGGGTCGCCATGTCACGGTTGCGGATGCGCATCGCCGAGCGGCTGGTGCAGTCCCAATCTACCGCAGCGATACTGACCACGTTCAACGAAGTCAATATGCAGGCGCTCATTGATTTGCGCACTCGCCACAAGCAAAGCTTCGAAAAGGAACACGGCGTCAAGCTCGGCTTCACCTCATTTTTCGTCAAGGCAGTAGTGGCGGCGCTGAAAAAATTCCCCATTGTTAACGCTTCAGTCGACGGCAACGACATCGTCTATCACGGTTACTATGATATCGGCATCGCGGTGGGCAGTCCGCGCGGCCTGGTGGTACCGATCATCCGTGACGCCGACCGCTTGTCGCTGGCTGAAATCGAAAAGCAGATTGCCGGTTTCAGCAAACGTGCCCAGGAAGGCAAGCTCACCATCGAGGAATTGACGGGCGGTACCTTTTCCATCACCAATGGCGGCGTATATGGCTCGATGCTTTCCACCCCCATCATCAACCCGCCGCAAAGTGCGATTCTCGGCATTCATGCCACCAAGGATCGACCCGTGGCCGAGAATGGCCAGGTGGTCATTCGTCCGATGAATTACCTTGCGCTATCCTATGATCACCGCATCATCGACGGGCGCGAGGCAGTGCTTTCCCTGGTGGCGATAAAAGAGGCGCTGGAGAACGAGATGGGTTCGCTGCTGGAAACCTGAGTGACGGATCCTCGCATTTTGCTTTTCATAAGGTACCCACATGTCTCAATCTTTTGACGTGGCAGTGATAGGCGCTGGCCCTGGCGGCTACGTGGCGGCGATCCGCTGCGCCCAACTGGGGCTTAATACCGTTTGCATAGATGAATGGCAGAACCCGCAGGGCAAAGCCAGTCTTGGCGGCACCTGTCTCAATGTTGGTTGCATTCCTTCCAAGGCGCTGCTGGAATCTTCCGAGAATTACGAACGCGCCGCGCATAAATTTTCTGCCCATGGCATCAAGCTGCAGGATTTGTCGATGGATGTTCCCGTGATGATTGCGCGCAAGGATAAAATCGTTGCCGCCTTTACCGGCGGCATTGCCATGCTGTTCAGGAAAAACAAGATTACTGCAATGCATGGGCGCGGAACATTGCTCAAGGGCGCTAACGGCACGGAAGCCTGGCAAATAGAAGTAAAGAGCGGTGACAAGACAGAGGCTGTCGAGGCAAAGCACGTCATCATTGCCACCGGTTCGACGCCGCGGCAGTTATCGTTCGCGCCGGTGGACAATGAGCGCATCCTGGACAATGTGGGCGCGCTGGCGCTGACCGAAACGCCCCAGCGCCTTGGCGTGATCGGTGCGGGCGTGATCGGTCTGGAAATGGGCAGCGTATGGCGTAGATTAGGCTCTGAAGTCACCATACTCGAAGCGCTGCCGGGCTTTCTTATGGCGGCCGATGAGCAGGTGGCGAAAGAGGCGCAGAAAATATTCACCAAGGAACTGGGACTGCTGATACAAACCGGCGTCAAAATCAGCGCGATCCAAACCAGCAAGAAAAACATCACAGTGGAATACGCCGATGCACAGGGTGAGGCACAGAAACTGGAAGTGGACAAACTGATCGTTGCGGTTGGGCGCATTCCCAATACTGCTGGTTTGGGTGCGGAAAATATCGGACTGCAACTGGATGACCACGGTCGCATCGAAGTGGACAGCCACTGCCGTACCAATCTGCCGAATGTGTATGCTGTCGGTGACGTGGTGCGCGGACCGATGCTGGCACACAAGGCCTCCGAGGAAGGTGTCGCCGTGGCCGAAATCATTGCGGGGCAGGCGGGACATGTGAATCTCGACACCATTCCGTGGGTGATTTACACCTCGCCGGAAATCGCCTGGGTAGGCAAGACCGAGCAGGAACTGAAAGCTGCGGGAATTGAATATAAAGCGGGACAGTTTCCGTTCATGGCCAACGGGCGCGCGCGCGCGCTGGGTGAGACCAGTGGTTTCGTCAAAGTACTGGCTGATGCCACCACTGATCGTATCCTCGGTATCCACATGATCGGCCCCTACGTTTCAGAGATGATCGCCGAAGCTGTGGTAGCGATGGAATTTGCTGCCAGCAGCGAAGATATTGCTCGTATCGTTCACGCTCACCCTTCATTGTCGGAAGTGCTGCACGAAGCGGCTTTAGGTGTCGATAAACGGGCGCTGCATATTTGATTTAACTCACGACAGAAGCAGCCGTAGTGACTTACCATTTTGGTGGATCCCAGTTCACGTGGCTAAGCTGCTTAATGCTTCCACAGTTTGTTTTCGACC
>CAKKRD010000056.1 GCA_919902515.1 Nitrosomonadaceae bacterium | reverse complement strand
ATAGGTTGCGGGTTTAACAAGTTTGGGCGGGCGGCGGATAAACGCTATTCGTTATTTTCATCTTTCGATTTGGTTGTTATTGCGACATAGTCTGAGAAGCTCCAAGCGCTCGGAAGCTCTTTATTAATGCAGCTGCAAAATGGCTCATACCCTACAGCCTTGGCACAATCTGCTTTAAATTGCCGGTCCGTTCGAGTAAGGATTGTTTCAGCCTCATTAAGCAACTCTATCATTTTCTCGTGCTTTTCCTTTTGCTCGATTTGTTGGAGCGTCATACCCTCCTGAGCTAGCGCAGACGAAATCGATAGCAATCCGACCAAGTAAAAAATCGTGACCACAAATAATTTCATGTTTAAGCCCTATAAGTATGCACCCATTCAGGTGTTTATGAATATTTTAAATATTGTACAGCAGCGTTTCATAGTACCTCAGAGCATCTGAAAACCTGAGATGTTTTCCTCTACACACATTCTTGCATTCTTGGGGCCATGTCTAATGGCGGTCTTCTTGTGGTACTCGACCACCCGAATACAGATCAATATCTGAACCAACACATGTTTGTAGTTCGTATTCGTGGCTATGCCTATCTGGTACCGTTTGTAGAAACAGAAAACGAGGTCTTTCTCAAAACGATTATCCCAAGCCGGAAAGCTACACGCCAATATTTAGCAGAGGAAAATTAAAATGGACAAAGAAAGCAAACTTGAGGAAGAAATTCTGGCATCTTTTGAGAGAGATGAATGGAAGCCCGTCCCAAAGCTCAAAAGTAAAATTGCGCGCTTTGCGGCAATCGCCTCTGCATCGCTGGGCAAAAACAAGCGAGTCAACATTCGCATTTCCTCCCGAGACCTCGACGACATTCAAGCAAAGGCTGCAGAAGAAGCAATTCCTTATCAGACGTTAATGGCTAGCGTCCTGCACAAGTATGTCACAGGGCGTCTTGTAGAGCCGGCCAGTCCAACCCCTCGTTCAAGCAGGACGCGCCAGAAGCGCCGGGTCTCTTAACTCAATCGTTCTCACGGCGACTCTGGTTCTTTGCTGGGAGAGGCTTTCCACAACCTCGACAGCCAGTCTCACCGCCTGTTCGAGCAACGTATCTTCGAGCCACCGGCAACAGAGTTATTTTTTCAACGCTCTGGTAAAGATATAGCCCTTCACCATCGGAGCAAAGCGCCTACTGCACAACTGGTCAGTCGCGCGCTGCCGGCAGTGCTAAAATACCTGCTTTGTCTTCCATCCCTTACGCTCTGATATCACACAGCAGGTCAACACATGATCGGAATCCTGATTATTTCCCACGGCAATCTGGGCGACAGCCTGATCCATTGCGCCAACCACGTCATGGGAGAAAGGCCGCAACATCTGCTGCATCTTGACGTCACCATTGATGACGATCCCGATATCACCATGTCCAAAGCGCTGGAATTGGTGGAGCAGCTTGAGTGCGGCGACGGCGTGCTGGTGTTGAGTGACATCTGTGGTGCGACGCCCTGCAACATTGCCAGCCGGCTGGTCAACTCCGGCAGGGTGGAGTGCCTCGCCGGGGTCAACCTGCCGATGCTGGTGCGGGCGCTGACTTACCGCAACGAGCCACTGACGGTGGTAGTGGAGAAAGCGCTGAGCGGCGGCAGGGAAGGTGTCATGCATATTCGTCCGGGAGCTGACTGTGCAGAATAAGGAAGTCGAAATCCTCAACAAACTGGGGCTGCATGCGCGTGCAGCCGCCAAGCTCACGCGGCTGGCCGGTCAATTCCAGAGCGAGGTGTGGTTGTCGCGCAATGGCCGTAAAGTGAATGCGAAAAGCATCATGGGGGTGATGATGCTGGCCGCGAACAAGGGTTCCACTCTGGGCATCGAAACTACCGGCAAGGACGAAACCGAGGCGATGCTGGCGCTGGTAGACCTGGTCAGTAGTTATTTCGGGGAAAGCGAATGAGCTTTACATTGCACGGCGTCGGCGTTTCCGGCGGCATCGCCATCGGCCATGCCCATCTCGTCTCGCATGTCGCTCTGGAGGTAGCGCATTATGTGTTGCCGAAAAATGAGATCGGCAATGAAACAGCGCGGCTGGATGCTGCTTTCACCCTGGTGCGCGCGGAGCTTGAGTCATTACATGCTTCGGTTAGCGGTCCCGCCGCTGCCGAATACGGCGCGTTTCTTGATCTGCATCGCATGATTCTGGACGACTCTACGCTTTCCGTTGCAGCCAAGGTCTACATTACTCAGAACCAGTGTAATGCCGAATGGGCCCTTACCCAGCAGATGGACGTATTGCTGGCGCAGTTTGAGCAGATTGAGGACGCTTATCTGCGCGAACGTAAAACCGATGTGGTGCAGGTAGTGGAACGGGTACTGAAAGCCTTGCTGGGACATCCGGGCTATGTGCCGCCGCCGGTGCAGCGTGATGGCGACAGCATTCTGGTTGCCCATGATTTAAGCCCCGCCGATGTGATCCAGTACAAACGGCATCGCTTTACTGCGTTCCTCACCGATCTGGGCGGATTGACTTCGCACACCGCCATCGTCGCGCGCAGTCTCAACATTCCTTCCATCGTAGCGTTGCATCACGCGCGGCAACTGATCCGCGACAACGATCTACTGATCGTCGATGGCAGCCAGGGTGTGGTGATCGTCGATCCCGATAAACACGTTCTGTCCGAATACCGGTTACGCCAAAGCCAGTTGGAACTGGAAAAACGCAAGCTGAAGCGCATCAAGACTACCGCTGCCACAACACTGGACGGCAGCGCTGTGGAGTTATTTGCAAATATCGAACTGCCGCAGGACATGGAACAGGTGAAAGAGAACGGCGCCACCGGCATCGGCCTGTTCCGCAGTGAATTCCTGTTCCTCAACCGCGCCGACCTGCCTGGCGAAGACGAGCAATTCGAAGCCTATCGCACCGTGGCGCGCAAAATGCACGGCCTGCCGGTGACGATACGCACATTCGACTTGGGTGCCGACAAGAATCTTGACAGCGCCAAGCGCGTTGCCGTCAACCCGGCATTGGGATTACGTGCCATTCGCCTGTCTCTGGCCGAACCGCAGATGTTTCACACCCAGTTGCGTGCGATTCTGCGGGCCTCACGCCATGGTCAGATTCGTATTCTGGTGCCGATGCTCTCCAGTGTTTCGGAGATTGATCAGACACTGCGCCTGATTGAAAACGCCAAGCAGAGCCTGCGACAGGAAAGGATTGCTTTCGACGAGAAGATACAAGTTGGCGGCATGATAGAAATTCCTGCCGCAGCGCTGTGCCTCGATATTTTCATGCGCAAACTGGATTTTCTGTCCATCGGCACCAACGATTTGATCCAATACACGCTCGCCATCGACCGCACTGACGACTCGGTTGCGCATCTGTATGATCCTTTGCATCCGGCAGTGCTGCGACTGGTGGCGCACATCATCCGCAGCGCCAATCATGCCAAAGTACCTGTAGCGGTTTGCGGTGAAATGGCTGGCGATATCCTGTTCACCCGCTTGCTACTGGGTTTTGGACTGCGCCAGTTCTCCATGCACCCGGCGCAATTGCTGCGAGTAAAGCAGGAGGTATTGAGAAGCCATGTGCCGGGAATCACCTCACTGGCGCATAAAATGCTCAAAACCGACGATCCGGAAAAAATTCACGGGTTGTTGACGAAGCTGAATGGCTAATTCTTCTAAATTTTCTTTATAACGTTAATGCAAGATCCCACATCAGTCGGCATCGTTACTCCGCAAAGCGTGCGCTTCGATACACCGCTGCATCTGAAAAGTGGTGCCGTGCTCGACAGCTACGAACTGGTCTATGAGACCTACGGCGAACTCAACGCGGCCAAGTCCAATGCCATACTGGTTTGTCATGCGCTCTCCGGCAACCACCATGTGGCAGGTGCGTACGCTGACCAGCCCAAGAGTCTGGGCTGGTGGGATAACATGATCGGTCCCGGCAAGCCGATCGATACGCACAAGTTTTTTGTCATCGGGGTCAACAATCTCGGCGGCTGCCACGGTTCCACCGGTCCCGCCAGCATCAATGCCAAGATTGGCAAGCCTTACGGTGCAGACTTTCCGGTGGTGACGGTGGAAGACTGGGTGGAAACCCAGGTCAGGCTGGCGGATCACCTTGGCATCGATTGCTTTGCCGCGATAATGGGCGGCAGCCTGGGTGGGATGCAGGCAATGCGATGGACGCTCGATTTTCCGACGCGAGTACGGCATGCGCTGGTGATCGCCGCCGCCGCCAAGCTGACGGCGCAGAATATTGCGTTCAACGATGTGGCGCGCCAGGCGATCATCACTGACCAGGATTTCCACGGTGGCGATTATTATTCGCACGGTGTCGTGCCGCGGCGCGGTTTGCGACTTGCCCGCATGCTGGGGCATATCACTTATTTGTCGGATGACTCGATGGCGGCGAAATTCGGACGAGAGCTGCGTAATGGCACGTATGCTTTCGGTTTCGACGTCGAGTTCGAGATTGAGTCATACCTGCGCTACCAGGGAGATAAATTCGCCGACCAGTTCGACGCCAACAGCTATTTGTTGATGACCAAGGCGCTGGATTATTTCGACCCGGCGCATGAGCACAACGGTGACTTGAGTGCGGCGTTCCATGCCGCTACCGCGGATTTCCTGGTGGTGTCGTTCACTTCGGACTGGCGTTTCTCGCCGGAGCGCTCACGCACCATTATCAAGGCATTGCTGGATAACGAACTCAATGTCAGTTACGCGGAAATCACTTCCAGCCACGGCCATGACTCGTTCCTGATGGAAGATCGCCATTATCATCAGTTGGTACGGGCTTATATGGATAACATTGTTACGTAATTCCATGAGTAATGCGCGTGCAGCCCGTCAGATGTTACGTGCGCACCGTTATGGTGCGCTATGCACCCTGTCGCAGAAATTCAATGGTCATCCGTTCGGTTCCATCGTGCCCTATCTGGTGGATCATGACGGCAGCCTGCTCATCCTGATCAGCACGTTGGCGGAACATACCCGCAACATCCTGCATGATCCGCGCGTGAGCCTGGTTACGCATAGTCAGGATAACCCGGATATTCAGTCGCAAGGGCGTATCACCGTGGTGGGCGAAGCGCAGCCGGTGCCGGATAAGCTTCAGACGGGCAAGCGCTACCTGCGCTATTTTCCGGAAGCGCAGAATCTTTTCGCCATGGGTGATTTTTCTTTCTACAGTATCGTGCCGCAGACACTGCGTTTCATCGGCGGCTTCGGCAAAATCCACTGGGTTGCGGCGGACATCTATCTGCTGCCATCCTATCCATTGATCGAGCAGGAAGATGACGTCATCGCGCACATGAACGCAGATCACCGCGACACCCTGCATCGCTACTGCCAGCAGTTTCATCAATGCGCGGCGCTGGCGGTGGAGATGCTGGGAATCGACTGCGATGGTTTTGATCTGCGCGCCGACGGCAGAATATTGCGGTTTGATTTTGCGGAAGCGGTATTGGATGCACAGCAGGCTCGGCATGCTTTGGCCACGATGGCGCAGGAAGCACAATGAAACTTTATGATTGCTGTCTCCAGCGCTACAATAACCCGGATTGCGCCGCACCCCGTTCAGCTCACGCTTGCTGCAAATGTTAACCCGACAATCATGACCACTACTGCTGCTCCTGCCTTGCCCATTACCTCACGGCCCGATTTCGCCGCTATCGCCGCATGGGTGCAGCCGGGTGCGAGAGTGCTCGATCTTGGCTGCGGCGACGGCTCGTTGCTGCGCTACCTGCGCGATGTGCGCAATGTCCGTGGCTACGGGGTGGAAATCGACGATGCCAATGTGCTGGGGTGTCTCAATAACGGGGTAAATGTGATTCAGAGTGATCTGGAATCGGGGCTGTCCAGTTTCGAATCGGGATCGTTCGATTACGTGATTCTGTCGCAGACGCTGCAGGCAATGAAACATACCGAAGGCATCGTCAGGGAAATGCTGCGGGTAAGCAAGGAAGGCATCGTCTCGTTCCCCAATTTCGGCTACTGGAAAAACCGTTTGCAGGTTGTGTTCGGCCACATGCCTGTTTCGGAGACGCTGCCCTATCAATGGTTCGATACACCCAACATCCACCTTTGTACGCTAGGCGATTTTGAGGCATTCTGCCATCAGCATGGCGTGCATATCCTCGAACGCAGGGTGATGAATGGCGATCATCAGGTCACCTTATCCCCCAATTTTCTGGGAATGCTGGCGTTTTACCGGTTTGAACGACAGAAGTAATTCTAATTCCAGTTCGAAAGTGAAACGAGGCGATGATGAACGAACGCCGCAGACAGTACGAATAGTACGGCGAGGCGTGAGTGAGGATATCAACGAAGTGTCACTGATGAAATTGAATTGGAATAAGATTTTGTCGGCATCACCTGGAGCGCGGCGGAGAATCCATAGTCTCGAATTTTGCCCGTCCGGCCAGCCACACCAATACCAGCACCGGCAGGCCGAGTAGCGCGGTGGCGGTAAAGAAGCTGGCATAACCGTAGGCATCGACGAAGTTGCCGCTGAACCCGGCAATGAATTTCGGCAGCAGCAGCATCACCGAGCTGAACAGTGCGTACTGCGTGGCGGAGTAGGCGGAGTTGGTCAGACCGGAGAGATAAGCGATGAAAGCCGAAGAAGCGATGCCGGCTGACAGATTGTCGGCGGAGATGGTGAACACCAGTCCGGCCACATCGTGGCCGCGTCCAGCCAGCCACACGAACAGCAGATTGGTTGCTGCCGACAGTACTGCTCCCAGGAACAATGTGCGCATGATGCCGATTTTCGCCGTGAGCACCCCGCCTATGGCCGCGCCGACGATGGTCATGATGACGCCGTAGACCTTGGACACGGTTGCCACTTCGTCCTTGGTGTAACCCATATCCACATAAAACGGGTTGCTCATCACCCCCATCACCACATCCGAGATACGGTAAAGCGCGATCAGCGCCAGAATTAGCAAGGCCTGACGGCCATGACGCACGACGAAGTCGCGGAAAGGCGCTACCAGCGCACCATACAGCCAGGCCAGTGCGGCCGTGAGCGGTGCGTTCAGATTCCAGTGGGCGATGGCCTGCCGGGCGTGCGCTTCATTTTCCGAGACAAGGTGGCTGACAGGAACTTCCGGTTCGCGGATGATGAGTGTGGTGATAATGCCTACCATCATGCAGGCTGCCATCACCAGGTAAGCAACGCGCCAGGGTGTGTGGTCGTAAACCACTTCCGCTGGAGCCACCGCCGCGGCTATCCACAGCACGCCGGCAGAAGCCAGAATCATCGCCACACGATAACCTGCCTGATAAGTGGCTGCCATCGCTCCCTGCAGCCTCGGTGCGACGGCTTCGATGCGATAGGCATCAAGCGCAATATCCTGGGTGGCGGAAGCGAAAGCCACAGCCAGCGCAAAAAATACCATATGCGTCAGGTTTTCGAGCGGATCCGTGCTGGCCATGCCGACCAGCGCGACGGCGATGACCACTTGCGACAGCAGCAGCCAGGCACGCCGGCGGCCCAGCAGCCGGGTCAGCAACGGCAACGGCAGGCGGTCCACCAGCGGCGCCCACAGCCACTTGAAACCATATGCCAGTCCGATCCAGCTCAGGTGACCGATGGTGGAACGGTCTATTCCGGCTTCCCGCAGCCAGAATGACAGGGTGCCGAGGATCAGCAACAGCGGCAGCCCGGCCGAAAATCCCAGTGACAGCATTCCCAGCACCCGCGGATGGGTGTAAATGCGGAAAGCTTGCAGCCAGCCGGATGGTTCAGCAGGCGTCATAGGCTATAGTCGTAATCGATGATGAGCGGGGAGTGATCGGAAAAGCGTTCCGTCTTGTAAATCGAAACTTGCGTGGCTTTGCTGGCAATCGCGGGCGTGGCAATCTGATAATCAATGCGCCAGCCTACGTTCTTGGCCCACGCCTGCCCCCGATTGGACCACCACGTGTATTGCTCCGGCTCCGGGTTGATGCGGCGGAATACATCGACCCATCCAAGCTGGTCGAAAACCCCGCTGAGCCAGGCACGTTCTTCCGGCAGGAAACCGGAATTTTTCTGGTTGGAGCGCCAGTT
>CAKKRD010000055.1 GCA_919902515.1 Nitrosomonadaceae bacterium | reverse complement strand
CCAAGTTGAAAAACCAGCTACAATTACCCACTGATTCTACCGACGAAGCTTATTTTTATGAGCAGCGAAATTCTTGTCAATGTTACCCCGCAAGAAACCCGCGTTGCGGTAATGGAACAAGGTGTGGTGCAGGAGCTGCACATCGAGCGCACCAGCAGCTGCGGGATTGTCGGCAATATCTACAGTGGCCGCGTCAGTCGGGTACTCCCTGGAATGCAATCGGCTTTCATAGACATTGGTCTTGATCGTGCCGCATTCCTGCACGTCGCTGATATTTGGGGGGTGCGTCAGAGCGGGGATGCCGATAAACCTATCGAAAGGCTGCTACACGATGGCGAAAGTATCCTGGTCCAGGTCATCAAAGACTCCATCGGCACCAAGGGCGCGCGGCTGTCCACCCAGATCAGCATTGCCGGACGACTGCTGGTTTATCTTCCACAGGAATCTAATATCGGAGTCTCCCAACGTATTGAAAATGAGGCGGGGCGCGAGTTGCTGCGGGGGAAACTGCAGCAATTGTTACCCCCTGATAGAAAGGGCGGATACATCATTCGCACCATGGCGGAAGCCGCCAGCGAACATGATTTGCGTACGGATATAGAGTATCTGCATAAGCTGTGGCGCAACATCCAAGAGAGATCCACCGTCACCACCCCCACGCCGCTCTATCAGGACCTGACTCTCAGCCACCGCGTGCTGCGCGACTTCGTAGACGACGACACGGTGCGCATTCTGGTGGACTCACGTGAGACCTTTCAGAAAATGATCGCTTTTGCCCAAGACTATATGGTCAATGTGGTGGAGCGGGTAAATCATTATGCCGGAGAGCGACCATTGTTTGATCTGTATGGGGTGGAAGATGAAATCGAAAAGTCCTTGGCCAGACGAGTAAATTTAAAATCTGGTGGCTACCTCATCATCGACCAGACCGAAGCGCTCACCACCGTGGATGTCAATACCGGCGGATTCATTGGCATACGCAGCTTCGACGATACTATTTTCAAAACCAACCTGGAAGCAGCACAAGTAATCGCTCGCCAGTTGCGCCTGAGAAATTTGGGCGGCATCATCATTATCGACTTTATCGACATGGAAAATGAGGGGCACAGGAATGCCGTGCTCACTGAATTCAAAAAAGCATTAACGAAAGACCGGACGCGTATGACTGCCAGTGGATTCACTGCGTTGGGACTGGTGGAGATGACGCGCAAGCGTACCCGGGAGAGCCTCGCTCACATCCTGTGCGAGCCCTGCCCCACTTGCCAAGGACGCGGCGAGGTCAGAACTGCACAAACGATGTGTTATGAGATCCTGCGTGAATTGCTGCGTGAATCCCGTCAATTCGATGCCCGCGAATTTCGTATTCTTGCCTCGCAACAAGTAATTGATCTGTTCCTCGACGAAGAGTCCCAAAGCTTGGCGCAACTGGGCGACTTCATTGCTAAGCCCATTAGTCTGCAAGTGGAAGTGGCTTATACGCAGGAACAGTATGATGTGATTTTGATGTAGCGACTCGTCTATGTGTCAGTCGCAAGCAAGAATCTACCTGCTTCCGCTCATCGCCCGCCTTCCATTGTTCATGCCGGGGCATATCTTGAGAGCGGCCGCCATAGGCGCGCAATCGCGCCCGCAGGAAACTCGTGCAGAGGCTCCTTAAGTTCAGGTATGCGCTTTAGTTTCAGTTTCCGGGGGAGCGACGTGAGTGAATTCCTCGCTGTCCTCATAAGCTAGCTGTGTCGTGCCCGTGGCCTTGATTAGCTTGCCGGCAAGGAGGCCGCACCCTAGGGCCAGCGTCACGCTGACAACAATGCCAATGAATTGAACCCCGGCTATGCCTGGCACTACCATGATAGCGATCAATGCGCCTAAAATCCCCGGCATCCCATGCAGATTATGAACTCCACAAGTATCAACGATTTTGAAGCGTGCTTCCAATGCTGGTTGAATAAATACATAGCCGATGACACAGACTGCCCCAGCCAGCAGGCCGATCCCAAAAGCACCTGCCGGTGACACGATATTGCATGTCGATCCGATGGCAACACCGCCAGCGAGAGCCGCATTTGCCATGTCAACCATTGACGTTTTACCCTTATGAAAATATGAACTCAGGAAATAGGTGCTGATGGTGGCTCCGCACAGCGCGAGCACGGTGTTGACCACGGTCTGCGGCATTTCTTCAAAAGGAACGATAGCCGTGGCGAAGCTGGGCCAGAAAAGCCACAACACCATCGAACCAAGCATCGCAAAACGATCGGAAGTGGCATCCGATTCTATCGGCTGACTACGCTGCAACTCAGTGGTCAGGGCGATGGATAGGCCCAGGCCAAAATAAGCGCCAAAAGCGTGGATGATGACCGACCCGGCAGTATCCTGGAATCCTTTCGTGAAACCTAATGCACCATCCAGCACCAGATACTCATTCAGCAGATATGCCGGAATTAGGAAAAGTGCCAGCAGCGCGTATTGAAAAACCCGCAGACGTCCGAGCACAGCACCCATGGCAATCAATGCAGAGGCCACTGCAAATTCGGCGAACATCAAGGCTTCGACTGTATTCGGGGAAATTTCGTGACCCATTATTCCGTTCGCACGCAACAATATGTAGAGCGGGAGACCTACCGCGACCACCAGATAGGTGCCAGTCGTGGCGCCGAATCCGTATCTTCGGACGAACACCATGAGAAAACCGAAGCCCACCAGCAACATCGCCAGGATGTGGATGACGTAGTTGTACTGGGCTACTTGTCGCGCTTCGCTGAGTTCGGAAACAGCCCCACCTTCACTCGCCCAGGCACTGAAACACAGCAGAAACAGATTCGCTACACCAGCTAGCGTCAAGCAGAGGCCTTTTTTCATTTGCTTCCCCCCCATCTTCGGTAATTGTTCGACCTACCCCAGCGCAGAGTGTGAACCTCGGTGGCCATAAATACAATAGGGTTATGCTGTATAACTTGCTCTTGTCCGAAACATAATCCATTGCTGCAGAAAGAAAGAGCGTAGAAATGCGAAAGAAGTAGATTTACTATATAACAAACTGAAAAATATAAGTTATATTATCTGAGCGCGTCGACAAAGCGCGGCATGATGATTCGGCCCAAGGAAAAGTGGCCGGCTAAACGGTTGTTCCTGGGTGGAATATAAGGAAAGCGTCTTTATTTAACCCCAGCGGGATCCAGGCGAAGTGGCGCTTGCAGAAATTCTGTCTGTCAAATACTGGTACCTTGCAAAACGTAGCCGTGTAAATCAGATCCCGCTCCCCGTTATATGGACACCTGTAAGGCCTGGATGACCAGAATCTGACAACCGTTATCTCGTTTGTTGCCGCGATAAAATGCAAACGGCCATCGACAATCGATGGCCGTTGCTTGAGAATGGGATTTCAGGAATGACTAACTTTGGAACCTTTGAGTCCTACGTCGCCGCACCTGTCTTGCGGCGGCGTAACCAGAAGAAAACCCCGACACCAGCCGCACCTAGCAACAGCGCGATCTCCATTACCCCAGGACCGGAACCATGGCTGCCGTGCCCGCCCCCTCCTCCTACTGTTAGCGGGATGCGGACCACCGTATTCATCATGCCTTCCTGCTCCTCCAACAGTAGTATGGTATATTGACCAAGATCTGCCATGTTCACCTCTCCGAGTGAAATACTCCCGGATGGATATACCTTGGGAGGCAGGGACAGTATCTCATGTCCATCCGGACCATGCCCCTCCATCACCACGCGCACGGCGAGCGGGACTTTACGGGATTCGGGGTCATTCAAATCCACCGACATAAGTACTATCCCTGCGTTTGGTATTTGCTGGCAGAATGCGTGCATCGGAGGGATATCCCCCTTTGGTTTCTCGTAGGCACTGAAATTCACAGAGAAAGCTCCCTTAATGACACAGTCTCCCGCATGATGACCTTCATGGGCAAGCATTAGTTGCGCATGGGCTGGCAGCGTTACCAGCATTATCAGCACGGCCCAACTCAACCGCCCGGCCCATCCAGACACTTTGTTCATAACCTCTCCATATTTTGATACCAAATTAATCGTATGCCCGGCCGTCTTGCCTGGACAAATTACTTGCCGGATATCCCATGGAACCGCATGGTGATTCGCGCAGAACTCCGATCGACAGGAAAATTTTGAGCAGGAGTAACGTAGTATTCATACGCCCGACTGGACAAAACCTTTTATCAACCAAAGGGGGGTGAGGGCGCGTGCCAATTCATGGAACATCCAAGATGCGAGATTGTATAACAAATTATCCGAGAATAGGAAGCTGCGTGGTCAGGAATATCGCCAACTTGATGGGGTCGGTTGGAGGCTTTGAAAATAAAGCAAATTACCTTTGCCAATCTTGCGGAGAAACGTTCCGGGAGGCATAAACTACTGCAAATCCAGGCGATTCTAATCTTCTGCGAACAGGCACATGTGTCGTTTAAAGAGACTCCTACTTGCTGTACAATGTCTTTTCTGATATTAAAGCGTCTCCACGCACTAGCAGAAATTAAAAAGGATCCCAAGATGCCGCAAGAACTACTACGTAAACAGGCTGCTCCTTACAAACCGAAAAAAGGGGAGAGCTACATGAATTCTAAGCAGCTTATGCATTTTCGCAAGATACTGGAAGGCATGAAAATTGAGCTGGGACAGGATATAGACCGCACAGTCCACACCATGCAGGATGAGGCTACGATTTTCGCCGACCCCAATGACCGCGCCAGCCAGGAGTCCGATATGGCGCTGGAACTGCGTAATCGCGATCGCGAGCGTAAGCTCATCAAAAAAATTGATGAGACCATCGCCAAAATAGAAACAGGGGATTACGGTTACTGCGATAGCTGCGGTATTGAAATCGGACTGAAACGCCTGGAAGCTCGTCCCACCGCCACCCTTTGCATAGACTGCAAGACCCTCGACGAAATAAGAGAGAAGCAAATAGCCAAATAAAGCTGGCTGCTCATTTCCCATAGATGAGTCGCGCCTGCCTTACAAAACAAAAAGCCCCGTATCTTGCGACACGGGGCTTTTTTACAAAAACGTGCTCAAATGGCAGCTACTCGCTACGAAGCGGCGTCATTGCTGGTGACTTCGATAGCAACTGCTTTCATACTGAGACGTAACCGCCCCTTTTCGTCAGCTTCCAGCACTTTGACCCGCACTGCCTGACCTTCCTTGAGGTGATCGGCGACATTGTTGACGCGCTCATTGGCAATCTGAGAGATGTGTAACAAACCATCCTTACCCGGCAGGACGCTGACAATTGCGCCAAAATCCAGAAGTTTCAATACAGTGCCGTCGTATATTCTGCCCACCTCTACCTCGGCAGTAATATCTTCGATACGCTTTCTTGCCAACTCACCTCCCTCGGCGCTAATACAAGCTATCATGACAGTGCCGTCGTCGGCAATATCAATGGTAGTGCCGGTTTCCTCGGTCAGTGCACGAATCACTGCACCACCCTTGCCAATAACATCGCGAATCTTCTCGGGGTTAATTTTGATTTTGATGATGCGCGGCGCATGTTCGGAAATTTCCTCACGGGTTGAGGGCAATGCTTGTTTCATGATCCCCAGAATGTGCATGCGCCCTTCTTTGGCCTGCACCAGCGCGGCGTGCATGATTTCCTTGGTGATGCCCTGAATCTTTATATCCATTTGCAACGCGGTGATACCGCGTTCGGTGCCAGCAACTTTGAAATCCATGTCACCCAAATGATCCTCGTCGCCAAGGATATCGGTCAGCACTGCAAAACGGTTACCTTCTTTGATCAATCCCATGGCAATGCCTGCCACGTGCGCCTTCAACGGCACGCCTGCATCCATTAATGCCAGACACCCGCCGCAAACCGATGCCATGGAGCTGGAGCCATTGGATTCAGTGATCTCAGACACAACCCGCAATGAATAGCCGAACTCTTCAGCGGAGGGCAACACCGCAGTTAACGCGCGCTTGGCAAGACGCCCATGACCGATTTCGCGGCGCTTGGGTGTCCCTACCCGACCGGTTTCGCCGGTAGCGTAAGGTGGCATGTTGTAGTGAAGCATGAAACGCTCTGTGTAATCTCCTTGCAGCGCATCAATTCTTTGTTCGTCGCGTCCCGTGCCCAAGGTAGCGATCACCAGCGCCTGGGTCTCGCCACGTGTGAACAGAGCGGAACCATGGGTGCGTGGCAATACTCCACTACGGATGGTAATGGGGCGCACGGTGCGGGTATCACGCCCATCTATGCGCGGCTCGCCATCGAGAATCCGAGAACGTACGATTTTCGATTCGAGCGCAAAACAAACTTCCTTGACGGCTTGTCCATCTGGACCATTTTCCGCACCGACACCAACTTCGGTAAAAACCCGTTGCCAGATTTTGTCTATTGTCTCGGATCGCGCTTGTTTTTGTTTCAACTGGAATGCGGCGCACAGATCCGCTTCTGCCAGCTTGGCGATTCTTTCAGCCAGAGCTGTATCTCTTTGCACCGGCGCCCAATCCCACGCGGTTACACCAGCATCATCGGCCAGTTCGTTGATCGCATTGACTACTACCTGCAGTTGCTGGTGGCCATACATGACGGCGCCCAGCATCACGTCTTCCGGCAATTCCGTTGCTTCAGATTCAACCATCAGTACGGCTTGTTGTGTGCCCGCCACTACCAGATTCAACTGGGTTTGTTTCAGTTCGGTAGCGGTCGGATTTAGTACGTAGTCGCCGTCAATATAGCCAACACGGGCAGCACCAATGGGGCCGCCGAAGGGGATGCCGGAAAGCACCAGCGCAGCAGAAGCGCCAATCATTGCCGGAATGTCCGCATCCACTTCATTATCGGACGATAAAACTGTGGCAACGATTTGCACTTCGTTATAAAAACTGTCTGGAAACAGCGGGCGAATGGGGCGGTCGATCAGGCGGCAAGTAAGTATTTCTTTCTCGGAGGGGCGGCCTTCGCGCTTAAAAAAACTGCCGGGTATTTTGCCGGCAGCGTAGGTTCTTTCCTGGTAATCCACCGTCAGCGGGAAAAAATCCTGCCCTTGCTTGACATTTTTTGCACCCACCACCGTAACCAGCACCACGGTGTCGTCCATTGTAACCATCACCGCACCATGTGCCTGTCTTGCAATTTCACCGGTTTCCAGCGTTAGCTGATGACGTCCGTAGACGATACTTTTCTTGATCGGTTTCAATTAACTGTCCTTTTTTCTATGAAAGCACTTCGGTTCCATGCCCGGTTGTCCCATGCAATACAGGATCTGCACCATTACTTACCGTTTCCTCGGTCAGAGGAGATGCCAGTTTATTTCCGAAGACCCAAGCGCTCGATCAACGTGCGATAACTATCAGCGCTTCTGCGCTTAAGATAATCGAGTAATTTGCGTCGGCGATTTACCATGCGCAACAAGCCGCGACGGGAATGGTGATCCTTGACATGAGCCTTGAAATGGCCGGTCAACTCATTGATGCGGGTGGTTAACAGCGCCACCTGCACTTCAGGAGAGCCCGTATCTCCAGCAGCTCTTTGATAATTGCGCACTACCTGCGCTTTCTGATCGGTTGTGACTGGCATGTGTATTCTCCAATAAATGCCTGATGCGAAAGGCCGACATTCTACCCTTTAATGGGGTGAATTCTCAAGTAACCCGCCGAATTTATTTTGCAGCTCGGAGTATTTCCAAAACAAGTGGTGCGTCAACTTGATCTGAAATCAGAAATGTCCGGTGATTTAATCAAATAAATTCAATTGGTTATCGATTATTTGCATGTCCATTTGTTGCTCGGAATTTTTAAGTAATTGATCGAGCGTCGTTTTCTCGAAAAGAGTCAGGCTCAGGATTT
>CAKKRD010000054.1 GCA_919902515.1 Nitrosomonadaceae bacterium | reverse complement strand
TTCACAGCAGGCTACCATCTTATTTCACTGTCCGAAAATTGGGGTCCACTATATACTTTTGGGAGCACAAATATGATTAAGTCGATCTCGTCATGATGATTTGGGTGGCAGCTATTGGCACAACTGAGACCCATTAACGCATGAATTGCTTGGCGCGACCCGCGCCGAGACATAGGCTCTACGAACGAGAACTAACCGAGATTCAAAGACGCAAGGCGTCTATAGATTAGGGTCAGCAGTGCACTTGGAACAGTGACAGGGGGAAAGGGACTGCAGAGCTAAAGTGCAGCAGCCAGGATTATTGACTTGTTGGGCCGCGGATCACGGCTAAATATCTTCAGCGTTCTCCAGACAGCGCAAATACCACTCCAGATTATCAGAAACCTCATCGAACACTGCCGGGAAATAACTACTGATATCGGTAAACGAGGCGTTGTCTTCAATTGACTCCCCGTGGTAGCTCTGCAAATGCTGAAGAATATCCCGCCTTTGGCCTTCCGGCAAACTGCGGAATGGGTCTCTAGTACTGAGGTCGCTTAAGGCAGAAAGATGGATAAAAGCGCAGCCGAACCTATACACCGAAGCTATCCACGTGTAAAACTGTTCGGAATTCTCCGCCATGCCCTTGTTAGTAATCTCTAGCGGAATCCCGTCACTTGCATCGACCTTCCAGGGTTCGCCATTTACTGAGGCTTTGATCAGCTTCTGTCTCTCGGAGTAGTCTTCAATGGAAAGCAAGTGGGTGGTGCGAATCAACGAATCCAGCTCCTGCTGGAGAATCCAGACCACCTGTTGAAGATCGTGCCTTTGAAAATGAAGACGGAGAGGAGAAGCATATTGTGCAGAACGAAACCGTGCATTGCGGCAAAAAATAGCGAGGTTGTACTTGGAACTCGGCAGATCATGAGCCGCACAGTCAGGTCGGGCTTGTCGGCGAGAAATGGTGCCCTTGCCCAGGTTATTCATGCGGCCCAACAATACATGTTCCGCACGCAGAGATCGAAGTTGACGGCGAATAATTGTGTAGTTATCCATGTGGCCCCACAGTCATTGATTAACATACGGACAAACACATCCTTATATTTCCAGTCGTACCGTCACAGATATGGAAAAACATCGAATGAATATCTTGTGACGCTTGGTGCGACCCGCGCCGAGACTCAGGCTCGACGAACGCGAACACCCCGGGATTTAAAAGCGCAAGGCGTCTACAGGTTGTGAGCAGTACACTTGGGACAGTGACAGGGCGAAAGAGACCGCAAAGCCAGATTGATAGCCCGCGAAGATCCGGCATCATAGATGAAATGATGACCTGTCATTGGATCTACCCACCCCGGTTTAAGGCTCACAAACAAACCATTTGAAGAAAAAAAACGGTAATCATTAACCGACAATACCGCTGGGTGTTCCCTAATTCGGGCAATCGACGATTTCATATACTTGCCCAGCCATGCTTGAAACCTCCTTATTGGTTGACGATGGGAGTATGAAACGACATAGCGAAACGCCCGTCTAGCTGTCAAATATTACAGGGCAGACTTTCCCATATTGACTGAAGCCTTGCCGAACAAGGCTTGGCAGGTTTCCGGGAGGGTCGAATTACGGGGGTGAGCGGCGCAGCACGACAAAGTAATTCGAGCTCCTCATCCACTACCCTTCATGCGGTATAGTGACTGCCATCCGGAGCTTGGTAGAAATGGGCGTACCTGTAAGGTTCAGCCACAATCAAGCACGCGCGTTACACGAGCCAACTCAGCCGTACTAATTTTTTCTGCCAGAAATGGAAAACACATCCAACAGCCAGCAAACCATGCTGGCTATCGATATCAAGTGCTTCGGGGGACCGGAGGTGCTGATGCCTGCTGCATGCCCTATTCCTCAGCCTGCGAGCGGATGCATTTTGATCAGAGTTGCGGCGGCTGGCATCAATCGTCCGGATATTCTGCAACGGCGCGGGCTGTACCCTCCCCCTGCAGGCGCACCCACGATTCCCGGGCTCGAGATTGCCGGGGAAGTCGCCGCGTTGGGCGCTGGGGCCACTCGCTTCAACGTCGGCGACAAGGTGTGCGCGCTCGTTGCAGGCGGCGGTTACGCCGAATACTGCGTCGTGCATGAAAGTAACGCATTGCCCGTACCGCAAAGTCTCAGCATGGTGGAAGCGGCGGCTCTGCCGGAAACCTTCTTCACGGTTTGGGCCAATCTGTTTCAGCGCGGCAAGCTCAAAGCTGGCGAAACGGTGTTGATTCATGGGGGTTCTTCAGGCATCGGCACGGCCGCCACGCTGCTGTCGAAGGCATTCGGCGCCACGGTACTGGTGACGGTCGGCTCGGAGGAAAAGCGGCAGGCATGTCTGGCTTTGGGCGCGGATCTGGCCATCAATTACCACATGCAGGATTTCGTCGAGGAAGCCAGAAAATTCACCTCTGGCAAAGGGGTCGATGTCATTGTCGATATCATCGCTGGCGACTATGTTGCCAGGAACTACCGGGCCGCCGCGCTGAATGGCCGCATTGTCCAGATCGGCGTGCAGAATGGTCCTGCCAAAGAACTGAACCTGATGACCATGCTGACCAAGCGGCTGACGCACACCGGGTCGACGCTGCGCTCCCGCAGCGTTCCGGAAAAAGCACAGATCGCGCAGGAACTGGAACAGCAAGTCTGGCCATTGTTGCAGCAGGGGAAGTTAAAGCCCTTGGTGTTCAGGGTCTTTAAGTTGGAGGAAGCGGCGGCAGCCCACCGATTGATGGAGTCCGGCGTGCACATCGGGAAAATCGTTTTGACGACCGCCGCCATGGGGACAGATCGGTACTTGTGACGCCTCTTCCTGCAGGCGTGCACCACTGGCTACTGAATCACGCGTGGATGGCTGCCTTTCTTCAACGCCTGAATGGCTTCTTCCTCATTTCTTACAATAACATTAGCCGGGCAGAAGAAATATCTGGCAAGCGCCCGTTGCGCATAATGCTGGGGGATATCTTCGAGTTCCTCCCATTTCGATGCCCGCGCCCGCACCCAGGTCTTGTCGTCACGGCCAATGGCGTAGAGCCTTTTTTCGGTGATGTGAAATTTGAATATCAATATTTGCAATCTCTCACCCTCTCTTGCGCCCCCGGTCGCACACCGCATCCCCTCGTAGCTTATGTTCATCGCTCCTGCGGGTGATTCGATTACCAGGGTGTAGCGCACTATGCCATCCTCTCCCACCACGATGGAGGGCGCATCGATGTAATGCAGATTCTCACTGGCAGGGCCGGCGTCAAATGACAGCAGATTCTCCGCTTTGGGGTAGGCAGGCAATTGCACCTGCAGTTCGGCCCAGGTTTTGCCGCCATCAAAATCGCTATCGAATCCCTTCAACGCCTTCTGGTGGGCGCACGCTGCGAGCGGCAGGAAGCATAGCAACAACAGAATATTTTTCATGATAAAAATCAGTAGGGTCCGGTTGATCTGCCCCGGTTTAAGGCTCACAAACAAACCACTTGCAGCAAAGCGGTAATCATT
Organism: Nitrosomonadaceae bacterium; assembly: GCA_919902515.1. Classification (GTDB taxonomy): domain Bacteria; phylum Pseudomonadota; class Gammaproteobacteria; order Burkholderiales; family Nitrosomonadaceae; genus VFJL01. Next base: position 81 of record CAKKRD010000054.1, on the reverse strand, counting down.
AGCCAACAATACCGCCGGATGTTCCCTAATTTAATAAGGTAAACCCCCGGCTATGCCGGGGGACTCACCAAGGTTTGACCT
>CAKKRD010000053.1 GCA_919902515.1 Nitrosomonadaceae bacterium | reverse complement strand
AAACCCGCCGCCGATGGCCACAGCGGACATCATCACCACATGCAGCATTGAGGGGCGGTTGGTCAGGAGAGAGTATTTTTCCCGTCAGTTAGCGGGATTCTCTGGCCAGAATATGGCCTGACTTGTGCCTAAGTTTTCAACCATTCGATCAGCGGTTGCCATTGTTCCAGGTCGCGCTCAGCCTGGTAATGCGGCAGGTCAAAAATGCTCTTGCCGTTGAAGGCCGCATTGACGTACACCATGGTATCGCGCAGATAGGTGAGAACGGGAAGATCGTACTGTTTGAGAAACTGTTCCAGAGTGGACGCAGCGCGGGTACGCGGATCCACGCGCATACCGATAATGCCGATAAAAGCTTTATGCTTCCGCACGATCTTTTCTTCCATCAACCGATCCAAAAAATCCCGCGAGGCAGCCATGTCGAATACCGATGGCTGAACCGGTACGATGATCTTGTGTGCAAGTTTCAATGCGTGAGCAAGGTTCTTGCCGTGCATTCCTGCCGGCGAATCCAGTACCAGCCAATCGTTGCTTTCCGGAACTTTTGGATGGACATCATCGCGTTCCGCATCCAGCCTGGTGATGGCTGGTAAATCAGCAGGACGCAGTGCGAGCCAGTCCAATGACGATTTTTGTCGATCCAGGTCCCACATCATTACCCGCTGGTTTTGTCCGGCCAGATAGCCTGCCAGATTGGTCGCCAGTGTGGTTTTGCCGCAGCCACCTTTAGGATTTGCCACCAGAATTACTTGCATATGACCACCTCGTTCACAAATCAGTCAAATTGTCTTCTCTTTGCTGCAGCGGCAGGCTGTTTGCAGATGGATCCGCTTCTGGAGATGATTGCAGGACAGGTAGCATCATCTCGGCATCATCAGCGGCGGCAGCCGGTTGCGGAGCCGGGAGCAAGTCCATACTGCCTTGTGGTTCAATCAGCGAACCCAGATCTTCCAGTGGTGGTAGTTCTTCCAGGGAACGTAGGTTAAGATCATTAAGAAAGTTTCTGGTAGTAGCGTATAGAGCTGGTCTGCCGGGAACATCGCGATGCCCGATAGCCTCTATCCAGCCACGTGCTTCGAGAGTCCTGAGCACTGGGCTGGAAACCGCCACACCACGGATTTCTTCAATGTCGCCACGTGTCACTGGCTGACGGTAAGCGACAATAGCAAGGGTTTCCAGTACTGCACGTGAGTAGCGCGGCGGTTTTTGCGGATTGAGCCGATCAAGAAATTGCTGCATTTCCGGCTTGCTGTGAAAGCGCCAGCCGCTGGCGACATTTACCAGTTCCACTCCTTTATCTGCCCACTCCTCGCGCAATTCTTCAAGTAATCTGCGCAGAACTTCAGGACTCAGTTCTTCATCAAATAACTTCTTCAATTCCGACAGCGGCAGCGGATCCTGGCTGGTGAGCAACGCCGTTTCCAGAATCCGCTTGATCTCGCCGGGATTGGGTGGAGCGGACGAACTAGGCGGCAGTAAGGAAACTGATTGACTTGACATAAATGATTCCAAAGGTTTGAGGTTGGGTTACCTCCACCAGAGCCTCCCTGGAGAGCTCCAGTAATGCAAGAAAAGTTACCACGATTTCCGCCACTCCGGCGGTGGCACTGAATAATTCTTGAAATTCAACGAACTCGCGCCCATGCAGATGGCGCAAGATGCGGCTCATATGTGCACGCACCGAAAGTTCTTCTCGCGTGACACGATGGTGGCGATTGGCCTGGGCACGTGTCACCAGCGTAAGCCAGGCATTACGCAGATCATCTACGCTGACTTCCGGTAGACGCTTTACCGCTGCCTGTTCAATCCATACCTGTACCAGCGCAAAATCCCGGTCGGCCTGAGGCAATTCATTAAGACGCAGCCCGGCGAGTTTCATCTGCTCGTACTCCAGCAGGCGGCGTACCAGCTCGGCACGTGGATCGATATCTTCCTCAGTTCTGCTAACGGGCCGTGGCAGCAGCATGCGCGACTTAATTTCGATCAGAAGTGCGGCCATCAGCAGGTATTCTGCCGCCAGTTCCAGTTGATTGGCGCGCATCATCTCGACGTAGGCCATGTATTGCCGCGTGAGTTCCGCCATCGGGATATCCAGCACTTCCAGGTTATGTCTGCGAATGAGATAAAGCAGCAAGTCCAGTGGGCCCTGGAAAGTATCGAGAAACACCTCCAGCGCATCCGGTGGGATGTACAGATCCCGGGGCAGCTCCAGCAGCGGCTCACCGTGGATTGTTGCAACCGGACCAGTGGCGACAGGATTGAGGAATGTGTTCATTCTGAAATGGAGGCATCCTACTGTTTGATATTGATTATACCGCGCCCAGCCTTAATTTTTCCGTTCCAGCGAACATGCATTAAGAATAATTCAGTCCCATCGCTTCCCTCACGTCACGCATGGTTTCCTGCGCCAGCTTATCGGCTTTCTCACAGCCGTCGGCAATGATGTTGCGTACCAGTGTGGGGTCTTCCTCATACATTCTGGCGCGCTCATGCATGGGTTCCTGCTCCGCCAACACTGCCTCAATTACCGGCTGCTTACATTCCAGGCAGCCGATACCCGCACTCTTGCAACCCTGTTGTACCCAGTCCTGAGTCTTGTCGTTCGAATAAACCAGATGGAATTGCCATACCGGACACTTGGCCGGATCGCCCGGATCGCTGCGCCGGATACGCGCCGGGTCAGTTGGCATGGTGCGGATTTTCTTTGTGACACTGTCCGGATCTTCCCGCAAGCTGATGGTGTTATTGTAGGATTTGGACATTTTCTGGCCATCCAGCCCCGGCATTTTGGAGGCATGGGTGAGCAGTGCTTCCGGCTCGGTCAGGATCATCTTGCCGCCGCCTTCAAGATAGCCGAATAACCGCTCCTGGTCGCCCATGCTCAGGTTCTGCTGCTCGTCGAGTAACGATTTCGCCGCTGCCAGCGCTTCATCGTCACCCTGCTCCTGGTAGCGATCGCGCAGTTCGCGATAGACTCTGGATTTTTTGGAGCCAAGTTTCTTTATCGCCGCTTCAGCTTTTTCCTTGAAGCCGGCTTCCTTGCCGTAAATGTGATTGAAACGGCGCGTGATTTCGCGGGTGAATTCGATATGCGGCGCCTGATCCTCACCCACTGGCACACGATTGGCGCGATAAATGAGGATATCCGCGCTCTGCAGCAGCGGATAGCCGAGGAAGCCATAAGTGCTCAAATCCTTCTCGCTTAGTTTTTCCTGCTGGTCCTTGTAGGAGGGGACGCGCTCCAGCCAACCCAGCGGTGTAATCATGGAAAGCAGCACATGCAGCTCGGCATGTGCAGGCACCCGTGACTGGATGAACAGGGTTGCCTGTGCCGGATCCACTCCGGCGGCAAGCCAGTCGATCACCATGTCCCAGACATTCTGCTCGATGATTTCCGGCGTATCGTAATGCGTGGTGAGCGCGTGCCAATCGGCAACAAAAAACAGGCATTCAAATTGGTGTTGCAGCTCCACCCAGTTTTTTAGCACACCGTGGTAATGTCCCAAATGCAATCTGCCAGTGGGGCGCATTCCAGACAAGACGCGATCAGTAAACATGTTACTTATCCTTAATAATTCATGATTAAGTTTCTCAAGCTTTCAATCCGGTAAGCAACGCCACCATTTGTATTGTAAACATAATAAAAGGTCCAATAATGGTGCCGAGCATGCCGGTGAACAATAGCAACAGCAGTATCATAAAGCCATAAGGTTCGATCCGTGCAAAATGGTGCGCCATGCGATGGGGCAGCAGGCTTACTGCCATCCGGCCTCCGTCCAGCGGTGGCAACGGCAGCAAATTCAGCACCATCAGTATCACGTTGATTTCAATGCCCGCCTCACCCATCAGTATCATCGGTCTGCTCAGATCGCTCTCCGGCAGGGAGAGGCCAAGCTTCATTAGCAGCGCCCAAAGGAATGCCATGAAAAGATTTGCGCCCGGCCCGGCGGCAGCCACCCAGAGCATGTCGTACTTGGGGCGGCGCAGGTTGCCGAAGTTCACCGGTACCGGTTTGGCCCAGCCGAACAGAAAGCCGGTACCGACCGTCAGTTTGCTCAATGTGAATAGAACCAGTGGCACGACGATCGTACCCATCGGATCGATATGCCGCATGGGATTCAGGCTGATGCGCCCTTGCGCATGGGCAGTGAGATCGCCGAAATATCTGGCCACGTAGCCGTGCGCGGCCTCATGCAGGGTAATGGCAAGAATCACCGGCAGCGCCCAAATGGCGATTCCCTGAATGATGCTATCCATGCGCTATGCCGAAAGGTGCAGCGCTGCCCCTGCCCTGGCGGGTCAGTTCCGGTACCTCGCCAGTCAGGTCAATCACGGTGGTCATCTCCAGGCCGCAGGGGCCGCCGTCCAGCACCAGCTCCACCTGGTGTTCGAGGCGGTCGCGGATTTCCTCGGCATCGCTGAGGGGGAACTCATCTCCCGGCAGCATCAGGGTGGAACTCAACAACGGCTCATTCAACTCCGCCAGCAGCGCCTGCACCACGGGATGATCGGGAATACGCAGGCCGATGGTGTTGCGTTTGGGATGCTGCAAACGGCGCGGCACTTCGCGTGTGGCCTCGAATATGAAAGTGTAACTGCCGGGCGTGCTCGCCTTGAGTAGCCGGTACTGGCTGTTATTGACCTTGGCGTAATGCGAGATTTCAGCCAGATCCCGGCACACCAGCGTGAAGTGATGCCGCTCGTCCACCTGCCGTATGGCGCGGATGCGCGTCATGGCGTCCTTGTTGCCCAGGTGGCAGCCAAGCGCGTAACAGGAATCGGTCGGATAAACGATCACGCCCCCGGCGCGCACGATTTCCGCTGCTTGCCGTATCAGGCGCAACTGCGGGTTATCCGGGTGGATGGAAAAGAATTGAGCCACGAAAGCGGTTTCTGGTTTTGGTTATTGGGGGTGAATTGCAAGGACGAGGCCTGGCTACATCATTACGTTCCAGTCATGCCACACTGGCGTGCAGCCGGCAGGCAATTCGGGCATCCGGCCCAGGTCAAAATAGCTTTCGCCCGGCCCGTGAAAATCCGAGCCGCGCGAAGCCAGCAAACCCAGGCGCTGCGCATGGCGTGCAAACAGCAGCGATTGTTCCGGGGTATGGCTGGCAGTAATGACCTCAATAGCTGTACCACCCAAAGTACGGAATTCCAGCAGCAACGCGTCCAACGCACCCTTGCCCAGCTTGTAGCGCGCCGGGTGGGCAATCACCGCTTTGCCGCCGCTGCCGCATATCCAGCCCACTGCTTCGCTTAGCGAGGTCCACTGATGCGGCGCGTAGCCGGGCTTGCCTTTGACCAGATATTTTTTGAACACGGATTTAACATCCTTGGCATGACCCCGTTCGCTCAGAAAGCGTGCGAAGTGAGTGCGACCTATCAGCCGCCCCGCTCCGGTATAAGCATAAGCCCCTTCCAGACTGCCGTAGATGCCGGATTTGTCGAGTTGCGCGGCGATATTGCGCGCGCGCTCCGTGCGGCCGCTGCGAATGGCCGCCAGACCCTCGACCAGCGGAGCATATGCAGGGTTGATACCGAGACCGACAATGTGCAACGTCTGGCTGCGCCAACTGACGGAGATCTCCACTCCATTGATGAAAGTGATATTCTTTTCTTCAGCAGCACGGCGCGCTTCCTCCAACCCGCCCACATCATCGTGGTCGGTCAGTGCCAGTACATTCACCCCGCGCGCGGCGGCGTGCTCCACCAACTGCGTGGGCGTCAGCAAACCGTCGGAAACCGTGGAATGGCAGTGCAGGTCAATGTTGAGCATGAAGCGGATGGTTCGCGCGAAGCAAGAGACGCATCATAGCAAATAAACCGTGCCATGAAAAATGAACCGTACGGGAGGATGGAGCCATCCGGAGTTGAGGGGACAGATGCAGAACATCCGGCTAGGGACGCCAACATGAACAGATCGAGCCTTTTCCCTCAGATGCCAATCACTGGAAAGTGCTAGCTTGCGACTTTCGTCACAGGCAGAAATGTGCCAATTTCAGACATACACGAGTATACGTAATGCCGCTGTTGCCAAGATCGTAATATCCGTGCAGTTACTGGTATGTATTTGTATACGGTTATACTAGAATCAAGTTTTAAAATTAGATGCCCCATATAATATTTTATAACTCCAATTATGGATGGCAATTACGCCTGATTAGGGTGGAGGTTTTGTGAGTACGAATACTCGAAGCATATTGCGTTATCCAGGAAGCAAGGCTCGATTTGCTGATTTCATAGCTTCATGTGTCCGACTAAATGGAATTCGTAATAGCTTATTTGTTGAGCCATTTTGTGGTGGTGCCAGTGTTTCTATAGCGTTGCTTGAGGATGGTGTTGTTGACCGTGTCGCATTAAATGATGCTGACCCATTGATTGCTGCACTTTGGGATACGGTTTTTAATACTACACATGCCGAGCAGCTTGCTACAGTGGACCCCTCCGTCAAGACAATAATGCATCGAGTTTAAGAGGGTAACCT
>CAKKRD010000052.1 GCA_919902515.1 Nitrosomonadaceae bacterium | reverse complement strand
TTAGCAGTCAATGAGAACGGAGTAAATCCGGTTTTCAGGTTTGTCCGAACCGGCAAGCCACCCAGGTACCCAAGACCCGAGTACCATTCGATATCTTTCACTCATCCCGGCGGCTATCCTCCACCCAAGGCTTTGTAGAGCTGCACGACCGTTACCAGGACATCTTCAATTTCCTTGAACGCCACCAGAATGGTCTGCTCGTGATTGGGTCAGCACCTTCCTTGTCTGGGCTGCAACCGCCCGCTGCTCATGGCCCAAGGTTTGCGCCATTCAGTAATGGGCCGGCCAGCCGGGTCCCCGCCTACACCTCATTGATGATTGGCGCCATCAATCTGCTCGCCAAGATTTATTAAATCCGAGACGGGAGTAGAATTTGACCAGTTTGAACCACGCCGGGAATTTTATCCTGGCATCAATTATTTTTCTAATTAGCAACTTGCAACCGGGGAAATATCCCCAATTTGGAGGTAAATATGGAAGAGCTGGATCAAACTTTGACCACACTAAAACTCGGCGGGATAATTATTTTGCCATTGTCGTTGCTGGCGATCATCGCTCTGGCGATCATGCTTGAAAAAGCATTTCTCTATTGGCGTTTTGCCCGGCTTTCTCATGACTTGCTAAACCTGGTTGAAACCTATGGCTTCAAATGGAGCGACCTGGAGAAAATACTTTCAGGACTGGATGAGCGCCACTATTACAAGCGTTTTTTTGAGGTGGTGATTTCCAACAGACATCAGCCCTCATGGTGGACTGAATCCCGTGCGGCTGATGAAGCCCAGCTGATCGAATCGAATCTTGCCCGCAGGCTGTGGGCGCTGGAAACCATCGTCACGGCCGCACCTTTGCTCGGGTTGGTTGGAACGGTTATCGGCATGATGCGCGCCTTCCAGATAATTGGCAGCGAAGGCATCGTCAATCCCACGGCGGTGACAGGAGGAGTGGCTGAAGCACTCATTGCAACGGTGGTCGGTTTGCTGATCGCGTTGGTGGCATTGTTCGGATTCAACTACTTCTCTCGTCTGCAATCACAAACGATGGATGAGATGGAGCGTCTGGGTACGCGGCTGATCGATCATATCCGTTTGGATCAACAGGATGGTGCCCATGAAGCTGCGTAAATCCAGGGCGGTTCGCAAAGGCCGCATTGAAATCATTCCGATGATCGATGTGATGTTTTTCCTGCTGGCGACATTCATGCTTGCTTCATTGTCGATGCAGAATCTTGATTCCCTGCAGGTGAATCTGCCCCAAGGGGAAGCTGAGAAGCTCAGCGCAGACACGCCGGTGACTCTGACGCTGACAAGCGACAGCAAGATCTTTATCAACCGGACATCCGTTACCTTGGAGACTCTGGCCGCTACGCTCAAACCGTTACTGCGCGACTCACAACAGAAGCTGGTGGTGTCGGCAGATCACGAAGCCCCGCAGGGCATCGTAGTACAGGCGATGTTGCAAGCTCGGACCGCCGGTGCCCAGCATTTTTTGATTGCGGTGAAACATAAATAATTCGCTAAACATGGCAAGTTCCAGATCGATGGAGATTCGATTCTGGTGGCCGATGCCGCTGGCGGCGGCCATCTGGCTGCTCATCATCTGGGGGTTCGGACTCTTTCTGACATCTCCCAGGATTGAGATCGTAACGCCACCTTCAATTGAAGCGCGTTTTGTGGAATTATCGGAATCAAGACTGGAACAGGAGTCGTTGCCGTCCCCCCGCCAAATCCCTCGAGCCCAGGCCAAGGTTCAACCCAAGGCTATCGAAAAACCCCCATCAGATTCTCCATCAGATCGCAATTTGGAGGCTCCTACAGATATGATGGCCTACATCAACCAGGCCAGAGCACGCCGCCGTGCAGCAGGGACTTTTGATGAACGTGAAAACGCTGAAACGATGGCTCCCGGACGCCAGTCATCGGAAGAAGAGATCAGAATGGCCAATATCAAGCGCAACCTCCAGGCTCCAGGCACGAACGGTATATTTAGAATTGTCAGAATGGGAGCTCGGACTGCCGAGTTTACGTTTCGTGGCTGGACCACGGATCCCGGCAATTCCCGGCTCGAATTAATCGAAGTCGAGGCCGGGCCAGATGGTGATGTGGAGCGCGCAATCGTTCGCAGGATGATTCAGTTGATACGCCAGTATCACGAGGGCAATTTTAACTGGGAATCGCCTCGCCTCGGCCGCGTGGTCGTCCTGTCCGCACGCATGGAAGAAAACGCGGGACTTGAAGATTTTATGATGCGGGAGTTTTTTGGCGAAAGCGTCAGGCCTTACATGCGATAGGAAGTTTTGTACTGCCTCATTTCCTCGCAGCGCGGTTGAAAGATCAGGGGCATTCAACAATCTTGAATATGTAGGGAGAAGCCCCGTCGCCCCTGCTCTGCCCAATCGGGAGACTGGTGAGCTCCGGGTATCCAAGACTGATTTAGTGCGCGCCCATACCACTTTATAGGGTTTTGCCGGGACTCTCAATCAACTCTGTGGGGATGCTGTCCGGCATGATCTTGGCCTTGTTTTCCCGGTTGTTTCGCTGGCTGGGTGTTTCTGCTGGGGTGGCGTAATCGCGCTTCGCGAGTTCCGCCGCCATTTTCCGGTGGAAGGTGGCCTCGTTCAGACTTTCCCTTGCGGCTCGTTCGTAACTGCGAATCATAGCCGAAGTATGCGCTTGGAAAGTTTGTCCGTTTGTGCCGTAGAGATAGCTTTTGTCCTCATAATGCTGCAGCAGTTTCTTTTGTTCCTCCGCCTTTACCTGCATTTCCTTGGCCGTATTTTCATATTGCTTTGCCAAATCATCGTGGTCGGCATGGGTTCTGGCATTCTTGCGAGTATTGGCATTCTGTACTTCGAAAGAATCCAGTTGTGCGCAGGAAGCCAATAGACCCAGCATAAATAAAGCTACGTAGAATTTTCTTACATTTGTGTTCACAAAGACCTCTCTTGTGAATTTAGTTAAGTCGAAAGTCGCGCAGTAGCGTGACCACTGGCACTGATTTCCGTTACCCTGATTGATTCAGGGTACGCGTCTGCATCCCTTTATAAGGTTTTGCCGGGACTCCCAATCTCGTCTGTGGGGTCTGGTCTGACCTTGGCCTTGTTTTCCCGGTTGTTTCGCTGGCTGGGTGTTTCTGCTGGGGTGGCGTAATCGCGCTTCGCGAGTTCCGACGCTATTTTCCGGTGAAAAGTGGCCTGATTTAAGGCTTCTTCTGCAGCTCTCTCATGTCTGTTTACCATGGCCCAAGTGTGCGCATGAAGATCCTGACCCTGTCTGCCAAGATATTGGCTATGACTGTCATAGTCTTCGAGTAATTTCTTCTTTTCTTCTACCTTTGCCAACATTTCCTTGGCTTTAACCTCATAATCTTTAGCCAAATTCTCGTGGTAGCTACGGGTCATTCCGGTGTTCTGTATTTCACCGCGAGTATCGGCATTTTGTACTTCGAAAGCACCCAGTTGCGCGCTGGAAGCCAAGAGACCAAGCATAGATAAAACCGCAAAAAGCTTTCCCGTTTTTGTTTTCATGATAGTGATGACTCCAAATAGAATGAGAATGAGAATGACACGAGCTCATCCTAACTCAGTCAATACCATGGGTATATTGGGGAAACCTTGGTTTTATACTAAGGGAAACCATTAGAAAGCAACGCGTTCCTAATGCTCTTCCGAAATCCAGTGGGTGGCATAACGTATCAAATCGGCACCGTCTTTCAAATTCAATTTGGTACGAATATTGAAGCGATGCGTTTCGATAGTTTTAATACTGCGATTAAGCAACTTGGCAATTTCCTGACTGCTATGTCCGGATCCAATCAAATGCAGCACTTCAAACTCACTGGGAGTCAAGCTGTTGACCAACAGCTCAGGCGCCGAATGTCCGGTCACGACTCGATTCAATAGCTTGGTGTGCATTTGCTTACTCAGATAAATATTCCCCTTCAATACTTCGCGAATAGCAGTTATCAGCACTTCACCCGGCTCCTGTTTCATCACATAGCCGCGCGCACCAGCCCGCAAAGCACGTTCGGCATAAACCGCTTCATCATGCATGGAGACGACGAGTACGGGCAATGCGGGAATCAGCATGTGCATGCTTTTTATCAGATCAAGGCCGGAGCGGGTCTTGAGAGACACATCTACCAAAACGATGTCGGCATGATGTTCCGTCTTGAGTATGGCCAGCGCTTCGTCGCCGTCACCGGCCTCGGCAAACACCTCCATATCAGGCTCGGCATTGATGAGCATCGCCATGCCATGCCGCAACATGGCGTGGTCGTCTACCAGCATCACTTGTGCTTTCAATGTTAACATACTAGACCATTCGCATTTCTAACCGCACTTCCGTACCGCCTTCGGCGCGCAACAGGAATTCAAGTATCGCGCCGATTTGCCTGGCGCGATGCTGCATGATTTTAATGCCCATCCCCGATCCGTACTTTGTGTCAACACCGGCAAAGCCACGGCCGTTGTCGCATATCGATAGACGGAGCATTCCCTCCTCGGAGGCCAGCGAAATTGTGAGATGCTGTGCACCACCGTGACGTATTGCATTGTTGGCAGCCTCTTGGGCAATTCGATAAAGGTTAAGCGCAATATTGTTATCATTGATGAGGACTTCATTTTCGCACACAAAATCACAAGTAATTTTATAGGTGACTGCGATTCTCGATGCAAATTCCTGCAACGTGGCTATCAGGCCATTGGTCTCCAGTTCAAACGGAAGCAGCCCCTGTGCGAGCTGCTTGCATTGCATCACGGCTATTTGCGCTTGTGCCGCAATGGAAGCGGCGATTGTTGCCGCATCCACGCTTCCCGAAGCGGATATTTTTCTCTCTAGAGCTTTGGCTTGATAGCCAATCGCCGCAATCTGTTGTCCAAGATTGTCGTGCAATTCCTGCCCGATCAAACGCTGCTGTTCTTCCGCTATAGAAACCAGTGCCTGCTCCAAACGTTTTCGCTCAAGCCACCCCTCCAGATCACTCGCAATGGCGTCGATGAGTCTCTGCTCTTCCAGCACCAGGAATAATTTATCTTCGGGATAGAACACGCGCAATTGGCCGCAGACCTTGTCGTTGACACTAATCTTCGACTGCAACTCGTGTGTAAGACTCTGGCCATGATTCCCGGAGGTGAATCGCCTGCCATCGAGTTCGATCACGGCAGTAGCAATCTTCGGGAACTGCATTGCGGGTATCAAATGCTGAAAAATCTGCTGGCAGACATTATCCACCGACAATTCCAACCCCATGCCTCGACGAATCTCGTAGAGACAGGTGATCTCCTTCAAACGCTCGCGCAGCACTTCGTCGATCTGCTTGCGCTCAAGCCACCTCTCCAGATCACTCGCGATGGCGTCGATGAGTCTCTGCTCTTCCAGTACCAGGAATGGCTTGTCTTCAGGATAGAACACGCGCAATTGGCCGCAGACCTTGCCGTTGACACTAATCTTCGATTGCAACTCGTGTGTAAGACTCTGGCCATGATTCCCGGAGGTGAATCGCCTGCCATCGAGTTCGATCACGGCAGTAGCAATCTTCGGGAACTGCATTGCGGGTATCAAATGCTGAAAAATCTGCTGGCAGACATTATCCACCGACAATTCCAACCCCATGCCTCGACGAATCTCGTAGAGACAGGTGATTTCCTTCAGACGCTCGCGCAGCGCAAATTCCTTGCGGCTCAGCTCCGCGGGAAACTGCTCGGCGTTTTCCTTGGCATCTCGTGCTTCCTGCTCCGATCTGATCAGTTTGCGTACCAGCCAGTACAACAGCAGTATCTCGGCGATTATCAGCCCAGCGAGATACAGGACAATGATTTTTAACTGTTCAGTCACCGGCCTGAACAGTTCTTCCTCGTCCAGCTTGAGCACCATACCGAGACCGAACGCGCACAGCGGCGCGTAGGCCGCAATTACCGGCACCTGGCGGTAATCCTTCACAGTTATAACGCCGCTTTTCCCCTCCAGCACATAATTCATTGGCAGCGGCACGCCCCCGACCACACGCGGTAAGTGCTGGAATTTCACACCACCAAGCTGGCTCAAAAGGCATGCCATCCCCTGCCCGTCATCTCCTGGCGGCGCGCACAGCATGAATTCGCCGGTTTTACCGATCTCCCTTATTTTACTGAAGCTGCGGGTCAGTTGCGGCAGGTCTTTTTCCGTCGTGATGCTGCCAATGCGGCGTCCGTCCTGATCCAGCACGCCCTCAGTGGTACGCAGGATGAACTGCCCGTCCCACAACAGGGATGTGTTGTTGAGGCTATGCAGTGGCAGCGACGGGGCCTGGTTCGAGGAAAAGCGGCCCACTTGTGCCAATTCATTGCCACGTACATCGTAAACGGTTGCCGCCGAGAAGCCGGCCCGTAGCAATGAATCGACGTTCCGCTCCAAGTCGTGCAATGCGCTGACGCTGTCCGGTTGCGCATTGAGCTGCTGCATGGACTGAACCAGGAAAGGGCGGGTGGCCAACGCGCGCGTGTCCGCCAGACCCTCCTCGATCTGGCTTTCAAACAGGCGTGCTTTGCCCTGCAACGCTACGTCGAGGCCCCTGCCGAGAGTGGATTCGATCTGTTGCCGCATCACGCCATAGACCGCGATGCCCGTCACCAAGGTTAACCCCACCAGCAGCAAGCCGCCGATAATGCTGATCTTGCGATCATCACGTATTAGTAGCAAATAGCTCTCCTGATTTTTTCTTGCTCCCGCCTACATGCCGGGCGCGCCAATATCAAATTGGAACCACGATAATCCAATTCCATATTTGTCCGACCGGCGAACTATTCGGGTACTCAAGACCCGAGTACCGCACGACTCCTCTCATTTATCCCGGCGACCATCCTCCACCTAAGGCTTTGTAGAGCTGCACGACCGACACCAGATGCAGGCGATGCGCGCCTGTGAGAGCAGCCTCAGCCGCGAACAGACTGCGTTTGGCAATGAGCACTTCCACATGGCTGGTAATGCCCGCCTGGTGGCGCAGATCGGCTACCTGCAAAGCTGAGCGCAGGGCGTCGACCTGCTCCTGCTGTGCCTTGCGCTGGTCCTGCGCCGTGCGCACCGCCACCAGGGCATCTTCAACTTCCTTGAACGCCACCAGAATGGTCTGCTCGTATTGGGCCAATACTTTCCTTGCCTGGGCTTCAACCGCCCGCTGTTCATGACCCAGAGTTTGCGCATTCAGTAATGGGCCGGCTAGTCCGACCCCTCCCATGCCAAATTCGCTACTGGAAGTCAGCAGGTTTGCCAGCCTTGGGCTGGCAACACCCAGCAGGCCGGTGAGCGTGATCCTGGGAAAGCGTGCGGCCTTGGTCATGCCAATTCTGGCGGTGGCGGCTGCCAGGGTCTGTTCCGCCTGCAGAATATCTGGACGCCGCTGCAGCAGATCGGAAGGAAGTCCAGTCGGCACTTCCGGTGGCATCGTTTGCTCCGTCAGCAGACGGCCGCGTGCAATCGGCGCAGGATTCTTTCCCAGCAATACGTTCAGTTCGTTCTCTTTCTGCACCATCTGCCGTTCCAGTTCCGCCACTCTGGCGGATACGTTGGCACGTTCCGCCTCGAATTGGTCAGCATCGAGCCGGGAGATCACGCCTCCGCGCAAGCGATGCTGGGCAAGCGCAACCGTTTCCTCCCACGATTGCAGGGTGCGCCGGGCAATGTCCAACTGCATGTCAAGCTGCAGAAGATCAAAATAGGATTGCGCCACGCCGCTCACCAGTGTGAGGACCAACGCCCGGCGATTCTCCTCACGTGCCATCAGATCGGCACGGGCGGCCTCATTGGAGCGGCGGACCCGGCCCCAGATATCCATTTCCCAGTTCAGACTGCTTTGCCCGAAATAACTGAAGGGCGTCGGAAACCCTGGCACGACGAAGCCGCCGAGAGTGCCGAATGCCGGGGCATTGGCACTCATGCTGATTCCGGGGAAGAAATCCGAGCGCGCCATGGATATGCGCGCCTGAAATTCTTCCACACTCGCCACCGCTTGTTTGAGGTCTCTGTTTTCTGCCAGCGCCTGCTTGATCAACCGTTGCAGTTGCTCGTCATGCAGCAGTTCCCACCAAGGGAGGTTGGCAATCGATTCGCCTTCCGTTTCCGCCATGCGAAACTTGTCGGCCGTGTCGATAGCGGGGCGGGAATAGTTGGGTCCCATGGCGCAGGACGCCAGCAGCAGACTTGGCAGCAGCAGCAACATGCGCAGCCGCAGGCTCATACTGTTTCCTCCGCTGCCTTTTCAGCCGGCTGTTGTACGTGCTTGCGTGTGAACCAGGCGAAGAACAGCGGGACGAATATAGTGGCGACGAATGTGGCCAGCAGCATGCCGCCAAAGACCCCGGTACCCATCGAGCGGCGCGCAGCCGCACCCGCACCGGTGGCGATCACCAGCGGCACCACCCCCAGAACAAACGCCATCGAGGTCATTACGATCGGGCGGAAGCGTAGCTGCGCCGCTTCGATTGCTGCCTGGGCAACCGGCATGCCCTGTTTCATTTTCTGGCTGGCAAATTCGACAATCAGGATCGCGTTCTTTGCCGCCAATCCGATCAGCGTCACCAGGCCGATCTGGAAGTAGATATCGTTGGGCATGCCGCGCAGCAATATTGCCAGCAATGCACCGGCAATCGCGAATGGCACCGCCATGATGACGGCTAACGGTAACACCCAGGTCTCAAACTGCGCGGCCAGAATCAGGAACACCATAATGATGGCAAAGCTGAAGGCGAAAATTGCGGCAGAACCGGTGCGTTTTTCCTGATAGGCCTGACCAGTCCAGGCGATCTGGTAGCCTGCAGGCAAGTTTTGCGCAGCGATCTCTTCTACCATTGCAATGGCATCACCCGAACTCACGCCGCTAGCGCCGCCACCGAATATCTTCGCCGCTAGCAAGCCGTTATAGCGGTCCAGTTGCTCCGCGCCCACGATATTGCTCACTGTGCTCAAGGCTGATAAAGGCACCATCGCCCCAGATTGAGCGCGCACATAAACCCTGCCCAGATCCTCCGGCTTCATGCGGTATTCCGATTCGGCCTGCAACTGCACGCGATAGGTGCGTCCGGAGCGGTTGAAATCATTGATGTAGAGTGAGCCCATCGTGCTTTGCAAGGTAGCGTAGATATCGGCGACGGCGACGCCTTGCGAAATTGCCTTGGCTTCATCCACTTCGACAAATAATTGCGGCACAGTCGGGCGGAAAAAGGTATTAATGCCGGTCAGACGCGGTTCCTGCTTCAATGCAGCGATGAAGTCATTGACCACGCTGGCTAAACGCAGCGGATCGGAATCTGCCCGGCTTTGCACGTAGACTTCGAAGCCGCCGGCATTCCCCAATCCGCGGATTGCCGGTGGATTGAAAGCAATGGCCAGGCCATCCGGCTGCATCATGCCGATACCAAACAGTTTCTTGACGATATCATCCGCGGTCACCGTGCGTTCAGACCAGTCGGTCATGCGCACAAACATGGTCGCTGCGTTGGTTTTGTTGCCGCCGCCAATGAGATCAAATCCATTCACTGCAAATTGAAAAGCTACCGCAGGATCTTCTGCCATAGCGGCGCGGATTGAGTCGGTAGTTTTAACGGTGCGGCTTAGTGTTGCGCCATCGGGCATGATAATCGCGGTCACGACATAGCCTTGGTCTTCGGGCGGGACAAAGCTGCCGGGGATGGTTTTAATCAAATAAGCCACCCCGCCAATAACTACCGCGAATGCTATCGCGCCAATAATGGTGTGACGCAACGTCAAGCTGACCATAGCCACATAAAACTTCCTGGTACGCTCAAATCCTCGGTTAAAAGGCTGGAAGAACCGGGACTTGCCATGGACGGATTTCAGCAGCAGGGCGCACAAGGCTGGGGTCAGGGTCAGCGCGACTACCCCGGAAATGACCCCGGCTACAGCCACTGTTACGGCAAACTGGCGGTATAACTCACCGGCGATGCCGCCTAGGAAAGCGACCGGCAGAAATACCGCAACCAGCACTAATGTCATGGCAACAACTGCCCCCGACACCTGCTGCATGGCTTTAATTGCCGCGTTGACCGGAGAGAGTTTTTCTTCCGCCATTAACCGCTCTATGTTTTCCAGCACGACAATTGCATCATCCACCACAATGCCGATGGATAGCACCATGGCAAAAAGTGTCAGGGTATTGATGGAAAAATCCAGCATCCACAAACCGGCAAAAGTACCGATGAGCGAAATAGGCACTGCGATAATCGGGATTAACGTCGCACGCCAACTCTGCAGAAACACAAACACCACCAGGATCACCAAGAGCATCGCTTCACCCAGCGTCTTGACTACTTCCCAGATCGAAGCCTTGACGAAATCACTGGTGTCGTAAGGTATTTCATAATCAATCCCCTCCGGGAAACGTTGTTTCAATTCCTCCATTTTCGTTTTGATCGCATGCGCGGTGTCCAGGGCATTCGCTCCGATCTGCAAATAAATGGGAATGCCGACACCCGGCTCGCCATTCAATGCAGTGCGGATGTTGTAGTCTTGCGAGCCGAGTTCAATCCGTGCCACGTCTTTGAGATACAGCGCCCCGCGCGGGCCTTCGGCGCGCAGGATGATGTTGCCGAATTGCTCGGGTTCGAGCAGGCGGCCCTCGGCCGTAACGGTATAAACCAGTTGCTGATCAGCCGGTGCCGGCTCCTGGCCAATCTTGCCGGCGGCGTATTGTGCATTCTGCGTCCGGATGGCAGCCGCAATATCACTGGTGGTGATACCTAGCTGCGCCATGCGATCAGGGCGCAGCCAGATGCGCATGGAGTAGTCCTGCGCACCAAAAATCCGCGCTTCGCCGACGCCTTTGGTGCGCTTTAATTCGTCCAGCACGTTGAGCGTGACGTAATTGCTCAGAAAAAGCGGGTTATATTTCCGGTCTTTGGAGGTCAGCATCACCACCAGCAAAATATCATTTGAACGTTTCTGCACCACGATACCGGTACGTCGAACTTCATCCGGCAAACGTGGCAACGCGATGTTGAGACGGTTGCTCACATTAAAAGTGGCTTGATCGATCTCAGTGCCAATTTCAAACGTAGCCGTGATGGTCAACGTGCCGCTTGAATCCGCGCTGGAGTCGAAATAGAGCAAGCCTTCGATGCCGCTTAGTTGCTCCTCGATGGGGGCGGCGACGGTTTTTGCGAGAGTTTCTGCGCTGGCTCCAGGGAAGGTGGCAGTCACTACCACAGTGGGGGGCGCAATTTGCGGATATTGTGCGATAGGCAACTGCATCGCGGCGGCCAGACCCGCCAGAACGATGATCATTGATAAGACCGATGCAAAAATCGGCCGGGTAATAAAAAATCTGGTCATGCGACTTCCCACTTATGCTTACCTAGGGCAGCGCTGATCAATTCAACTTGCGCGCAATGATCAGCGATCATTTCAGCAGTGTTTGGCGATTGTGCAATCTGCAACCGGCATGATCATTCGCTTGGCGGTTCCTTAAATACCCAAGTACGGGTGATATGCAGGATGTCGATATCCTGGCCGATCTCGGGCGGAAAAGGAGCAAACCCATTCTGCCCGGCGAGCTTTGCAATGCGTATCGCCGCTTCATCCAGGATCTTATTTCCTGAGGGACGATTGATTTCAATCGATTCCAGGCTGCCATCAGACTTGATGCCAACGGTGAGTTGCACGGTTCCGTATAGTTTCTTCCGTTTGGCGGCTTCAGGATAATTCAGATTCTCGAGCTGCTCAATTTTGAACCGCCAGTCTTTGACATAGCTGGCGAAGCGCGCCTCCTGCGTATGAGCACCGATAAATTTACGTTTTGGGCGCTTCTGATAAGCTGCATAATCCTTGGCGATCTGCGCTCTTGCGGCGGGCTGGGACTGCGCCAGTGCCGGTGCAGGTGCAGGTGTTTGTATCGGCGCTACCTCAGGCGCTTTCGTCGCTGTTGTTTCCGGTACTGGTGCCGGTGCCACCTCCGGCGCTCTCATCGGTGTTGTCTCCGGTACTTCTACCGGCGCTACCTTCGGTGTTGGTATTGGCGCTGTCTCCGATGTCTGTGGCGACACGATTGTGCCCGGACGAAGTTTGATAATATTATTGATTATTACCTTGTCGCCCGCGTTGAGTCCTTCAAGAATCACCCAATTCGTACCCAGCCAATTGCCGGCCACCACTGGCCTGACGGTTGCTGCATTCTTTTCATTGACCACATAAACGAATCGACCCAGATCAGACGTCATTACTGCGGTTTGCGGCACGACAAAAACGCCGCTGCGCTCGCCTGTGGTTACACGCACACGCACAAACTGCCCCGGCAGCAAGCGCTGATCAGCATTCTCAAAGGTTGCGCGCAGTTGCTGCGTACCCAGCAGTGGGTCAATCCGACTGGCAGCAAAATTCAATTGGCCTTTTTGTTGGTATTCCGAGCCATCCGGCAATATTAAGGTCACTTGCTGCACGTTCTGTTCAGTCAGATGCCCGCCGAACCGCGCCAATTCATTATCGGAAAAGCTGAAGCGCACCCAGATTGGCGATAGCTGCACAATCGTTGTGAGTAAGCTGGTGTTGGCTGACACCAGTGCACCCTCGGAAAATTGAAAACGGCCTGATACTCCTCCCACCGGCGCTGTTACGGTTGCATAAGAGAGATTAAGCTCGGCGTCGCGTACGCGCACTTCAGCCTGTTGCAGGGCAGCATTGGCGACTGCATTATCAGAGACGGCATTGTCGTACTCACGCTGACTAATGGACTGCGTGGCCAATAATCCCTGCAGCCGATTTTCTTCACGCCGGGTTTGTTCAATCCGGGCTTTTTGCTCGGCGAGTTGCGCTTTTGCCTGCGCCAGAGCATTTTGATAGGGTACCGGATCAATCAGAAACATGGGCTGGCCTGCTGCTACTGCAGCGCCTTCTTCATACAAGCGCTTGAGCAGAATGCCGCCCACACGGGGACGTATTTCGACTTCCTTGGCACCTTCGGTTTGTGCAACGGCTTCAGCACTGACCGGTACGCTGGTGGGCTGCGCTTCGATCACGCTTACCGGCATGGCGACCCCGGCAGGAGGCTGGCCGGACGCCTGGTCGTTGCTGCCACATGCTGCTAGGGCAACGCTGATAGTCAGCGCGACGACCGTTCTCTTTAAGTAGTTAACCGCCGGTGAAGTATGGTGGTTGCTTTGATTAAAACCGAAGGCCACTATCTCCCACTCCCTGTTCGGTACGCAAAATAATTTGCCTACATTCTTGTATGTATGTAAATTATATATACTAGTAATGGTATATTCAAATAATTATATCTACTAGTAATAGTGCATGTAAATAAAAATATAGGGAATCACGGTAATCATGGTGCGTAAAACTAAAGAAGATGCCGAGTTAACCCGGCAACGCATCATTCACGCAGCGCGTGAGGTATTTCTGGTACGCGGTGTTAGTCGTACCACCATGGAGCATATTGCTGCTCAGGCCGGGGTTACGCGCGGGGCGGTTTATTGGCACTTTGACAACAAGATTGATTTGTTCCACGCCATGCGCGAACAGGTGTTTCTGCCACTGATAGACCGCATGGACGATACCTTGCTGGTTGAAGGCTCCGAAGATCCGCTTACTCAGATAGAAGATTTTCTGTGCGCCACCATACAAATGTTGAATGACAGCGCTGAGACACGGCAGATTTACGAAATCATGATGATCAAATGTGAATATGTAGATGAATTCGCTGCTGTCTTACAGCAGATTTTGTCGAACTGTTCCGGTATCGCAGGGAAATTACGGCTGGTTTATGAGCGAGCAAATATTCAGGGGCAGTTACACGCTGCACATGATCCCGCCCAATTAACCATGGATACCCATTTATTTTTCATTGGCCTGTTACATATGTGGGTAAAAGACACAGAAGGCAATCAGTTTCGTCATCAGGCAATAGAACTGATCAAAACCCATATGCGACTTCGTCGCCGCTGACCGCGGTGGTGCCAAACAGGCTTTCCCAGTCATCAGGCGATCGCCGCCTTACGTCTAATCGACAGTAATACCCCCGAAACACACTGGATGCAGGCAAGGACAGAGCCAAGTGGCTTACGTGCATTGCTGCGACTGGTCGACTGATTTTCCTCATGATTCCTGAAATATAGTTGACTGAATCTATCAACTATCATATAGTTGACAAAATTAGTCATCTATTGACTGTGTTAACCCTGTTTTAATAGATTCATCCAATTGATTAATAAAAGGAGTTCATCGTGAGGCTCACAACCAAAGGACGGTTTGCAGTGACGGCATTGCTGGATATCGCAATGCAGCAGGGCACCGGGCCGGTGACGCTCGCCGGGATTAGCCAGCGTCAGCAAATCTCGCTGTCTTATCTTGAGCAATTATTCGCCAAGCTGCGCCAACGCGCGCTGGTTGGCAGTGTGCGCGGTCCGGGTGGGGGCTATTGTCTTGCCAAGGACATGGGGCAGATGACGGTTGCCGAAATTATCCTTGCCGTAGATGAGCCGATCGATTCGACTCAATGCAGCGGAAAGGAAAACTGCCTTGATGACAGGAAATGCCTGACTCACGACTTGTGGATAAAGCTTAATGATCTAATTTTCGATCACCTTGGCGCGGTAACGCTGAAACAGTTGGTTGATGACCAGAAAGCGCGGCAGGGCGGCGCGGTGCAAATGCTGGATATGCGTAAGGTCATGCCCGAGGGTGGCCATATTGCGGTTTCAGTATGATCCCGGCGCAATGACATACCTCTGTTGCAGTCACGATTAACAAAGTGGCAGATGGAGAATAGCGATGGCAATAACATTGACCGAAAGTGCGGCAAGACAGATCCAGAAGCAGCTTGAGAAGCGTGGTAAGGGATTGGCCCTGCGGATCGGCGTGAAGAAGGTGGGTTGTTCCGGTTTTGCCTACACATTTGACTATGCCGATGAGGTGCGGGCGAATGATCAGTTGTTCGAGTCGCATGACGCCCAGGTAGTGATTGACGCCGGTAATCTGCCATTCCTCGATGGTTCGTGTATTGATTTCGTCAGGGAAGGACTCAACGCCACATTCAAGTTCGACAATCCCAATGTTGATAACACGTGCGGCTGTGGCGAGAGTTTCAGTCTGAAGGAATCAATTGAGATTTGATTAAAACGGCCAGGAAGAAATTTCGGATAAGTAACTCAAAGACTTTTCTTGGGAGCGGATGATATTGGAGCAAGCTGAATGAGTGCGGTACTGCAGAATCTGGTCAACCAGCCTTACAAGCACGGTTTCGTTACCGAAATCGAGTCTGATGTTGCGCCGAAAGGACTTAACGAAGATACCATCCGGATGATCTCGGCCAAGAAAAATGAACCCGAGTGGTTGCTCGAGTTTCGCCTCAAGGCTTATCAGAAATGGCTCACGATGAAAGAGCCGCAATGGCCGAACGTCAAATATCCGAAGATTGATTTCCAGGCGATCAGCTACTACTCTGCACCAAAGCCGAGGAAAAAATTGGGCAGCATGGATGAGGTCGATCCGGAGTTGTTGCGTACCTTCGAGAAGCTCGGTGTGCCGATGCACGAGAGAGCAGCGCTTGCCGGTGTTGCGGTGGATGTAATTTTCGACAGCGTATCAGTGGCGACTACCTACAAGCAGAAACTGGCCGAGGTCGGTATCATTTTCGGTTCAATTTCGGAGGCCGTACATACGCATCCCGATCTGGTGAAACAGTACCTCGGCACCGTGGTACCGGTCGGGGATAATTATTATGCCACGCTCAACTCGGCGGTATTCACCGACGGTTCGTTCTGTTTCATCCCGAAGGGGGTCAAATGTCCGATGGACCTGTCGACCTACTTTCGCATCAACACCGAGGCATCGGGGCAGTTCGAACGCACCCTGATCATTGCCGAGGAAGGGGCGTCGGTCTCCTATCTTGAAGGCTGCACCGCACCCAGGTTCGATACCAATCAACTGCACGCGGCAGTGGTCGAACTGATCGCGCTCGACAACGCTGACATCAAGTATTCAACCGTACAGAACTGGTACGCGGGTGACGAAAACGGCGTTGGCGGCATTTTCAATTTTGTTACCAAACGCGGGCTTGCCAAAGGCGTTAACTCGCGCATTTCGTGGACCCAGGTAGAGACCGGTTCGGCGATCACCTGGAAGTATCCTTCCTGCGTGCTGCAGGGCGATAACTCGGTTGGCGAATTCTATTCGGTTGCGGTTACCAACAATCATCAGCAAGCCGACACCGGCACCAAAATGATTCACATTGGCAAGAATACGCGCAGCACCATCGTCAGCAAAGGTATCTCGGCCGGCCATTCCAACAACAGCTACCGCGGGCTGGTCAGGATTGCACCGACCGCCGCCGGTGCACGCAATTATTCGCAATGCGACTCGATGCTGATCGGCGATCAGTGCAGTGCCAGCACTTTCCCCTATATTCAGGTGCGCAATAACAGCGCCATCGTCGAGCATGAGGCATCGACATCGAAAATCGGTGAGGATCAACTGTTCTATTTCGCGCAGCGTGGTATTGGCAACGAGGAAGCGGTATCGATGATCATCAACGGATTCTGTAAAGATGTGTTTCAACAGTTACCGATGGAGTTTGCAGTCGAAGCGACCAAACTGCTCGGCTTCAAGCTCGAAGGGAGTGTCGGATGATTTACCCGAATAGCAAATCGCTGCTGGAAGTACGCGGACTGCGGGCAACCGTTAGCGGTATCGAGATCCTCAAGGGAATCGATCTCACCGTCAGGAGCGGTGAAGTGCACGCGATCATGGGCACCAACGGCTCAGGCAAGAGTACCTTCGCTAAAGTGCTCGCCGGGCATGCTGCCTATGAAGTTACCGGCGGCACGGTGATGTTTGAAGGCAAAAATCTGTTCGAACTGGCACCCGAAGAGCGCGCCCGTGCCGGCGTGTTTCTTGCCTTCCAGTATCCGATCGAGATACCCGGCGTCGCCAACAACCAGTTCTTGCGCCTCACTTATAATACGGTACAGGCGCAGCGCGGCAAGGATGAACTCGACCCGCTCGAATTTGATGACTTCGTGCGCGAGAAGATGAAGATGCTTGAAATGAGTCCGGATTTTCTTGACCGTAGCGTCAATGCAGGCTTTTCCGGCGGCGAGAAAAAGCGTAATGAAATATTGCAGATGGCGTTGCTTGAGCCACGGCTGGCAATTCTCGACGAGACCGATTCCGGCCTTGATATCGATGCGCTCAGGATCGTCGCCAACGGAGTCAACCAGCTCGCCACCAGGGACAACGCGATCATACTGGTGACGCATTATCAGCGTCTGCTCAACTATATCGTGCCTGATTACGTGCATGTGATGGAGTCGGGCCGCATCATCAAGACCGGCGGCAAGCAGCTTGCACTCGATCTCGAAACACATGGCTACGATTGGGTCAGTATCGAACAGCGCGCCGCAGCGGGGGCATGAACATGAACGTGGCCACCGCCAGCGGTTACCTTGAAAGCCTGCTGCAGGGGCGGCCGCAACTGCCGATCAGCCCGCTGGCATGGTTTAACCGGTTGCGCGCCGATGCGGTTGAACGTGTCGGCATGCTGCGAGTGCCGACCACGCGCGACGAGGAATGGCGCTTCACCGATATTTCGCTACTCACCACATTGCAGTTCCAGCCGGTGCACACTGCATCGCACCTGCAGGCTGCAGAGGTAGAACACTTCTATCTCGAACCAGCAGCGACCCGGCTGGTGTTCGTTGATGGGGTGTACGCGCCGCAACTGTCGACGCAATTGACGAATCCAGCCACAGATTCCGGCATAGTGGTTACGAACCTGTCAGCGGCGGTATCCGCACATGCAACGGCGCTGGAACCGCATCTCGGCCGTCATGCCGAATTCCGCGACAATGTATTCGCCGCGCTCAACACCGCATTCCTGCATGACGGAGCGCTGATCATCGTGCCGCACAATGTGTCGGTTGATGTGCCGGTGCACCTGCTGTTCATCGCGACCCAAAAGGAAGCAGCAAGCTATCCGCGTTGTCTATTGATTGCCGAATCCGGCAGCGCAGTGACAGTCATCGAGGATTACGTCGCATTGCAGCAAGGTGTCTATGTTATCAACGCGGTGGCTGAAATCGCGCTGGCCGATAATGCACGTGTCAACCATATCCGGGTGCAGCGTGACAGCGGCCAGGCATTTCACATTGCAAACTGTGCGGTGTCGCTCGCGCAGGCGAGCCGTTATCAGTCGACCAGTATTGCACTGGGCGCACGCATTTCCCGCTATAACCTGAATGTGCAGCTGGCAGGGGAGGGTGCTGAATGTACCGTTGACGGACTGGCGTTGATTGCAGAGCGCCAGCTCGCCGACACGCATACCTGCATCGACCACATCAAACCGTATGGCACCAGTCGCCAGTTGCATAAATGTATCGTTGATGGTGCGGCGCATGCAGTATTCAACGGCAAGATCATGGTGCGTCCAGGTGCGCAGCATACCGATTCTGCGCAGTCGAGCCGCAACCTGCTGTTGAGCGGCAGGGCGCATATCGATACCAAGCCACAGCTTGAAATTTTTGCCGATGACGTGAAGTGCGCGCACGGTGCGACTGTCGGCCAGCTCGACAGCGAAGAAGTGTTTTATCTCAAGAGCCGCGGGCTGTCCGAGATGACGGCGCGCAACCTGCTGACTTATGCATTTGGCGCCGAAATCATCGAACGCATTCCTGTCGCGTCGCTCAAACACCAGCTCGAGCAAACAGTACTCGAACAAACTCAGAGAAACTGATCCATGACACCCGTAGAATCTGTTTTGGAGCCACAGCTTACTTCAGTGTTTGACATTGAGCGTATTCGTGCCGATTTCCCGATACTCAAGCTCAAGATCGATGGCAAGCCGCTGGTCTATCTCGACAACGCGGCCTCCGGCCAGATGCCGCAGCCGGTGATCGATCGCCTAGTGCGTTACCAGACCACGCAGCATGCCAATATCAATCGCGGAGTGCACTACCTGTCGGGAATGGCCACCGCCGAATTTGAGGGGTCGCGCCGCAAATTGCAGCATTTCATCAATGCGCGCGAGGACAGGGAAGTGATCTTCACCAGCGGCACCACCGATGCGATCAACCTGGTAATGCATGGTTACGGCCGCAAGTTTATCGGCGCTGGCGATGAAATCATTCTAACCACGCTTGAGCATCATTCCAATATCGTGCCATGGCAAATGCTGGCGGAAGAGAAGGGTGCAAAAATACGCGTCGTACCGATCAACGATGCGGGCGAACTCCTGCTCGATGAATATGAGCGGCTCTTTAACGAACATACCAAGTTCGTCGGCGTGATGCACGTGTCGAACGCGCTTGGCAGCATCAATCCGATCAAACAGATGATCGCGTTTGCGCATGCGCGCGGAGTGCCGGTGCTGATCGACGGTGCGCAGGCTGCACCCCACATGAAGATCGACGTGCAGGATCTCGATTGTGATTTTTATGCATTCTCAGGTCACAAGATGTGCGGCCCGACCGGTATCGGCATCCTCTATGGCAAGGCTGATCTGCTTGAGCGGATGCAACCGTTCAAGGGCGGCGGCGATATGATTCTGTCGGTAACGTTCAAAAAAACCATCTACAACACGATTCCGCATAAATTCGAGGCTGGCACCCCGCCAATTGCCGCCGCGATCGGACTTGGGGCCGCGGTTGATTATTTGTCAGCGATCGGTTTGGAGGCAATCGCCGCACACGAACTTGCTCTGCTCAACTACGCGACCGAGCAGATACGCCGCCTACCGGGTGTGCGCATCATCGGCACTGCTGCAATGAAGACCGCAGTGCTGTCGTTTGAGGTCAAGGGCGTACATCCACATGATATTGGCACGCTCCTGAATCAGGAAGGTATTGCAGTGCGTACCGGACATCATTGCGTGCAGCCGGTGATGCTGCGTCTCAAGGTACCGGCAACGACACGTGCTTCATTTGCGTTTTACAACACCATGGCCGAGGTCGATAAATTGATCGCAGGCATCCGTGCCGCGCAAAAGGTTTTCGCGTAATGAACACGCAATCACTCTATCAAGAGGTCATCCTCGACCATAACCGCAAGCCGCGCAATTACGGTATTCTCGACCATGCGAGCCATCATGCGGTGGGTCACAACCCGCTGTGCGGTGACCGCCTGGAGATTGCGCTCAATCTTGATGGCGAGCACATCGACCGCATCGCCTTTCATGGCGAGTCATGCGCGATCTGCAAGGCATCAGCGTCGATGATGACCGTCGCCGTCAAGGACAAGACGCGTGCCGATGCCGAAACATTGATCCAGGAATTTCGCGATATGGCACTCGGCAAACTCGATCCCAGCGGCCAGCACCACCTCGGACGGCTCACGGTGTTTGCCGGAGTGCGCGACCTGCCGACTCGCGTCAAGTGTGCAATCCTGCCGTGGCATACGCTGCAAGCGGCACTCAATTCTGTCACCAGCATTTCAACCGAGGCCGCAGATGATCCGATGCACGCACCGGTTGGCGGCGCCTCCTAGCAAAATGCTATGCCAAGAATAGCTGAAATAGAAGGCACGCCCAATCCGAATGCGTTGAAATTCATCCTCAAGGAGCCGTTGACATGGGGAGTGACGCACTCGTACGACAGTGCCGCGCAGGCACAGAATGACCCGCTGGCAGCAGCGCTGTTCGACATCGATCACGTAACCAACGTATTTTATGTCGATCGCTGGATCACGATCACGCAGGATGGTGGTGCCGACTGGCAGGATCTGGCACGCGCGGTTGCCGATCCGATCCGCGCCGCGCCTGCGGCGGACGCGCAATCAGCCGTTACGGTTGCTGCGGCCGCCACCGCAATTGCCGGTCTAAGTTCCGAGGATCAACAACGCCTTGACAAGATCAGCGTGCTGCTCGACGAGGAGATACGCCCCTATCTGCAAAACGACGGCGGCGATCTGTATGTGCTCGGCCTCGAAGGCAACACACTCAGTGTGCACTATCAGGGTGCATGCGGCACCTGTCCGAGCTCGATTTCCGGCACACTCAGGGGAATCGAGAATCTGTTAAGGTCAATCGAGCCGGACATCGAGGTGGTTGCGGTTTAACCAGCGAGCACTTGTCCAATACACAGCAGGGAATGTCATTTTCTGATAAATGCCAGGAGGGAGCCTCACCTGCGTCCAAGTTCCCGCACGATATGCAGTTGTCGGCGGCTCACCGGCAGTTTTTCCTCCACTCCTCTGAGCAACACCACCCAACGCGCTTTCCCATTTTCTTCTAAGATTTTCTCGAGTCCCGCAATGCAATCTTTCGCCACCAGGCAACTGCGGTGGATCCGTATGAAGCGTTCGCCGAATTCCTCCTCCAGGCGTGTCAATGATTCTTCCAGCAGATGCTCTTTCTCGTGGGTGCGAATGGTCACGTATTTCAACTCGGCACGCAGGTAGACTACATCGCTCGCCGGAATCAGACGAATTCTGCTGCGCTCGCTTTATGGGCAACTGGCAATCTTGGACGCTCGCGGCCTGCCGCTGGCGCTGACTACAATCTCTTGCCCCTGGCCGGATGCCGCAGGTGTGGGAGGGCAAAGTATAAAAGTACCCGCTTGGGTTACCCCGCCTTGCGAATCATATGAAACCGAACTGATGAAGCCGTTGACTCCGTCAAGAGCATAGCCGCTTTGCAAAGCAGGCATTTTGTACACTATTGGCTCACCGGCATCCCGGTTCGCATTATTGTTCGGATCGGCGAATTCAATCCAGCCCTGATTCCAGCTCCCCGCGCCCGCACAGGTTTCCCCGTCCGCGCTTTTGCAAAGCACCACCTGGCTATTGCGCTTGATTGCTTCCGACCTTGCCAGAGTCAAGGTGGAGAGCATATCGCTTGAATAAGCGGACAGACGGTTGCTAATCACGAATTGGTTGAAGGCAGGCACACCGATGGCCAGCAAAATAGACAGCACGGATAGGGCTACCAGCACCTCAACCAATGTCATGCCCCGGCTCGGCAGAATGTGTCTGTCATGATGCGCGGCCATGACTTTAATCGCCATCACTGCTTCAGCAGCCAGTAAACACGAGATTTGGCACTGGCAGCTGTTGCCGCAGGAAGCGGAGCGGACCCTTCCAGTGGAGATGTCGGATTGGCACCAATGACGAAAGGTACCGTCATGGTTGATCCGGGAGAACTGGGGTTATTCACAGTTACCATGCCGGCCACCGGCGAAGGTGGCAAGCCACCGCCGGTGACCATAATGTACCGTGGCGCACCAACAGCTGCAGTGGCATCAAGAAACTTGACGTTGTAGACACGGGCCGTGCCCAGATTAGGGCCGCAGATAGTTGGATTCGCTGCTGTCGGGGTATGCGTGCTGAAAGTGAGTACACCCAGAGCAACCACCGCAGATGTCACCACCTGCTCCTTATCATGCGTCCCGGTACCAAACGCCAGATACCAGCCTTTTTTGGCATCCAATTGCGCCTGGATGGGCGAGGTAGCTCCGTCCGGGTCGATTGCCAGCAGCGAACTCATGCATGCCAGAGACTGGGATTGGCAATTGGCCGTTTCAGACGGCCACCAGCTTACATCGGCAGGCCTGTCCTTGATCATGAAAAACGCGTTATCCACACCTGTGGTAACAGTGTTGCTGAGCAGGGGATGTTCGCGGTCACCCGAACCAACCAGCACCGCATTGTAATCAGGCGTTACTACCACCTCCGGAGCGAACAGGAATTTACGATTGGCGACCCCACCGGGGCAGACGGGGCTATCGCATCCCAGCGCAGCGATCTTGGTGATGATCCAGCTTGTCGGCACGGCTGCACCAATCGTGATGCGGTAGATATTTCCGCCTGTATCCGCTACGTAGATGTATTGTGCGAAACCGGAGTTGTCGCGAACAACGGTGACGTCTGCCACCACACTGCGCTCAGTATTCAGAGTAGTCAGCAAGGTGCCGTCATTCGCATCCAGCACGTACACCTTGTTGCCTTTGGGTGAGGTGCAGGTATTGGGCTCGGTGTCTTCGCAAGTATCATAACCGCCGCCCATGATCAGCAGCGGCGTATTGCCCGCAGCGTACCCTGATGCCTTCATCACCTTGGGTGCTGACCAGGTTTGTCCGATACCGGTGAAGTCTGCCGAACTGCAGCCAGTATCATTGGTCAGGTTGGGGCAGCCTTTGCGCCATTTCAGGCTGGGATTGGCGGGCGTGCTTACATCGAATGCGTACAGCATGCGCCCGCCGCGCCGCTGCGTGGCGTAAATCCACACGGTGGCGGTAGCGCTATCCTGATGTGCAACTACCGAACCATCAAAAAAATAGGGTTTTGGCTGCGCTGTCGGCGTAGTCGCGGGCAGACCGGGATAGCTCACCATTGGACTGTTGTCATAAATCCGCTTCAACTTACTGTAGTGTTCCGGCGCAACGAACGACCATAATTCGCTGCCCGCCGGATAGATGCCGATGCTGGCAGTCTGGTTGCCGTTGATCGCGTGCAGCATGCCGTCATTGGCGCCATAAAATACCACCACGCCGGTGGAGCCGCCGTAATCCACCGCCACCGGACGCGAGTGCACCACATCGCCATGCGCCGAAGACCGCATTTCCGTGGTGCTGGCATTGCCGTTCTCATTTTTGATATCCGTCCCGCGCACCCAGTTGATGATATCGGTACGCTCCGTGCTGTTTGCCGCGCCGAGCAAAGCCTGGGTGATCGCACCATTGGCATTATTGAAATCGGTCAAGCTCGCGCAGTTAGCGGAATCGCAGGTTTTCACCGTGCGATCCACTGGCACCATCGCCCGCAGCTTGTAAGCCGCCGCACCTTTTTCCACGACATCGCCATCCGGGTAGTTGGACATCTCCGAGTTGACGATTGCCGTGCACGAACCTTGCGGGTTGAATGCCCAGTAATCATCCGCAACAGTAGGCGTCCAGAAACTGCGTGCGCACTGGGTAAGAAAGCCGGTGTTGTTGTTGATCGCAAGATTGCCGTCCGCATCGACCAGGTTCAGCGTAATCTTGCCGCCCGATAGACTGGCCTTGAACTGATACTGTTTTAGGTTACCGTTCCAGCGCGGTGCGGCATTGGCGTCAGGGCGAAAAATACCGATAAATACCTGATTGAGGTAAGTCCCTTGCGTATTGACGCTTACCGGCAGACTGGCAGAAACGAATGCACTGTTGACCGCTTGGACTTCGCCAAAAATCTGATTGAGGGCATTGGTGATCTGCGTGCTGCCGCCATCGTCGTCAACGACAACTTTAAAGTATTTCCCCTTACCTACATTCGCCATACTTTTGAGCAGTGCGGTGAAACCCGGCCCCTGACCCGTGCTGACAGGGTTAACATCGATCGTATACGTTACCACCTTGGTCGGGGCCGTGGTCGCCATGAACCGCGCCCATTCATCGGCGGCATTGGCTTGGGATCCGCTGGGCGAAAGAGTGATTTGTGTCGTGCTGCCGCCAGCAGTCGCCAATTTGGTATTGGCTGTGGAGGTGTCGGAACTGTTGTCCTGTACCGCGCCATTGCTGATGTAGATAATGAAATTCTTTTGACAGCCCGAGTCCACTGGATTCTGATAGGTTGCGCTCGCAGAAGAAGTGAAGGCGTTGCCGGTCAAAGCATAAACAGCATTGGAGGGCAGGTAGCCCGCTACCGAGTTGCCGGCGTAGTCTCGCTTGGCCTTGTTGTGACCTGCATAGGCGTTGGCTCCGGAAAAATAGTAATAGGCTTCCGCCATCGTCAGCCCCAGCTTGCCGCCATTCGATTTATCATTATTTACATGCAGACTGTTGATCAGATTCTGGTACAACGGCTTGTTGGTGGCATTCATCAAACGCAGTGCGGCGCGTACATAAGCGCCATCCGGGTTGCTGTTACCGGCGCCCGTCTCGCTGAACATCATCAAACCAACTTTGAACCTGTTTTGTGCCAGCCCGCTCAATACGGATGCCAATGCCGCCCTTTCGTTGGTGAAAGCGGTATTCCAATTGGCCGTGTTGTCTATGATGACCAGCACATTGGGGGCATCCGCCGCAGTCGGTGGCGCAGCCCCGACAAACAGGTCGATGTCTTCCGCCAGCACGGCGGTGCTGATACCAATCAGGATGGCGGCCAGCAAGTTCTTTTTCCAAGAGGATGACATTTTTATCTCCTGTGCCTTACGGATTTGGACATGTGGATGCGTTGTACTGGCTTTGTGTAAGACGTTGGTTGACGCCTTGCTTGACTACCGCTGAAGCACCTGTTGCCTGGCTTGTAACGGTGGCAGTAATCTCCCATAAGGTCAGATAGTTGCTCATGTTGGAAATGTTTGAATTCACTCCGCTGAGGGCTGCGGTATCGACAGGAGCGGGTGGAGCCTGGATGCAGGCGGGTGCCGCCACATTGACCACATAATCGATCGTGTTGTCCTGATCGATATCGACATTGATGGAATCTGCAGCATTAATGGTGCTGAAAGAGCCGCTGATGGTCTGCTCAATGGCCATGTTTGCCGCCGCAATGGCTTCATTGCGGAACTGCATGTTGCCCGCTGCCTTGAGATTGCCGCCGCTGAGCGTGAAAGCCGAAATAACCAGCAACGTGACCATGACCAGCATGATCAGCCCGACTATCAGGGTGGCTCCACGCTGGCTGGCAGCAAAGCGCGGGTGTTTCATGGTGCGGCTACCCCTGTTTTATCCCTGCGGCCGGAGGGATTGACCAGGCGTATGTAACTGGAATAAGCATGGCGCTTGAAGCTGTCGTTAAAGGGGCCCAGCAAGGTTGTGCCCAGCGTGTAGGTTTTGCTGTCGGTATATCCCGACGAGGCCTCCAGGTTACGTGCCAGCACATGGACCTGGACTGCCATGACGTTGGCCCAGTCAGTGGCGGTGCAGGCCGCACAATTTTCAAATACGTCCGCACTACCGTCGTTGTCGGTATCCCGGCCATATTCCAGCTTGAGACTCTGGATCCCGTCTATCAATGCCTGCGCGCTTTGCATGACCACGCTGCCGCCGGAGAGATCCAGATCGGCGCGCACCAGAGTGGGGATGCCATCGCCCGCAGTGTTGGCATAATTGCGCACGTAAAAAACGGAGGTAATCAGCTTGCGTTTGTCGGCAGGTGTTGTACAGTTTTTCTGGTACACCGTTGCCCCTGGCGTACCTAAAACCGGGTTGCTGGCGGCGCTGGCAACATAGTTGGCGTGGCCGGTGTTGGCACAGCCCTGGGTTTGCAGATAAAGCTTGTTTGCGTTGTAGGCCTCGCAAGTTGCGTCGCCCGCCACACAGGCGGCGGCATGGCGTACTACCAGAGCGTCGGAATTCGGCTGTGGGTTGGTGACACAGCTCGGCAAACTGCCCGCCGCATAGCCCTGTACCGGTATCGCATACATGTTGGTGATGTAAGCGGCATCCCAACCGGAAAACGCAGCGCAGGGGTCCGGGATGGCAGTGGGGGGGGTGACAGACGGCAGCGGTGGCGCATACGCGCCCCAAAAACCGGCATGCCATAGTTCCTGCTGCAACATCTGGATGGTAAAGCGGCCATTTTCAATTTGCCGGTTCATTTTTGCCAATTCCGCATTGTTCCGCGACAGATTCAAATAAAGTGTCAGCACCGCCGTCATGATCAGCAGTCCCAGCGTGATGGCAACCATCAACTCGATCATGGAAAAACCGGCTTGACAGCGGCGTGCACCACAATCTGATCGGGTAACGCTCGTCATCAGATCATGCTGGTTCATGGCGTCCCCAGATTGGCGACGCGCACGAGGGTGCTCATGGCACGCCGACATAACTCATTGATGCAACTCGATCCGGCGGCCCCATTATAAAGCCCCGCACCGCAACTTGAGGCGGGTGCCGATAGCGGTGTCAAGCCTTGCCAGACCACGGTGATCTGATATTGATCCGCACCCAGGTTCTCAATACAGCCACGCGCGCCTATCATGGCACCCACGTTATTCGTCCCCGACTGCTCAGCCGCCCCCTTCAGTGCATTGCTCCATTGGCATGTGTCAAAGCCCTGGCCACCACCGGCACAGGTGGCTGGCTGGCTGTCCCCGGTCCCCAGCGGACTCGCGGAGCCGGTTGCATAGCTCACGGCGTTTCTACGATTGGCGCCCATCCGGTTTGCCATGTCTTCCAGCAGTAGCGATGCCTGGGTTCGCTGATATGCCTCGACTTCGGAGGATTGCAGGCGCATTTGCAGACCTGCGAGTCCCAGAAGACCGACAGCCAGAATAACGATGGTCACCAGAATTTCTATCAGGGACACTCCCCGCATAGAATGTGAATCAAATGATGCAGTGTTCGTGCTGCGCATCACCACTTTGCTGCCGGAGTTTTGACCCCTTCGTTGTTGATGGTCAGGGTGCCGTCATCCGTTTGTGATCCGCTCGGGGTGAACGTGATGGTGTAGGAAGGCATGGCACCGGCCCCCAGAGTGATGGCATAGCTGTACCGGGCGCCCACATCGGCTGGCAGGCTGTAGCCGCTGGCTTCCAGTTCTATCTTGCTGACATAACTGCGGTTAGCCAGCAGGAACTGCTGTTGGCGATTAGCAATATCCATCATTTGTGCCTGCGCCGCCGCGCGGTTTGCCTTGACGACATGCTGCGTATACGATGGGTAAACGATGGCGGCCAAAATACCGACGATCACCACCACGATCATCAGTTCAATGAGAGTGAATCCTTTATGTTGTTCCATGATGAAAATTCCTTTCCGATATGTTCCAATACCGGGCCCCGTTGTTACACGTTGCTGTAAACCCATGCCGATCTGTCAGCGCATCCGTCTGGATGTAAAGCTGCTCAGGGATTGACTGCGTGTCTTTTTACGACGTGACTATTCTCGATGTCTGAGTGCTTCAGGGGGGGGGTAGGCGGTTCTGCACATGGACGAACATCCATGAGGCAGTTCCGCTACCCTAGTTTCCCTTAGGCCGGTGACTTTGCGTCCTTACCTTTCAGTAAGTTTGCCGAGTAAATACCACGCTAGCAGATAATTTCTATTAAATCAAGCATTCCCCATTGGATTGCGAAAATTCGGCAGAGCGTCTGGATAGGCATTTTGATTTATACTCGTCAGCTGGAGGGGGTCGTAACAGAGGTTTAAGTTCCTGGAAGGGTTGCACATACTTTCATTTTTAACAAGGTAATATGGCAACTTCAAAAAAGAAAAGCTCGCCGACTGGAAATGGCAAGAAAGCTTGGTCAGGACGTTTCAACGAGCCGGTTTCGGAACTGGTGCAGCGCTATACCGCATCAATTGGTTTCGATCGGCGGCTGGCTGAATTCGATATTCAGGGGTCGCTTGCGCACGCACAGATGCTCTCTGCTGCGGGCATTATCAGTGCAGCAGATCTCGCCGCCATCGAGCGGGGCCTGGACCAAATCCGCGACGAAATCCGCAGTGGAAAATTCGTTTGGTTGCTGGAACTGGAAGACGTGCATCTCAACATTGAGAAACGTCTTACCACTCTGATCGGCGATGCCGGCAAACGGCTGCACACGGCACGATCACGCAACGATCAGGTGGCTACGGATGTGCGGCTTTATTTGCGCACCTCGATTGATGACATCGTCAACTGCATCAGAGCCATGCAACAGGCGTTGCTGGATCTCGCCGAGAAGCATGTGGAGACAGTGATGCCGGGCTTCACGCACTTACAAGTGGCACAACCGATTTCTTTTGGCCATCATCTGATGGCATATTTCGAAATGCTGCAGCGTGACGTTGAGCGACTGGTCGATTGCAGAAAGCGTGTGAATAAATTGCCACTGGGTGCGGCGGCGCTGGCTGGAACCAGCTATCCTATCAACCGCAAACTGGCGGCGCAGAAACTGGGTTTTGACGGTGTTTGTGAAAACTCGCTGGATGCGGTTTCCGATCGCGATTTCGCTATTGAGTTCTGCGCCTGCGCGGCGCTGGTCATGACGCATCTGTCGCGGCTATCCGAGGAACTGATTTTATGGATGAGCCCACCGTTCGGTTTCATTGATCTCGCTGACCGCTTTTGCACCGGTTCCTCCATCATGCCACAAAAGAAGAATCCCGATGTGCCGGAACTGGTGCGCGGCAAGACCGGGCGTATCAATGGTCATCTGGTTGCTTTGCTGACATTGATGAAAGCCCAGCCACTTGCGTACAACAAGGACAATCAGGAAGACAAGGAGCCCCTGTTCGACACTGTGGACACCCTTACCGACACGTTGCGCATTTATGCCGATATGCTGACCGGCATCCGCGTCAATCAGGAGACAATGCGCGCTGCTGCAATGCGAGGCTACGCCACCGCCACCGATCTGGCTGATTACCTGACGAAGAAAGGATTGCCATTCCGCGATGCGCACGAAGCGGTAGCGCAGGCAGTGCGTTTTGCCGAGAAAAAAGGTTGTGACTTGAGCGCGCTTACCCTGCCCGAATTGCGGCAATTCTCTCAACGGGTCGATCAAGATATCTATGCTGTGCTGACTCTGGAAGGTTCGCTGAAAAGCCGCAACCATATCGGCGGGACAGCGCCGGTACAGGTGCGTGCAGCGATCAGGCGGGCAAGGAAGAAGCTGCTCTGAGCGACCCGCTTGGCAACCCGGTAATTCGCCAATCCATGCTGCCCTGGTCGGACATCGCCGCACAGATATCAGCTATCACTGGCATCCCGTTCACCGTGAAGAAAATCTCCGCTGTCGGTGGGGGCTGCATCAACGAAAGTTATCGCATTGAAAGCGGCGGTCAGTACTTTTTCGTCAAACTCAACAACGCAGGCAATCTGCCGATGTTCGAGGCGGAAGCTGTGGGTCTGCAGGAAATTCACAGCTCCCATACGCTACGCGTTCCCGTGCCAGTGTGTTGGGGAAGGAACGAAACCAGCGCATGGCTGGTACTGGAATGCCTGGAGATGGGTAGCGCCGGTAGAAGCGGTGCCGTGTCGTTGGGACAGGGACTTGCCGCGATGCACCGCTTTTCTTCAGGGAAATTTGGCTGGGTGCGCGACAACACCATCGGCACCACGCCGCAAGTCAACAAATTCTCTTCCGACTGGATTCAATTCTGGCGTGAGCACCGTCTGGGCTATCAACTGCAGCTTGCACAAGCCAATGGTTATAAGGGAAAGCTGCAAACACTGGGTGAACAGTTGATGGCAGAATTGGCTGTTTTTTTTCCAGGGACGGCGCCAGTTTCGTCATTGTTGCACGGCGATCTATGGAGCGGCAATTACGCTTTCGATTCTGCCGGGCAGCCGGTGCTGTTCGACCCGGCAATATATTACGGCGACCGTGAGACAGATCTTGCCATGACTGAACTTTTTGGCGGCTTTCCTGCGACCTTCTATGCGGCCTACCGGGAAGCCTACCCACTTGACCCCGGCTATGCCATTCGCAAAACTCTCTATAATCTCTATCATATTTTGAACCACTTGAACCTGTTTGGTGGAGACTATCTCAACCAGGCAGAGCAAATGATGAGCAGGCTGCACGCCGAAATTCACTGAGCCGGGATGGGCATCGTCGCTTTACAGTGCAGCGGCTTCGAATTCCGCTGGTGTCAGTCAATAGGCGTCTATTGTTGATCTGGCGGATCCAGTTCTCTGGATCAGAACTCCTGCGGATCCACATCCAGCGCCCAGCGCACCTTGCGGACGGGAAGCGTGACAAGTTTTGTGTGCCAGGCAGTAAGGAATTCCTGCAATTTTTTGCGCGAGCCGGATTGCACCAACAGGTGTGCTCGTTCCAGCCCCTTGAGCCGCGCCATTTGCGCCGGGACCGGGTCGAATACTTCCACCTCTCTGGATGATTCTGCCATTGCTGCCGCGCTGGCGAGAAAATCCAGTGCAGCGTTGATCTGGGGCGCTTCCGCTCGCAATAGAGCTTGATAGACGAATGGTGGAAAGCCTGCCATCTTTCTTTCTGTCAGCAGCATTTGCGCGAGCGTGTCGTAATCATGCCGTCGCAACGCGTGATACAGCGGATGATCGGGAAATTCGGTTTGAATCAGTACTTCACCTGCGATGTTGGCGCGCCCGGCGCGGCCTGCCACTTGCATCAGTTGCACGAACAAGCGCTCCGCCGCGCGAAAATCGGTGCTGAACAGCGAAGCGTCAGAATTTAAAATTCCTACTAGCGACAGATTGGGAAAATCATGTCCCTTGGCAAGAATTTGCGTGCCAACCAGAATGTCCACGCGTTGCTCGTAAATATCCTTCAACATCCGTTCCCATCCATCCTTGAGACGCGTGCTGTCACGGTCTATGCGCAGAATTCGTGCATCGGGGAAACGTTCGGTCAGCACAGCTTCCACCCGCTGAGTGCCGTGTCCAAAGGGCACGATGTCCTGGTCACCACACTCGGGACAGGCGGAGGGAAAACGCTCCTGATGACCGCAGTGATGGCAGCGCAATTGTTTTTCGCGCAAGTGAACTACCAGGCGACTGGCGCAGCGATGACACGTCGCCGTCCATGCACACGACTTGCACAGTAACACTGGAGCATAACCGCGGCGGTTGAGGAAAATCAGGCTTTGCTGGTTTCGTGCCAGGCATTTTTCCAACGCCATGATCAGTGGCTGGGACAAACCATCTTTACTCTTGGCGGCGCGGGTATCAACGCAGTGCACAGTTGGCAGCACAGCGTTCTTAACAGCGCGGGACGACAGGCGCAGCATACGGTAGCGTCCATTAATCGCGTTGTAATAGCTTTCCAGTGAAGGTGTGGCAGAGCCGAGTACCACCGGCACATTTGTCTGTCTGGCGCGGAAAATGGCCACATCTCGCGCCGAGTAGCGCAAGCCATCCTGCTGTTTGAAGGAGCCGTCCTGTTCCTCATCCACAATGATCAGACCTAGTTTTGGCAATGGCGTGAATACCGCCAGGCGTGTACCCAGTATTATTTTGGCTTCACCCTGTTGCGCCTGCAGCCAGCCGTTTACGCGTTCGGAGGCATTGAGTCTGCTATGCAGGCACACCAGCAATGTGGTGGGAAAGCGCGCACGAAATACCGCTTCCAGTTGCGGTGTCAAACTGATTTCAGGTACCAGTACCAGCGTTTGTCGTCCTTGCAGCAACAGCAGCGTAATCAGCCGCAGGTACACCTCGGTTTTTCCGCTACCGGTGATGCCATGCAGCAGCCAGGCATTAAATTCGCTGATGTCGGCGGCAATAGCAGCGAGGGCACTCTGCTGTTCTGTATTAAGGGCGGGGCCGGAGACAGCTTTAGTGACAGAAGCGGGGTGAATTGGAACTTCTTTTACCCAACCCAGAGTGACAAATTTCTGCAATGCCTTGGGCGCGCGCGGTGAAAGCTGTTTTGCTTCTTCGTGGCTGATTACACCAGATTCTCTCAACCGTGCCAGCAGATGATTCTGGACGATGTTGCGGGCGGGAATGGATGCGGTATCGGCCGCACGTCCTGCATCAGTGAAACAAAATTGAAAGGTGGTAGTCGATTTCTGTACAAGGGGCTTACTGCTACGCAGCCTGCCAGGCAGTGCATTCATCATTACCTCCCCCAGCGGATGGTGGTAGTAATCGCTGCAAAACCTGCACAGATCGAGGAGTGCTAAGGGCAGCGGTGGTACATCATGAAAGATATGAGCGGCAGGTTTGAGCTTGCCGGGAGAAACGGAAGAACAGGCGGATACTTCCATGATGACACCCGTCATCAGCTTCCTTCCGAAAGGAACCTGCACACGAGCGCCGATATCTTGTGCTGTTGCATCCGACGCAAGATAGTCAAACAAAGTGGCCACGGGAACATCAAGCGCGACGCGGATGATTGGCATTATAGGGAATATATTGGGGCAGATTTGCACGATTGAATTCGAGAGCATTATCCACGAAATCTGTGACGGATTTATTATTCCTGTTTGGAATAGCAAGCTAAGGAACCGCTGAACAAGTCCCACGCGGGCGCGACGGTGGCTTTGCGGGATGGGATGCACGAAAGGCGAGGACGCGAATGGCCATTCCCTTCGCTACGAGCCTGACACCGCAGACTGCCAGCAACGCGCTCCACGGAGGGCTTGTTCAGCGGTTCCATAAAGGGGCGCCGGTTTTTATTTCGAGTTTCTCCTGTCTGGATATGACCTGGTTTTTTAAATAAAGGAGTTAACTTGTACATGGAGTCTGCAGGCAAAAAAGATTCTTGCTCATGTTTATGTTTAGGCAGGTGTTTGTTGCTTTTCATCTTGGCAAACTGTCGTAAGGAATGCCTCATATATTTTAATAATTATGTGCTAGGGTTAATTATTGCTTTCATCGCAGCTGTGTTTGATTCTTCATGGATTTAACTTTATTTTGGGCTTCGATGGCTGTCATCGCCAAGCATAAATCACGCCATTTACGCAATCTTTGGCCATATTATTTTTTACAGTCTCTGCTGTCTGACAAATTGCTTGACTAGCAGCGCTTTTATCGGCTAGGCTTACTGATGGAATGGGTATGGGCATATTCGTAGCATATCCATAAGTATAAGGACGGCGGGGTCACTGCGTAGAAGTGGAAGGGGCAGCAGTTTTGATTAACGGAATAGGAGGTAACGACAATGGC
>CAKKRD010000051.1 GCA_919902515.1 Nitrosomonadaceae bacterium | reverse complement strand
CTACGAACCAAGGGGTCGGCGATTCGAATTCGTCCGGGCGCACCATTAAATCAAGGGGTTAGGCGAAAGCCTAACTCCTTTCTTTTTCCCCTGCAGCAAGAAACGTATCACTTTCCAGCAACTCCACATACAAGCTGGTTCGTACTGAGACGTACGAGTGGTCCAGAAAAATTTAATCTCAATGTGAATCAGATGTTAAAAAGATGTGAACTATTTGTGAAGCTATGAGTCTTATTTGTGAAGGTAGCTTTTATAGCAAGCTTAAGATTCTTTAAATAACAACTAGTTAGGAGAATTTCTCATGAAAACTATTCCATTTGTCCACGTTTTGATCATACCTGTGATTCTTGTCCTCCTGTGGGTTATTCCCGTCCTCACATCGAATGAATTCGATCTGGGTTGGGCCGCGATAGAGTTCTGCGTCTTGATGGGAGCTTACATAGTGTACGCCCACCCTGGTCTTTTCAGTTTCATACCTCGCCGCGACAGAAAAGTTACTTATCGTACAGGGGCATAGAGCTTGATGACTGCTTTCAGATGTCCAGATTTGTTCGAACTGGCGAGCCAGTCAGGGCACGAATAGCACCTCTTTCCAGTGCCCAGATTTATCTCTTCGGGCGCGCCGTCAAATCAATGGGTTAGGTCATGAATGATCTAACCCATTTGTCTTTCGATGAGGATTTCTGGGGACTCTTCTCACTAATCTGTTCTCGCTGAATCATTGCGAGGCTCCGTCGAGAAGCTGAAAAGTGTCTAGTAAATCAGTGGTGATGCATTATGAGTGGATTTGCACATCCCGTGCCAAGCCAATGGCTTGACCTATCGGCGCGAAGCGGGGGGTGCAAAGACGCCGCAAAAGGCTAGACAGCACCCGCGAAGGCCACCGACAAATCGGATTTCTGCCCGATTAGACCCACGTCTGTCTAGTGAGGTAAGTTCTCCAAGCGGTCTTTGAGATGTTGCGTTCGTTCTTTGGCTCTCGATCCAAGACAATGGAATGTATCTACCTCTTCATATTTACAGTCGGTATTTCTAAACGTATTCCACTGTCTCTGAGATTTTTTTAAATTTTCCCTATCCTTAGTACTTAGTTTCTCCATCAATTGTTTCTGAATATTTTTTAGTTCGGCCTCGGCAGTTTGATACTCCGCTACTTTCGCATCCTGAGCATAGGTTAAACCTGTCAATGACAACCCCATCCAAATAATTAGAAATTTAAATACATATCCAGGAAGATTCTTTCTCATCATTTTTTTCTCCTAATGTATGCTAAAAAATAGAGCTCGCAGTTTCTTTTCAAAAAAACAAATTCTACCCTATATCTTCAATACCGTATTCCTTGTTACCTTTCAAATCTCAAGCAGGCATCTCTTTGATCTTTTGAGATAGGATGACTGGGTGATGGAGTAAATGCGGTACTAGGTGCATTCCTGATCGAGGGACAATTGTAATTGTTATCGCAATGACTCTTCAAGCCGGGTCGGACAGTGATTAATGAGAAGGGGGAAAAGAGAGACGTAGCCTACTTCTGATGACTGCATTATGGGATAATTTCGCACTTCTCCAGAATCTTGCAAGATGCAGACCCTCTACGACAAACTCTGGCAAAGCCATGTAGTGCACGAAGAGTCCGATAAACCGGACGGAATGGCACTGCTTTACATCGACCGCCACCTGGTGCATGAAGTTACCAGCCCGCAGGCGTTTGAGGGGCTGAGGCTGGCTGGACGCAAGCCTTGGCGCCTGGACTCAATTCTTGCGGTAGCCGACCACAATGTGCCCACCACCGAGCGCAGCCACGGCATCAGCGACCCGATATCGCGTCTGCAAGTGGAAACCCTCGACCAGAATTGTGAAGAATTAGGTATCACCGAATTCAAAATGAACGACCTGCGCCAAGGAATCGTTCACGTGATCGGTCCGGAGCAGGGCGCCACGCTGCCCGGCATGACGGTAGTGTGCGGGGATTCGCATACCAGCACGCATGGCGCGTTCGCCTGTCTCGCTTTCGGTATTGGTACCTCGGAAGTGGAACATGTGCTTGCGACCCAGTGCCTGTTGATGAAAAAAGCCAAGGCGATGCAGGTTCTGGTCGAAGGCAAGCTCGGCCATGGCGTCACTGCCAAGGACATTGCGCTTGCCGTTGTCGGTAGGATCGGTACCGCAGGCGCTACCGGCTATGCCATTGAATTTGCCGGTAGTGCCATCCGCACGCTTTCCATGGAAGCGCGCATGACGCTTTGCAATATGGCGATCGAGGCGGGCGCGCGCGCCGGCATGATAGCGGTGGACGATACCACCATCGATTACATCAAGGGACGTCCTTTTGCACCAAAAGGCGAATTATGGGAGAAAGCGGTCGTTTATTGGCGTACTCTCAAAAGCGACGAGGGTGTAACCTTCGACCAGGTGGTAAGGCTGGATGCGGCGCAGGTCAAACCGCAGGTAACCTGGGGGACTTCACCCGAGATGGTGACAACGGTTGACGGCAGAGTGCCGGATCCCTCGCAGATCGCCGATGCAGTGAAGCGTCATGACATGGAGCGTGCTCTCAAATACATGGGGCTGACTCCCAATATGTCGATCAGTGAAATCCGCTTGGATAAGATATTCATTGGTTCCTGCACCAACTCGCGTATTGAAGACTTGCGGGCGGCGGCAGAAGTGGTGAAGGGCAGGCATGTTGCCGCGAACATCAAGCTTGCCATGGTGGTGCCGGGTTCCGGTCTGGTGAAGCATCAAGCGGAGCAGGAAGGGCTCGACAGGATATTCCGTGATGCCGGCTTTGAATGGCGCGAACCGGGCTGTTCCATGTGTCTGGCGATGAATGATGACCGGCTGGCGCCGGGGGAGCGCTGCGCTTCTACGTCCAACCGTAATTTTGAGGGCAGGCAGGGACCGGGTGGGCGCACTCACCTGGTGAGCCCGGTGATGGCTGCCGCAGCAGCGGTGGCGGGACATTTTGTGGATGTGCGGGAAATATATTAAACTGCGGAAAAGGGTTTCTGTTTATTTTTTAATAAAGAGGGTGTTATGAAAACATTGCCTGTAATGATCTTGTTGATTGCCACTTTTTGTTTGTCCGCCTGCAACACTTTTCAGGGTTT
Organism: Nitrosomonadaceae bacterium; assembly: GCA_919902515.1. GTDB lineage: Bacteria > Pseudomonadota > Gammaproteobacteria > Burkholderiales > Nitrosomonadaceae > VFJL01. Next base: position 15,993 of record CAKKRD010000051.1, on the reverse strand, counting down.
CGGTAAAGATCTGCAGAGGAGTGGCGAGGCGATTGAGAAAACGGCAAAATAACCCCGACTAGCGAGTGGAAAAATTTCATTCCTGCAAGGGGCTGGTGGCGCCGCTGGATCGCGCTAACATCGACACCGATGCCATTATTCCCAAGCAGTTTCTAAAATCCATCAAACGTTCCGGCTTCGGTCAGAATCTGTTCGACGAGTGGCGTTATCTGGATCACGGCGAGCCGGGGATGGATGTGATCCAACGCAGGCTCAACCCGGATTTTGTCCTTAATCAGCCGCGTTATCGTGGTGCGCAGATATTACTCGCGCGCGCAAATTTCGGCTGTGGCTCGAGCCGGGAGCATGCGCCCTGGGCTTTGCAGGATTATGGTTTCCGGGTGATCATCGCCGCCAGTTTCGCCGACATCTTTTTCAGCAACTGCTTCAAGATCGGCCTGTTGCCCATCGTGCTCGATACAAACATCGTCGATCGGATATTCCATGAAGTAAGCTCAACCGAGGATTATTGTCTGACAGTAAATCTGGAGAACCAGACGGTGACTACGCCCAGTGGCGAAGTCTGCACCTTCGATGTCGATACGTTCCGCAAGCATTGCCTGCTGAACGGCCTGGATGAAATCGGTTTGACGTTGCAGTATGCGGACAAGATCAAGGCATTCGAGGAAAAGCGGCGCACGGAACAGCCGTGGTTGTTTGCGTAAAAATAATTTTACTGCGGCCCAGAAAAAGGTTTTATGAAAATTGCGGTTCTAGCCGGTGACGGCATCGGCCCGGAAATCGTTGCCCAAGCGGTGCAGGTGCTGGAGGCGCTGAGAAGTGACGGATTGAAATTCGAACTGGAGCCGGGTTTACTGGGAGGGTGCGCAGTAGATGCGACCGGGGAACCATTTCCGGAGGCGACGCTTAAGCTGGTTACCACCGCCGACGCCGTACTGCTGGGTGCCGTGGGCGGTCCGCAGTATGACACGCTGCCGCGTGCACAGCGTCCGGAACGGGGCTTGCTCGCTATCCGCAAGGCGTTGAATTTGTTCGCCAACCTGCGGCCAGCGGTGCTTTACCCCGAGCTTGCCAACGCTTCGACGCTGAAACCCGAAGTGGTCGCAGGGCTGGATATTCTGATTGTGCGCGAGTTGACCGGCGATATTTATTTCGGCGAGCCGCGTGGCATCGAATGGCGCGATGGTCAACGTGTCGGTTTCAACACCATGATTTATAGCGAAGCGGAGATACGCAGAATCGCGCATGTTGCTTTCCGGGCGGCGCGCAAGCGCAGTCGCAGATTGTGCTCGGTGGACAAGATGAATGTGCTTGAATGCACGCAACTATGGCGCGAAGTAGTGGTCGAAACAGCGGCAGAATATCCCGACGTGGAGCTTACGCACATGCTGGTTGATAACGCCGCGATGCAGTTGGTACGCAATCCCAGACAATTCGATGTGATGCTGACGGGTAACATGTTCGGCGATATCCTGTCGGATGAAGCATCGATGCTGACCGGTTCTATCGGTATGCTGCCATCGGCATCACTGGATGACAAGAACAAAGGATTGTATGAGCCGATACACGGTTCAGCTCCGGATATTGCCGGCAAGGATGTGGCCAATCCGCTGGCAACGATATTGTCGGTAGCGATGATGCTGCGCTATACATTCAATCAGGAACCGGCGGCGGCACGCATTGAGAATGCAGTAAAGAAAGTGCTGGGGCAAGGTTATCGCACCGGCGATATTTATGAATCGGGGATGAAAAAAGTCGGCACCGCCGGAATGGGTGATGCGGTATTGGCGAATTTATAGATAGAAGAGAGATGATCAAATGAAACGAGTTGGATTTGTTGGCTGGCGCGGCATGGTGGGTTCGGTGCTGATGCAGCGCATGCGGGAGGAAAATGATTTTGCGCTGGTGGAGCCGGTGTTTTTCACCACCTCCCAAAAGGGCGGCCAGGGCCCGGATATCGGCAGAGAAACACCGCCGCTCAGCGACGCGTACAATATCGATGAACTCAAGGCGATGGATATTATCATTTCCTGCCAAGGGGGAGATTACACCACTGCGGTATTTGACAAGCTGCGCCAAGCGGGCTGGCAGGGTTACTGGATTGATGCAGCCTCGACATTGCGCATGGGGAAAGATGCCGTAATCATACTCGACCCGATCAATCTGCCGGTCATCGAACAGGCGCTGCACGATGGCGGGAAAGATTTCATCGGCGGCAATTGCACCGTGAGCCTGATGCTGATGGCGATGGGTGGACTGTTCGAAGAAGATCTGGTGGAATGGATGAGCGCCATGACTTATCAGGCGGCTTCCGGTGCGGGTGCGCAAAACATGCGTGAATTGCTGCAGCAGATGGGTGAAGCCCATCGGGTAGCGAAGAACCTGTTGGATGATCCTGCTGCGAGCATACTCGACATCGACCGGGAAGTGGCGGGAACGCTGCGCGACGAGAAATTCCCCACGGCGAATTTTGGTGTTCCGCTGGCGGGCAGTCTCATTCCGTGGATAGACCGGGATCTTGGCAACGGCCAGACTCGCGAGGAATGGAAAGGCCAGTCCGAAACCAATAAAATTCTGGGGCGCGGTGATCAGGTGATCCCGGTGGATGGCATCTGCGTTCGTGTCGGTGCCATGCGCTGCCATAGCCAGGCGTTGACCATCAAATTGAAGAAAGATGTTCCGCTGGATGAAGTTGAAGATATTCTTGCTGCAGCGAATAGTTGGGTGCGGGTTGTTCCCAATGATCGTGAGAGCACATTGAAGGAGCTTACCCCGACTGCGGTCACAGGAACGCTGAATATACCGGTGGGGCGGCTGCGTAAGCTTGCCATGGGCAAGGAGTATCTGTCCGCGTTCACGGTAGGGGATCAGTTGCTATGGGGCGCAGCAGAACCGTTGCGCAGGATGCTGCGAATTCTGGTACAAGCCTGATCCTATGCCCTCAATGAAGAAGCCTGAGTAATCACAGCATACTGCAGTGGCTCTTCGGGTATCCGGCCACTACGCGGCCAGCCTGCCGATTTTGTATAAAACCATCATGCCACAATCGGAAATTTCAGTTGAGAAATAACCGAATTGATACAAAGCATCAGAGACAAGCTCAGCTTGCTTCGATAACTACATGATGTTAGTCTATTTCTCCTTTCAAAAAACCAGAGCGCGCCGCCGTGTGCAAATCTTTTTTTAAAGTATGGTTGTTCCTGATCGTGCTGATGTCGCCGTGGGCTGTGCATGCAGCGGGACTGGGAAAACTGACGGTTAATTCTGCTCTGGGGCAGTCGTTCAAAGCAGAGATTGATCTGGTTGCGGTAAAAAAAGAGGAGATCCCTTCCTTAGCGGCACGTCTCGCCTCACGCGATGCTTTCCGTAAAGCAGATGTCGATTATGCGCCGTTCCTTTCTACGTTCATAGTCAGCGTTGAAGCCCGTTCCGACGGCCAACCCTACATCAGAATTGTCTCCTCGCAACCTGTTGTCGAACCGTTCCTGAGCATGCTGATCGAGTTGAATTGGGCATCGGGGCGGTTGCTGCGAGAATATACCGTGCTGCTGGATCTGCCAGAAACTGACAGACCCCAACCGGTAGCGCCGACGACCCAGATTGCTCCCGCAATTCAGATTGCGCCCACTGAGCCGCCTGTTGTTGAAGCCGAACCGGTTACGGTTGAAAAACCGGATGCTTCAATTAAAGATTTTATCAGTGACAAAAAACCAGCCGTACCGGAACCGGCTCCGGTTGGCAGAACTGGCGGCACCACTTATGGTCCGATAAGGAGCGGCGATACTTTAAGCAGGATCGCCCGGCAGGTTGCTCCCGATGGGGTAAATCTCAACCAGATGCTGATTGCATTGCATCGTGTAAACCGTGATGCCTTCTCCGGCAATAATATAAACCGGCTCCAAGCCGGGCCAATTCTGCGAGTGCCGGACAGCAATGAAATTGCCAAGATTTCTGCAGCGGAAGCGGCCATAGAAGTAAAAACGCAGATAGCTGACTGGAATGCTTACCGGCAGAAACTGGCCGCGGCTACCGGTGCAACTCCAGCGACTGGAGCACCAAAGCAAACGGCTAGCGGCAAGATCACCACTATTGTTGAGGATAATTCCGCCTCAGCCAGAGAGTCGTCCAAAGAAGTGCTGAAGCTTTCCAAAGGCGAAGAGTTGGGTGGTGCCGGTGGCAAGGGAGTAGATTCGCAGGGTCGCATCCGCGCGATGGAAGAAGATGCCATCGCCAGGAATAAGGCGTTAAACGAAGCCAATGAGCGCATTGCGCTGCTAGAAAAGAATATCCAGGAAATGCAGCGCCTGCTGGAATTGAAATCAACCACCATGGTGGAAGCACAGAAACGAGCGGAAAGCCTCAAGCCGGATGTTACATCGTCTTCAGCCCCAACGGCGTCACCCCAGCCTGCTCCGGCACCTGCCGTGTTAGCCGAATCGGAAGACGTAAGTGCAACACCCGCAGAACCGGATGCATCTTCAGTAGCAGCAACCAAACCCGTCGAACCAGTCAAGCCTGCGGTGGATTCCACCGTTACACCGCCGCCCGTTCCAGTGGAATCCTCCCTGATGGATGACCTCATGCAGAACATCGAGTATGTGGGGGGGGTGCTTGCGCTTCTGCTGACCGGGATGCTTGGTGTATCCATGATGCGTCGGGAAAAAGAAACACCAACCGGTGGTTCCGATGTGATCGTAACGCCGCACATGATAGAACCTCAGCCACATGACAAAGCGTTATCCGAAGCCGCACCTGCACCCGCACCCGAATCAGAAGCAGTTATAGGTACCGGAGATGTCGATCCAGTCGCCGAAGCGGAAATTTATCTGGATTATGGACGCGATACCCAGGCCGAGAAAACTCTCACAGAGGCCCTGGCAAAGGATCCGAATCGTCCGGAAATATTGGCTAAATTGCTTGAGGTGTATGTTCAGCGCAAGGACAAGGCTGCGTTTGAAGTCACTGCCCGGGCACTGCAAGCTGTGGCACCTTCTAGTCCACTGTGGGAGAGGGCCGTCGGATTGGGAGCCGGGATCGATCCCGGGAACCCTTTGTACGGCGACGCAGTCGCAACAAATATCGATGCGGCCAAGGGTGAGGCACCTGCGTCTATTTTCGATTCGCCGCAGAATGTAACCACATCGGGAATGACTTCTGCGGTGAATTTTGACATGGATGATGCCGCTTCCACGCCAGCGAACCAATCAGCAGCATGGAAGCAGGCGGCTGAGCCCGATTTTGGAATGAAATTCGATGCAGAGTATGGCAGTGATGATCACGAATCTTCCGTGTTCGGCAACCAATCCGCTGCGGTAACTGCGTTAGCAATGCCAACGGGGGAGGGTCTGGAAAAAGCCATGGTGTTTGATCTTGATGCTCCTGCGACGGATGCTGCTGTGGAAACACCTCCGGCTGAAGACACGGGATTGGCCTTCAGCATTGATTTTCCTGTTACACCTGAACCAGAGCCCGAACCTGCTGCAGTGCCAGCGCTGGATTTCGCTCCCCTACCCGAGTCTGACCTGGCCGATATTGATTTAAACATGGGCGAACCGCCGCCTGCCCCATCAACCGACACGAAACCTGCGGAAGGTGCCCACTGGCATGAAATTGCTACCAAGATTGATTTGGCCAGAGCTTATCAGGAAATGGGTGACAATGATGGTGCCAGAGAAATCCTCGAGGAAGTAGTGCGAGAAGGCGATGCCCAGCAACAGGAAAGCGCGAGGACGATGCTGGCGAGTCTGTAGGATTTGTATCTGGATTAGCCCCCCAATCTGGTGTTAATCAAAGATTAATTAGAAATCCCTGCGGCGCTATTCCACGGGATTCCATATGTTCAGTATTTCTACTTTCCCTGCAGGAATTCCATCCATGCACCCGGCCGCTCCGATTCAGCTCTGGATCGTTTTGACACTGACAGCACTTATCCTGTGAGAATCGCGCTGGTGCTGGAGTACGATGGTGGCGGTTTTTGTGGTTGGCAAAGTCAGCCTTCGGGCAGATCAGTACAGGATGCACTGGAAAAGGCATTGTCGAAAATCGCCGGTAGCAATGTCCGGGTAGTCACGGCGGGACGTACCGATACTGGCGTGCATGCTCTGTACCAGGTGGTGCATTTCGACTCGCAGGCACAGCGGCCTCCAAGTGCCTGGGTACGTGGTGTCAATGCACTGTTGCCTGACAGCATGGCGGTGCTGTGGGCATCCGAGGTTCCTGATGACTTCCATGCCCGCTACAGCGCCAGCGAACGTTGTTACCTCTACCTGCTGTTGAATCATCCAGTGCGTTCCGGGCTTCATCATGGCAAAGTCGGCTGGTTTCACCAGCCCCTTGATCTGGAACGGATGCGAGTCGCCGCACAGATGCTGTTGGGTGAACATGATTTCAGCGCCTTCCGTGCAGCCGAATGCCAGGCCAAGTCCCCGGTGCGCAATCTGACCAAACTGGAAATCACGCGGCAAGGCGACATCATTGCGTTTGAGTTGCGTGCAAACGCGTTTCTGCATCACATGGTGCGCAATATTGTGGGTTGCCTGGTTTATGTGGGCAAGGGCAAATATCAGTCCGAATGGATGCAAACACTGCTGGAAGGTCGTGACCGTACTCATGCTGCACCGACTTTCCCCGCTGCCGGGTTATACTTGGTGGGGATTGCCTATGATCCAAAATGGGGTATGCCGGGATTTACAGACCCACCCATTGCGGGCTTACTGCCGCGGATTCAGTCGCGACAAGGAAGAACTTAACCACAATTAACAGAAAGCTTGTTTTCCATTCGTGTTCAACAGACTTGTTTTGATCTATGCCTACCCGAATAAAAATCTGTGGTATTACCCGTATTGAAGATGCGCTGGCGGCAGCGCGTCTGGGTGCAGACGCAATCGGTCTTGTGTTCTGGCCGCAAAGCGCACGCGCTGTCACGCCTGCTAGAGCGCGTGAAATTGTAGCTGCACTGCCGCCATTCGTTAGCTCGGTAGGTGTGTATGTCGATCCGGAAGCGGAATGGGTAGAACAAACCGCCTCTGTAGCCGGTTTGAACCTGCTGCAATTTCACGGCGATGAATCCCCGGAATTTTGCAGCCAATTTTCACTGCCATATATTAAGGCCGTGCGAGTCAAGGCCGGGGTAGATTTGCTACAATACGCAACTCGTTATTCCAGTGCCAGGGGACTGCTGCTGGATACCTACGTTGAAGGTACGCCGGGCGGTACAGGAGATGCGTTTAACTGGGGCTTGATTCCGCAACGCTTACCGCTACCGCTGATTCTTTCCGGTGGTCTGCATCCTGGCAACGTGACAACGGCGATCAAACAGGTGCAACCATGGGCGGTGGACGTGTCGAGTGGGGTGGAAGCTGCCAAGGGCATCAAGGATGCGGAGAAAATTGCCGCTTTCATGCAAGGAGTTCGAAATAGTGAAAGTTTATGACCTTCCCGACAAGCGCGGCCATTTTGGCCCTTATGGCGGGGTATTTGTAGCTGAAACGCTGATCGCGGCGCTGGAGGAATTGCGCAGCCAGTATGAGCACTATCGCAGTGATGCCGATTTTCAGGCGGAATTCGCCTATGAGTTGAAACATTACGTGGGGCGACCCACCCCCATTTACCATGCAAAGAGATGGTCGGCACTTCTGGGGGGGGCACAGATTCTGCTGAAGCGTGAAGACCTGAATCACACTGGTGCGCACAAAATCAACAACACCATCGGCCAGGCGCTGTTGGCCAAGCGCATGGGTAAACCACGCGTGATTGCTGAGACCGGGGCGGGCCAGCATGGCGTTGCCAGCGCCACGGTAGCCGCGCGCTACGGGATGGAATGCGTGGTTTACATGGGTTCCGAGGATGTAAAACGCCAGGCTACCAATGTCTATCGGATGAAGCTGCTGGGTGCGACGGTGGTGCCAGTCGAGTCTGGTTCCCGGACGCTGAAGGACGCGCTCAATGAAGCCATGCGCGACTGGGTTACCAATGTTGAGAATACTTTCTACATCATCGGCACGGTGGCGGGCCCGCATCCCTATCCGATGATGGTGCGTGATTTTCAGGCCATCATCGGGCGTGAAGCAAAGGTGCAGATGCAGGAAGAATATGGGCGTCAGCCGGATGCGCTGATCGCCTGCGTCGGTGGCGGATCAAACGCTATCGGCCTGTTTTATCCCTATATAGATGACAGCACTGTACGCATGATAGGCGTAGAAGCGGCAGGCCACGGTATCGAAAGCGGCCAGCACGCTGCCACCCTGATGACAGGAAGGCCCGGTGTGCTGCATGGTAATCGCACCTACCTGATTCAGGATGAGGATGGACAGATTATCGAGACCCACTCCATTTCCGCCGGCCTTGACTACCCCGGTGTTGGCCCGGAACACGCTTGGCTCAAGGACAGTAACCGCGCCGAATACGTGGGGATAACTGATACTGAAGCGCTGGCGGCGTTCCATACCCTGTGCCGTTACGAGGGCATCATGCCGGCGCTGGAATCAAGCCACGCGCTGGCTTACGCTGCCAAGCTAGCACCTACGCTCGACAAGGACAAGTTACTGCTGGTGAATCTCTCCGGGCGCGGTGACAAGGACATGGCCACCGTGGCTCAAGCCTCCGGCATTACATTCTGACCGAACCCGAGATATTCATGTCCCGTATTGCAACAGTATTTGACAGGCTGCGCCAGCAAAATAGAAAAGCCCTGATCCCTTTCATCACCGCCGGTGATCCGGATCCGACAATGACGGTTCCTTTGATGCATGAACTGGTGAAGGCGGGCGCTGACATCATTGAACTGGGGGTGCCATTTTCTGACCCGATGGCGGATGGGCCGACCATACAGCGCTCCTCCGAACGAGCGTTGAAGCATCATGTGGGTTTGAAAGATGTATTAGCGATGGTGGCGGAATTCAGAAAAAGTGATATGAGCACGCCGGTAGTATTGATGGGCTATGCCAACCCGGTGGAAGCAATGGGCTACGGGAAATTTGCAGCCAAGGCAAAAGAATGCGGCGTAGACGGGGTGCTGACGGTGGATTATCCGCCGGAAGAATGTGCGGAATGGGTGGAACATCTCAGGCAGCAGGAATTGGATGCAATTTTCCTGTTGTCTCCCACTACGCCGCAGACACGTATTGAGCAAGTGGCAGAGATGGCACAGGGGTATGTGTACTACGTTTCACTGAAAGGCGTGACTGGCGCATCACACCTTGACTTGAGCGAAGTAGCCAGCAAGCTGAGCCAGTTGCGTTCACATATTTCCATCCCCATCGGTGTCGGTTTTGGTATCCGCGATGGCGCGACAGCCAAAGCGGTAGCCGGGTTGGCGGATGCGGTGGTGGTAGGTAGCCGCATTATCGAGGAAATTGAGAAGTCGCCCAGAACGGAAATGCTGGCAAATGTGGCTTATTTGGTAAAGGGCCTGCGTAGCGCAATTGATGAAGTCAGCGGCAAACATTAAAGGTTGAATGCAGACTTATGAGCTGGTTCCAGAAACTTCTTCCCCCAAAAATCAAGCGCAAGGAAAGCGGCGAGAAAAAAATCGTACCGGAAGGGTTGTGGAGCAAATGCGCTTCCTGCGAAGCGGTGCTGTATTACTCCGATCTGGGAAATAACCTTAACGTCTGTCCCAAGTGCAATCATCACAACCGCATTTCTGCCAGAGTACGCCTTGATTTGTTGCTGGATGCCGAGGGGCGCTACGAGATCGGTGCAGAAGTGCTGTCGCTGGATCCACTTAAATTCAAAGACAGCAAACGTTACAGTGATCGCTTAGCGCAGGCGAAAATAGATACTGATGAAGACGATGCACTGGTGGTAATGCAGGGCAGCGTCAAGACGGTCCCCTTGGTGGTAGCGGCGTTTGAATTCGGTTTCATGGGTGGCTCGATGGGTTCGGTGGTGGGCGAGCGTTTTGCACGCGGAGTGCAGGTATGCGTTGAACAGCATCTGCCGTTTGTATGTTTTACCGCCAGTGGCGGAGCGCGCATGCAGGAAGGGCTGTTATCGCTGATGCAAATGGCCAAGACATCGGCGGCACTTACCCAGTTGAGTCAGGAGAAAATTCCATTTATCTCGGTACTTACCGACCCCACTATGGGTGGCGTATCGGCCAGTTTTGCCTTTATCGGCGACGTGGTAATCGCCGAACCGGGAGCGCTGATCGGTTTCGCCGGGCCGCGCGTGATCGAGCAGACAGTGCGGCAAACCCTGCCGGAAGGCTTCCAGCGTGCGGAGTTCCTGCTGGAGCATGGAGCGATAGACATGATCGTGGACCGCAGGCAGATGCGCGACAAGCTCGCCAATCTGTGCACACTGCTGATGCGAGTGCCTGCCCCCACATCCTGATTCAACCTGTATTGTAGCATTCATTGCCAGGACGGCACGTAACGGCAAATGATCGAATCCAACTCAAAACTCAGAGCTCTGCCTGATTGGTTGAGCCATCTCGAACACCTTCACCCCATGACCATCGAGATGGGACTGGAGCGTGTCGATCAGGTCAAGACCACGCTAGACCTTGTGCCATGTTTTCCCATCATCACTGTCGGCGGTACCAATGGCAAGGGTTCGACATGCGCCATGCTGGAAGCGATTCTGAGTCGTGCCGGGTATCGTGTCGCTTGCTACACTTCGCCACATTTGCTGCGTTATAACGAGCGGGTGCGGATAAACCAACAGGAGGCAAGCGACACTGATTTATGTAAGGCTTTTGAAGAAGTCGAATCGGCGCGGGTAGCCAATGGCATTTCCCTGACTTATTTTGAGTTCGGAACTCTGGCGGCAATGCAGTTGTTCAGCCAAGCCGGAGTGGATGTTGCGATTCTGGAAGTGGGGCTGGGCGGGCGCCTGGATGCAGTCAATATCTTTGATGCTGATTGCGCAGTACTGACCAGCATTGACTTCGATCATATGGATTATCTTGGCAACACGCGGGAAGAAATCGGATTCGAGAAAGCGGGGATTTTCAGGAACGGCAGGGCTGCAATCTGTTCGGAGCCGGATGTTCCCGCTGCCGTCCGCCGGCATGCAGAGGTGATTGGTGCAAATTTCATGCATATTGGCGAACACTTCGGTTACTCGACCGATGCAACTCAATGGGATTATTGGGGGGCAGGAGGCAAGCGTCATTCGCTCCCCCATCCTGCCCTGCGTGGTATTTATCAATTGCGCAACGCCAGTGCCTGCCTCGCTGCACTGGATACGATCAGAGACAGCTTGCCGGTTACCATGGGTGACATACGCCAGGGCCTGCTGGAAGTGGCATTACCGGGGCGGTTCCAGGTATTAGCGGGCCAGCCGCTAACGGTGCTGGACGTGGCACATAACCCGGCCGCCGCGCATGTTCTGGCTGCCAACCTCGGCAATATGGGTTGCTACCCCAAGACTTATGCGGTATTCGCAATGCTCAGGGATAAGGACATGGCCGGTGTGGTGCGGGCGCTCATGCCCGCAGTAGATGTGTGGTTGGCGGCAGACATCAATGCGCCACGCGGTGCTTCTGCTGATGAACTGCGGCAGGTGCTGCAAAGCGTAAATGTAGTGGAGGCAGGAGCAACAATCTGCACTTTTCCTGATATTGCTACGGCCTATGCATATGCCTGTGAGCGAGCGAGCGAAAATGATAGAATCTGCGTGTTCGGCTCGTTCCATACCGTGGGTGAAGTATTGCGATACCGAAATGCAGTTAAACCCAGATAGTGGTAAGTAGTGAGTGGTAAGTGGTGAGTAGTGAAATGGGCAGACTCAAATGGCAAGAACAGTCAGCGAAGAAGAAATTCAATTAAGGAAACGTGCCAGAAGACGCCTGGTTGGGGCAGTTACACTGGTGATCGCCGCAGTTGTGATTCTACCGATGGTGCTCGACAGCGAACCAAAACAGGGGAGTCAGGAGATTGACATCCATATTCCCTCGGAAAATTCTGCGGGCGAGTTTACTCCCAAGATTGTTTCCGAGGTAGAGGCGCCAGCTATCGCTGTGGTTGAAGAACCTGAGTCCGCGGTACAACAAGCAGAGCAAGCAGAGCAAGCAAAGTCTCAGACGCTGCCGCAGCCAGCGCAAACTGCAGGAAAATCGGTAGAGAAGCCGGTTGAGAATAAATCCGATGCCAAGACTGAATCCCGGGTCGAAAAACCGGTCGCTGCTACGGGTACCTTTGTGGTGCAATTGGGTGCATTTTCTGATCCAGTCAAGGCCAGGCAACAGCAGCAAAACCTCACCTCTAACGGCATCAGTACCTATACGGAAAATCTCAATACCGACAAGGGTAAAGTAATCCGTGTACGTATTGGTCCTTTCCCGGCGCGCGGGGAGGCGGAGGAAATGCGTGAGAGATTGAAAAAGTTGGGGCTTGATGGCGTAGTGACGGCGCAATAATTCCCATGATGGAATTTATAGCCTGGATGCAACGAAGCGCTAGTGACCGCCGCATGTGGGGGGCTTGCTCCGGTAGTTCTGCTCCTGCTTGCAGATGACTATTTTCGATTACGCTGTTCTGAGCGTGCTGGTTGCATCACTTTTGCTGAGTGTGGTCCGTGGCGCAGTGCGCGAGTTATTGTCGCTGGCGGGATGGGTAGTTGCGTTTATGGCAGCGAATTCTCTGGCAGCAGGTTTTGCGCCGATGCTGCCGGCTAACATCGATGGAGAATTGCTACGTATGTCGATGGCATTCATCGCGATATTCCTGTCGGCACTATTGGCAATGGGTTTGGTCACCATGCTGGCCTCGGCCATGATAAAGACCGTGGGACTGGGATTTATTGACAGGCTTCTGGGTTCATTGTTTGGTCTTGTACGTGGGCTGCTGGTAGTGCTGCTGATTGTATTGGCAGGTGGGCTGACTACGCTACCGCAAGAACCATTCTGGCAGAAAGCCCTATTGAGTAAACCGCTTGAAGCAGCGGTGACGATGATGATGCCCTGGCTGCCGCAGGATCTTTCCGAGCGTGTTCATTATGAGCGGCAGAGGTGAGTGCGGTGAATGGTGATGATCAAGCTATGGTGCAGTGTAAGATGCGAAGTAAATTTCTTTACATGTTTTTCATGCAGCATTAATCTGTACGCTCTTTCCGGGATGCAATCATGTGTGGAATTCTGGGTGTAGTCGCACAATCTCCTGCCAACCAGTTGCTTTATGACGGATTACTGGTGTTGCAGCACCGTGGCCAGGATGCCGCCGGCATAGTCACCGCGCAGGGCAACACTTTTCACATGCAAAAGGGCGGCGGCTTGGTACGGGATGTGTTCAGAACCCGCAACATGCGCGCATTAGCCGGCAATATGGGTATTGCCCATGTGCGCTATCCAACGGCGGGTTCTGCTGAATCCACCGCCGAGGCGCAGCCATTTTATGTCAACTCGCCGTTTGGCATCGTGCTGGGGCACAACGGCAATCTCACCAACGCGGCACAACTCAACCAGGAGTTGTTTCGCGAGGATTTGCGTCACGTCAATACCAATTCCGATTCCGAGGTGCTGCTCAACGTGCTGGCACATGAGCTGCAAAGAAGCACAAAAAATCATCAGCTCGATCCCGCTGCCATTTTTGCCGCAGTTGCTGGTGTCCACCAGCGTTGTCGCGGTGCCTACGCGGTCGTAGCGATGATCGCAGGTTATGGGTTGCTGGCTTTTCGCGATCCCTACGGCATTCGTCCGCTAGTGTTCGGCTGTGCCGATACCGAGCAGGGAGTCGAGTATCTGGTGGCATCCGAGAGTGTGGCGCTCGATACTTTGGGGTTCAAACTGGTACGTGACATTGCACCGGGAGAGGCGGTTTTTATTGACGAGAGCGGCAATTTTTATAGCAAACAGTGCGCCGCCAATCCTACGCTTAATCCATGCATCTTCGAGTATGTCTATCTGGCGCGCCCCGATTCGGTAATGGACGGTATTTCGGTATACGAGACGCGACTGAATATGGGCGAGAGTCTGGCCGACAAAATCACCAAAACTATGCGGCATCTAGACATTGATGTGGTGATTCCAATTCCGGATTCCAGCCGTCCCAGTGCCTTGCAGCTTGCCAACCGCCTGGGGCTGAACTTCCGCGAGGGTTTCGTCAAGAATCGTTACATTGGCCGTACTTTCATCATGCCGGGACAGCAGCAACGGCGTAAATCAGTACGGCAGAAGCTTAACGCGATGAGTGTGGAATTCCGCGGCAAGAACGTGCTGCTGGTGGATGACTCCATTGTGCGTGGCACTACCAGCCGGGAAATTGTGCAAATGGCGCAGGAAGCCGGAGCGCACAAAGTATATTTTGCTTCGGCCGCGCCACCAGTAAGGTTTCCCAACGTTTACGGGATTGACATGCCGACGCGTCAGGAACTGATCGCCACCGGCCGTGATGACGATGATATCTGCCGAGAGATCGGTGCGGACCACCTTATTTACCAGGATCTCGATTCCCTCAAGAAAGACGTGTGCCGGGTCAATCCAGTGATTATAAAGTATGAGACTTCCTGTTTCGATGGCAATTACATTACCGGCGATGTTACACCGGAATACCTGGCCATTATCGAGGCGCAACGCAATGGTGGTCTGGCATTAGCGCAAGCCAGATCCAGCACGCAACTGGATTTGAATTTGGTGGCGGTAGACTAGAAGATTTGACAAAAACACCCACCAAGCGTAATTTGCGGGTGTGCGCCGATTTGATATTCAGCTTGCGGGCGCGTTATAAATACAGCTAAAGCGTGGGAAACCCGTTTTGGCAAAGGCTGAACGGGTTTTTTATTTGGAGGGGATCTCCCATGTCTGACGATTTTGAACTGGAAACACTAGCGCTGCATACGGGCATTCACCGCAGCCAATTCAATGAGCACTCCGAGGCTTTGTATCTTACCTCAAGCTATGTGTTTGATAGCGCTGCCCAAGCTGCTGCACGGTTTTCCGGCGCAGAGCCGGGAAATATATATTCGCGTTTTACCAACCCCACGGTCACCGCTTTTGAGGAGCGGCTTGCCGCACTGGAAGGAGCGGAGGCCTGTGTCGCCACTTCTTCCGGCATGTCGGCAATACTTTCCTGCGTAATGGGGCTGCTGTCCGCAGGTGATCACGTGATCGCCTCACGCAGTCTGTTTGGCGCCACGGTAAACCTGTTTAACAATATCCTCAAGCGCTTCGGCGTCGAGACCACATTCGTTTCAGCCACCGATGTTGCGGCATGGCAGGCAGCGGTAAAAGCCAACACAAAACTCTTGTTCATAGAAACCCCGTCAAATCCGCTCACTGAAATTTCCGACATCGCGGCGTTGGCTGCGGTTGCGAGAAAAGCCGGAGCATGGCTTGCAGTGGACAACTGCTTCTGTTCGCCGATACTGCAACGGCCGCTGGAGCTGGGCGCAGATCTCGTGATCCACTCCGCTACCAAGTATCTCGATGGTCAGGGCAGGGTGCTGGGTGGCGCAGTGCTGGGGAATCGGGAGTTAGTGATGGAAAAAGGAGTACATGGTTTCCTGCGCACCGCTGGTCCGACCTTGAGCGCATTCAATGCCTGGGTAATTCTGAAGGGAATGGAGACTCTCAAAATCCGGATGGAGGCTCATTCTGCCAATGCCATGGAAATTGCCCGCTGGCTGGAGAAACAACCCAATGTGGCGCGAGTTTATTATCCTGGTTTGGCGTCTCATCCACAGTACGAGCTTGCTCGGCAGCAGCAGAAAACGGGTGGCGGTATCGTTTCGTTTGAAATGAAGGGTGGAAAAGAAGCCGCGTGGCAGGTGGTGGATGCCACTCGTCTGATTTCGATCACTGCCAATCTGGGTGATACCAAGAGTACACTCACTCATCCTGCCACCACTACCCATGCCCGTATCACTCAGGAAGCGCGGGATGCGGCAGGCATCACCGAAGGCCTGTTGCGTATTGCGGTGGGGCTGGAAGCGGTGCGAGACATCAAGGCGGATTTGGCAAGAGGGTTGCAAGGATTGTAGAGGATGCCCCAAGCATTTGTTGAACTAAACCGCTATCGCGGTGGTGCTCCGATTCCACCGCCTCCTCTTCAG
>CAKKRD010000050.1 GCA_919902515.1 Nitrosomonadaceae bacterium | reverse complement strand
GACTGAATATAGATTGCAAAAACCACGTTGGCAAATAACAACAGAAAAAATAGTGCTTTCATTTGTTGACGGTTTGTTGTTGTTAACAAGACCTTATCTTGTTAGAATTCGGCACCAACCGCATGAATATCACTTTTTTGGGAGTCTCGGGAATGCAAGGCATGAAAGTAGCATCAAACATGGCAATGTTGGCTATGCTGGCAGTGTCTACCCAAATATTTGCCGAAACTGCCACCAAAGGTGATGCAGTCAAAGGCCAGCAGATCGCCACCCAAGTTTGCGCAGGCTGTCACAATGCCGATGGCAACAGCGTTATCCCGACCAATCCAAGTCTGGCCGGACAGCATGCCGAGTATACCACCAAGCAACTGATGAATTTCAAGGCGCAGGACGGTAAACCCGCGGAGCGCAACAGTCCGGTCATGGGTGCAATGGTCATGGCGCTGTCGCCGGATGACATGAAGAATCTCGGCGCCTATTATGCCCAGCAAACTCCCAAGCCCAGAGGGGCCAAGGACAAATCGCTGGCGCAGCAGGGTGAAAAAGTTTATCGCGGTGGCAACATCGAAGCCAGTGTACCGGCATGCGCCAGTTGCCATTCCCCCAATGGTGCTGGCATTCCACCGGTCTATCCGCGCCTTGCCGGGCAGCATGCGGAATATACCTTGGCACAACTACGGGCATTCCGCAAAGAGGAGCGCACCAATGATAGTAATCAAGTAATGCATATGATTGTCAACCACATGAGCGAGAAGGAAATGCAGGCAGTATCGGAGTTCATTTCCGGCCTGCGCTAAACTCGGGCATAGCGGTTTCCCAAGGGCGGCCTCGGCCGCCTTTGTTATTTCCAGGCGCCGAATATTCGTTCGGCTGCAGCCAACGTTTTGTTGATATCCTCGGCGCCATGTGCAGCAGAAACAAACCCGGCTTCGAATGCTGACGGCGCGAAATAAATGCCTTCGCCTAGCATGGCATGGAAAAAGCGGTTGAAAGCTTCCTTGTCGCATTCCATCACTTCGGCATAACTGGTCGGTGGGCTTGCTCTGAAATAGAGGCCGAACATCCCTCCCACTGCTTGCGCACAAAAAACGATACCATATTTTTTTGCGGCGGCAGTGAGACCCTCGGTAAGCTGCCGGGTGCTGGCAGCAAGTTTTTCATAGAATCCCGCTACTTGCACTAGTCGCAAGGTAGCAAGTCCTGCGGCTACTGCAACCGGATTACCGGAAAGAGTGCCTGCCTGGTACACCGGCCCCAGCGGAGCCAGACATTGCATGATGTCACGCCTGCCGCCAAAGGCGGCCATCGGCATGCCGCCACCAATCACTTTGCCGAGAGTGGTAAGGTCTGGCTTGATGCCATAAAGTCCTTGAGCGCAGCCTGCGCCAACGCGGAAGCCGGTCATCACTTCATCAAAAATCAGCACACTGCCATGTTGCGTGCATAACGTGCGCAAAGCCGCCAGGAAACCGGGGTTTGGCGCCACCAGATTCATGTTGCCCGCCACCGGTTCGACGATGACTGCGGCAATTTCTTTGCCAGACTGAGCGAACGTTCGTTCCACTCCGGCCAGGTCGTTGTAATCCAGCACCATGGTATGGGCCGCAGTTTCTGCGGGAACCCCGGCGGAACTGGGATGACCGAAAGTGAGTGCCCCGGAACCTGCTTTCACCAGCAGCGCATCATCATGGCCGTGATAGCAGCCCTCGAATTTGATAATGCGGCTTCTGCCGGTATAGCCCCGCGCCAGGCGAATGGCGCTCATGGTGGCTTCAGTCCCAGAACTCACCAGCCTCACCTGCTCAATCGAAGGAACCAGCTTGCACAGCAGTTGCGCTATTTCCAGTTCCGCTTCGGTGGGTGCGCCGAAAGTCAGGCCGTTCTGTGCCGCTGCCTGCACCGCTTTGATCACTTCAGGGTGAGCATGACCCAAGATTAACGGTCCCCAGGAGCCGACGTAGTCCAGGTAGGATTTGCCGTCCGCATCCCATACGTAGGCTCCTTGCCCGCGGCGGAAAAATATCGGCACACCGCCCACCGACTTGAAGGCGCGCACCGGGGAATTGACGCCACCGGGGATATATTTCTGCGAGAGTTCGAATAATTGCTGATTACGTGAAGTCATGGGCTAGCTCATAAGTGTGGTGGGTAGAATGCCGGGTTTGCTCGAATAATCGGGAAAAGTTTTTAGCTGCAGCCTGAATGTTGCCGGCACCAAACAGAGAATTGCTGGCGGCGATCGCGTCGGCACCCTGGCGTATCAACCCCACGGCATGATGCGGGGTGATGCCGCCGATAGCAACCACTGGAACATGCAGTTTCTGTTTTGCCTGGAGCAACAGGTCGATGGATGCAGTCACCGCGCCGGGCTTGGTGGCGGAAACAAAAAACGCGCCGAAAGCGACATAATCCACGCCTTGCCGTTCGGCTTCAACGGCAGACTCCAGCCGGTTGTAACAGGAGACCCCGATGATTTTTCCAGGCCCCAGTCTGCGCCGTGCTTCGGTTACGGAGATGTCTTCCCGCCCCACATGCACCCCTGCTGCGCCGACTTCAACAGCGAGATCAAGATGATCGTTGATAATGAGAGGCGCGTTGTATTTCCGGCAAAGATTAACCAGTGCCTGTGCCTGTTCCAAGCGTAGTGCGGCATCCGCCGTTTTGTTGCGATACTGGACCAGCCGCGCCCCGCCTGCCAGCACCTGTTGTGTCAGCGTTACCAGGTCAGTGGTATCAGCCACATCCGGCGTGATTGCATATAAACCTTCAATTCTTGACAGCAGCATACGTTTTGTCCCCGTTCTCGGCATCAGTCCCATCGTAAGCCCAGAACAACCGGTCCGGTAAATATTGTCCCATTCCCGGACGAAAGCCGGCTTTCAGTGCCCGCCATGTGTACTCTTGTGCTTCATACACTCCTTCGGCGATGGGCAGCCCATTGGCGATAGCGGCGGCAATGGCCGAGGCCAGCGTGCAGCCTGATCCGTGGTAGGAACTGGCTAGCCGCTGCCACGCATCTGCACGTACCACCCCATCTGCTCCATACAGGGTGTTCACCACTTGCGGCGTATTTTCATGAGTTCCGGTAATGAGTACGTATTTACAACCCATATGCAACAGCCGCTCTGCGCACTGGCGCAAATCCGGCGCATCCTGGTCATCCTCCTCATCCTGCGCCAGTCGCCGCGCTTCCATGCTATTGGGGGTGATAATGGTGGCTTGGGGAAGCAGTAGCTCACGCATTGTTGCCACCATATCTTCGTTGGCGAGTTCGTCACCGCGGCCAGAGGCGAGTATCGGATCCAGCACTAGCGGGATATCGGGATAATCGGAGATCACCTCGGCAATGGCCATAATGATTTCGGCGCTGCCCAGCATCCCGATTTTGAAAACATGTACCGGCATGTCTTCCAGCACCGCGCGGGCTTGATCTGCCACCCACTCCGGATCCAGGGCCATGACATCATCCACGCCGGCGGTGTCCTGCACGGTAATGGCGGTAATCACCGACAGCGGGTGGCAGCCCATGCTGGCAAGAGTCAGAATATCTGCCTGGATACCGGCGCCGCCGCTAGGGTCACTGGCAGCAAAAGAAAGTACGATGGGGGGTGGCTGAGACATGGGTTAATATCGTAAAATAATATTTTAACCTAAATCATTCTCACCATGCCCACTACTGGAACTCCTTATCACTGCTACATGTGTCTGATTTGCGGCTTCATCTACGATGAAGCTGAAGGATTGCCGGAAGAAGGCATTCCCCCCGGCACACGTTGGGAAGACGTGCCGATGAACTGGACCTGCCCGGAATGCGGTGCACGCAAAGAAGATTTTGAAATGGTAGAAATTTGAAGGTGCCTCTAAAAATTCAAAGTTCTAGACAAGACGAGGCGGGAACAAAAAATGTAGACGCAGCATATAGCTGATATGTAAGGAAACATTTTTTGTGAGCAACAAAGT
Organism: Nitrosomonadaceae bacterium; assembly: GCA_919902515.1. Classification (GTDB taxonomy): domain Bacteria; phylum Pseudomonadota; class Gammaproteobacteria; order Burkholderiales; family Nitrosomonadaceae; genus VFJL01. The sequence continues at coordinate 1,768 of CAKKRD010000050.1, read as the reverse complement.
ATTGTGACGAAATCTGGATTTTTAGAGGTAGCCTTAATGCGTATTCTGCACACCATGCTGCGAGTGGGAGATCTGGAAAAATCCATCGTTTTTTACACTGAAGTATTGGGGATGAAAGTGCTGCGCCGCAAGGATTATACCGAAGGAAAATTCACCCTGGCGTTTGTCGGTTATCAGGATGAGGCAGATGGCGCAGTGCTGGAACTGACGTATAACTGGGGGGTGGAGAGATATGATTTGGGTGCGGGTTACGGCCATATTGCCATCGAAGTGGACGATGCCTACCGGGCCTGCGAGGAAGTGAGAAAGCGCGGTGGCAAAGTCACGCGCGAAGCGGGGCCGATGAAACATGGCGTCACCGTGATTGCCTTCGTGGAAGACCCGGACGGTTACAAGATCGAGTTCATCCAGAAAAAAACGGCGTAAACGCGCTGAGGATAAGTATAACCAAGGAGAGTGTGTAACCCCTGTCCCACCTCTTCATTATCCGTCGCTCCGACGGCTCAGCATATTGGTAGTCTCTCAGCAGGGCCAATAGCATAGAAACTCCTCAGGATGATGTGCGCATCAACCGTTTTTCCTCTGGTTCCGGTAAGTTTGTATTTCATTTTTCAAGCTAGCGTGAACAAGTTGAGCGACACTCGTCAGGAATGAGTGGAGCAGCCTACTTGACTCGCTCATACCTGTAATTTCTTACAGCTATTCTTGGATTATTTTCTGTTGTCTAATGGCTTCGTCATTAACCAACTACGGGGGGAAGAGCAACGGGATGCAGATCATGCCTGCTCTACAGCAGCCAGAAACAGACATGCGCCGGTACTTGCGATTCAGACTGACTATGCCAGAGAACAATCCGCTATCTCACTTCGCCAAGGCAGCACTTACAAGGCTGCGGGAAGCGACTTATGCCAAATGATATGCTTGGCGCTTTCGACGAATACTTCGAGATCATCACTGCTGATACCCCGGAATTGTTGGAACAAGCATTTCGCCTGCGCTACTTAGCGCTGTGTATTGAAGAGCGGCTGCCGGGGTTTGAGGCTGCACACTATCCCAACGGGATGGAAACAGACGACCATGACCGCCACGCCCACCATCTTCTGCTAAAGCATCGTCCCTCCGGTAACTTCATAGGCAGTGCACGCTTGATCTTCCCTGACCCCTCAAATTCGGGAAAGCCGTTTCCTGTCGAGCAGCATACCCAGATCGACCCCGCACTGATAGACACCAGCAAACTGTTAAGGCAGCACACCGTTGAGATCTCACGTTTTATCCTTCTAGGTAATTATTCCAGGCGCAGAGAAGAACGTCGCAGATCTGCGACCTTGGCAGGTGGGAAAGAACGCGACTCAAGCAACCGGCGGCGTTTTCCTCATCCGATGCTGGCAATTTCCGTTGGCATCATCCGTATGTGTGCCCGACAAGGCATCACTCACTGGCTCTCAGTAATGGCGCCTGCCCTGAATAGATTGCTGGGACTCTATCAACTACAGCTTGATCCTGTCGGACCATTAGCCGATTATCATGGCCCGCGCCGGCCCTATTATGCCGAGATAAGCAAAGTGCTGGACAGGATGCACACAAACAATCGCCCAATCTGGGAGCTGGTTACCGACCAAGGTAAGATCCAGCCGTTTTCCCCAGTTTACACGCCGGATCAAGCGCTGTGATACCCGTAGCTATCGAACCCCGGGGGAAAACAGTCTAGGCCGGAATGCCGCCAGCAAATCAGGAGCAAAGGCAACTTGCCTGCAAAAAAACTTATAAA
>CAKKRD010000049.1 GCA_919902515.1 Nitrosomonadaceae bacterium | reverse complement strand
ACAACCATATCAGCAAATGGATTATTAGTGATTAGGAAAAACCCTTAAAATATGCTGGGAGCAGTGCCGCTCGGGATGGATACTGATGGTCGAAACATGCTTTGGGGAACCGTATCGATAGCCTGATATGGCGACATGCGGCGGCAAAAATGGGGATGGGTTGTTAGACTGCAGTAAGGTATTTTTCTTGTCCACAATTGCTGTGGATAAATTTGTGGGCAATCTGCTAATAGCAATGCTAACCCGCCTTTCCATAACGATATTTCCTGGTACGCTTAATTTTTGAACTCACAATTATTCGTTACAAAACATATAGTTATAAATATAACCAGGATTGGCGTGGGTTTGCGCACGGTATTTATGCAAACTTCGTAACAGATGTGGATTATCGTGAAATTCCAAGATGACTTTCTTTACCGAAACAGCAGCTTCCCACTCAATTCTGAGCGTAAGCAAACCACTACAATGCCTGGAATCTGAAGCGCTCAAGGGTAAGGTTGTCTGCCCTTTGAATTCGTCCGCACTTTGATCCACGCCCTCTTTCAAGCTAGACACGTCCCGACAGCCTAGATTAAGCTACCGGTTCTTGTGCCATTGCTCATCCTGCTGTATACACTCCACGGCGAATTTATTCAGAGCTTTCTCAAGGAAGCCGACAACCTGTAAAGCGTAAAAAATGAAAAATATGCGACTGACGACTATCGCCGGGTTTGCACTGGCATTACTGACGCTTCCTGCTGCTGCTGGAGATTTTGAGGATGGACAGAAATTTTTTGCCAATAAAGATTACGCCAGAGCAGTGGAATCTCTTACAAAGGCTGCGGAGCAGGGAAACATAAAGGCACAACTACAGCTTGGCATCAGGTACTTTATCGGCTTGGCTGTTACACAGGATTATCAGCTAGCGGTGTATTGGTATCTCAAGGCAGCAGAACAGGGGTCTGCGAGTGCGCAACTCCAGCTTGGCGGCATGTACGATGATGGCGTTGGTATTACTCAAGATTACCAGCAGGCCTTGATTTGGTATCTCAAAGCCGCAGAGCAGGGAAATGCGGTGGGACAGATCAAACTGGGAAACATGTACACCCATGGCAAAGGCGTCATGCAGGACTACATCGAAGCACATAAGTGGTTCAGTATTGCCGATGCCAGTGGTCATGCGGGTGGCAGCAAAAACCGCAGTCTTGTGGAAAAACACATGACACCCGCACAAATTAACGAGGCAAAACAGCGGGTAAGTGAGTGGACAGCAGAGCATAGCCCTGCTCTGCCGAAAGTGGCAGAGTAGCGTCCTCAAAGGTATAAATAATTGGGTCTTCGTGAAAGAGTGTGGGTAAATTTCATGTTTTTTAGAGCCTCGGGAG